>JBEEFT010000019.1:0-2973 GCA_041166225.1 Actinomycetota bacterium | reverse complement strand
CCGTTGCGCGACGCGAAGATCAGCGACCCGTCACCGTTGATGGCGTACAAGTCGCCGATCCAGGCCGACGCCGACACGATCTACTTGTCGCCGGCGCCGATGTACCACACGGCTCCCGTCGTCTTCTGCTCCTCGGCGCACCGCGTCGGTGCCACGACGGTCGTGATGGAGAAGTGGGACCCGGAAGACGCGCTGCGCTTCATCGAGCAGTACCAGATCAACCGCGCCCAGTTCGTGCCGACGATGTTTGTGCGCATTCTGAAGCTGCCCGACGAGGTGCGCCTGAAGTACGACCTGTCGTCGTTGCAGGTGGTGTTCCACGCGGCGGCGCCCTGTCCGGTCGACGTGAAGCGCAAGATGATCGACTGGCTCGGCCCCATCATCTGGGAGTACTACGCGGGGTCCGAGAACGTGGGCTCCACGCTGATCTCGCCTGAGGAGTGGCTGGCCCATCCCGGCTCTGTCGGCTTGCCCCGCATGTGCACGGCGCACATCTGCGACGACGACCACAACGAGTTGCCCGTCGGCGAGGTCGGCCGCATCTGGTTCGACACGCCGCACGCCAACTTCGAGTACCACGGTGACCCCGACAAGACCGCCGGGTCGCGCTCGCCGGAGGGTTGGTACAACCTGGGCGACGTCGGCTACCTCGACGCCGACGGGTACTTGTACCTGACCGACCGTGTGTCGTTCACCATCGTGAGCGGTGGCGTGAACATCTACCCGCAAGAGGCGGAGAACGTGTTGCTCGCCCACCCCGCGGTCGCCGACGCGGCCGTGTTCGGCGTGCCCAACGAGGAGTTCGGCGAAGAGGTCAAGGGCGTCGTGCAGTTGCTCGACGGCTCGCTCGGGTCACCCGAGTTGGAAAAAGAACTACTCGCGTTCTGCCGGTCCCGACTCGCGGGTTTCAAGTGCCCGCGCTCGATCGACTTCATGGAAGAGCTGCCCCGGCAGGACACCGGCAAGCTCTACAAGCGGTTACTGAAAGACCAATACTGGGGCGACCGGACATCGAGGATCGTATGAACCCATCTCGTGAAATCAGTTTCCCGTCGTTCACGCCCACGTCGGGTGAGCTCATTCGGTACGCGGCGTCGAAGTTCGGCGACAAGTCGTTCGTCGTCATCGAAGACCGGCGGCTGTCGTTCAACGATGTCGAGCGTGCGTCGCGCGAACTCGCCCGCGGCTTGCTGGCGAGCGGCGCCGGCAAGGGCACGCGCGTCGCGCTGTTGGCGCCGAACTGCCCTGAGTGGATCATCGGATGGCTCGCGGTTACGCGCATCGGCGGTGTGTGCGTGCTGCTCAACACGTATTCGAAGGCCCGCGAGCTGCAGTACACGCTGCGGCATTGCGACGCGCAGATGATCCTGATGGTCGACGGCCACCTCGGCCACGACTACCTCGAGCGGATGGAACAGGTCGCTCCGTCGATCGCGGGACAGACCAACGAGCGCATCTTCATCGAGGAACTGCCGTACCTGCGTTCGGTGTGGACGTGGGGAAGCGGTTCGGCAGACGCATTCTCGTGGTGCGCGCCGGTAAGCGACCTGGTCGATCGCGCCGACCAAGTCCCCATGGCAGTGTTCGACGCAGCCGAGGCCGAGGTCACGCCGGCCGACCCCATGGTGGTGATCTATTCGTCGGGCTCGACCGCGGATCCTAAGGGCGCGATCCACACGCACGGGCCAGCCGTTCGCCACGCGCACAACTTGTGGCAGATGCGAGACATCAACGCCGACGACGTGCTCTACACGCCGATGCCGTTGTTCTGGGTGGGCGGTATGAGCTTCACGCTGGTTGCCGCGCTGCACGCCGGGGCGACGCTGGTGTTCGAGAACCAATTCGACCCGCCGCGCACCCTCGAGTTGATCGAGCGCGAGCGCATCACGCAGGTACTGGGCTGGCCGCACATGGCCAAGGCACTGGCCGACCATCCCGACTTCAAGACGCGTGACGTGTCGTGCCTCCGCGCGGCCGGTCCCGCTGGGGCATTCCTACTGCCGCCCGACCGCCAGGAGGATGCGATGTTGCCGCGGGCCAACTCGTTGGGCATGACCGAAACGCTCGGCCCGCACACGTTCGACTCGCGCGACAACATCCTCACGCCCGAACAGGAGGGCTCGTTCGGTTTCAGCGTGCCGGGCGTCGAGCACAAGATCGTCGATCCGCTTAGTGGTGCCGACCAGCCCGTCGGCGAGCCCGGCGAATTGTGGATCCGCGGCTACTCGCTGATGCAAGGCCTGCACAAGCGTGAGCGGGCCGACGTGTTCACGCCCGACGGCTGGTATCGCAGCGGTGACGGCGGCTACTTCGACGCCGACGGGCACTTCTATTTCACTGGCCGGCTGGGTGACCTCATTAAGTCGAACGGCATGAACATCACGCCGCGTGACGTCGAGCTCGTGCTCGAGATGCACCCCGATGTCGCGCTGGCGTTCGTGTGCGGAGTGCCGGCGGGTGACCGCGGTGAGGACGTCGTCGCTGCGGTCGCGGTCGTGCCTGGCGCGTCGGTCACCGAAGACGAGCTGCGGGCCTTCGTGAAGGAAGACGTGTCGTCGTACAAGGTGCCTCGCCACGTCCTCGTGATGCCTGCGGCCGAGCTGCCGATGCTCGACTCGGGCAAGATCGACCGCCGCGCGTTGACGGCGACGTTGGTCGCGCACTTCTCCGGTTAAACAGACCGCGCGCGCGTCAACCAGAACTCGCTGCGTTTCACTAGAGGCGGCGCCTGCAACTTGGTCTCGAGTTCGACCGCGGCCTCCAGCGCGGCGATGGCTTCGTCGCGACGGCCGAGTACCAGAAGCATCTGACCCCGGAACCGATCCGCCGCACCGAGCACCACCACCGACGGCAGCATCATGATCTCGCCGGCGAACGGGTCGAGTTCGGCCAGCAACAACTCGGCCCAGGCCGGTTCGGCGACCACCGCGTTGGCCACCGCGGTGAGCGCCACGATGGTGCCGAACTGCACAT
>JBEEFT010000018.1:0-40734 GCA_041166225.1 Actinomycetota bacterium | reverse complement strand
ATTGTCGCGATCGATCCGGTTGGCGGACCCCATGTCGCGCATGCGAGCGGTAAGCCGCTACCGCACGTGCGCGTGCGCACGGCGGACGACGGCGAGATCTGCGTGTCTGCGGCCGACGACCGCTACCGCCCGATGCTCGGTTACTGGCAGCGCGACGACGCGACGGCCGAGGTGTTGCGCGACGGCGAGTTGCACACGGGCGACGTCGGCTTCGTCGACGACCACGGATACCTGCACGTGCAAGACCGAAAGAGCCTCGTAATCATCCGCGGCGGCGCCAACGTGTATCCCGCGGAGGTCGAGCGGGTGTTGCAGGAAGTCGACGGCGTGACCGCGAGCGCGGTCGTCGGTGTGGCCGACGAACGCCTCGGCGAGCGGGTGGTCGCGCTGATCGAAGGCAACGCCGACGAGGACGCCCTGCGCGCCCACTGCGTCGCCAACCTCGCCAAATACAAAGTGCCCGAGCGCTTCGTGTTCGTCGACGGTTTCCCCCGCAACGCGATGAACAAGATCATCCGCAAGGAACTCCCCCAGCTGTTTTCGTGATGTAGAGAGCTGCTCTAGATCGAGCGGAGGGTGCCGCCGTCGACTACGAGGGCGGCGCCCGTGATCCAACTTGCGGCGTCGGAGCAGAGGAACACGAACGCGTTCGCGACGTCCTCGACGGTGCCG
Source organism: Actinomycetota bacterium (assembly GCA_041166225.1). Classification (GTDB taxonomy): domain Bacteria; phylum Actinomycetota; class Acidimicrobiia; order Acidimicrobiales; family JACCXE01; genus JACCXE01. Next base: position 40,062 of record JBEEFT010000018.1, on the reverse strand, counting down.
AAGCGGCCGGTGTCGGGGTTGTGCTTGGCCAGGATGCGGTCCATTACTTCGGCTTCGGTTTTGCCGAGACGCTCGGCCGATGCGGCAGCCTGTTCGCGCACCGATTCGGTCAGCGTGATGCCGGGCAGCACGACGTTGCTCGTCACGCCGAACCGGGCGTACTCGTGCGACAGCGTTTTCGACAGGCTCAACATCGCGGCCTTCGCCGCCGAGTAAGCGGGGAACAATTTGTCGGGCGCAACGCCGTCAATCGACGAGTTGTGCACGATGCGCCCCCAGCCCCGCGCCTTCATCGCGTTCGCGGCTACGGACGACAAGCGCGCCGCGCTGAAGAAGTTGTTCTCGAAGTCTTCGTGCCACTGCTCGTGCGTGATCTCGGGCAGCTTGCGCACGGTCGCGATGCCGGCGTTGTTGACGAGGATGTCGATGCGTCCAAAGGCGCGCACGCACTCGTCGACGATGGGCTGGGCCGCGTCGGGTTGCGTGATGTCGACCGTGAACGGCGTCGCGTCGTGACCGATGGCTTTGGCGACATCGTCGAGCGCCGCGGCGTCGCGTCCGCACAACAACACGCGTACGCCCTCCGCGGCCAGCGCAGTGGCGATCCCGCGACCGATGCCGCGTGACGCGCCGGTTACGATGGCGGCGCGCCCGCCGAGGCCAAGGTCCATCAGATGCGGTAGACGCGTTCGGCGTTCGCGGCGAAGAGCTTGTCGCGGGCGTCGTCGTCGAGGTCGCTGGTCAACGTCGCGAAGGTCGTGAAGAGTTCATCGAGCGTGCCGTGCATACCGTCGACGGGAAAGTTGCTGGCGAACATGCAGCGGTCGACGCCGAACGCGCCGATGGCGTGTTCAATCCATGGCCGGAAAGCATCGGCGCTCATCGACCCCAGCGGCATGGCGAGCCCCGACAACTTGCACACGACGTTGTCGCCGACTGCCGCGAGTGCGCTTATGCCCGCCTTCCACCGCGTGAACTCGTCGTCGGCCGACGACGTCGGCCAACCGGTGTGCTCGACCACCACGACGACGTCGATGCCGTCGAGACCCCGCGCCGCGTCGTCGAGTTGATCGGTGTGCGTCATCAGCTCGAACACGAGACCGCGCTCGCCGAGCGCCCGCAGCACTTCGACCGCCGGCAGCGGCTCCTTGAACTGGCCCATCGGGCGCACGCCGCGAAATTTCGACGCGCCCATCTGCCGGTCGATGAGGTCGACCGCCTCAGCGGTGGAGTCGGTTGGAGGCAGACCACCGACGATCGCAGCGACACCGTCGCGGCTGTCGAGTTCGAGTGTCTCGTCGATCGAGTGCCGCCCCGTCGCGGCGGCCACGTTCACCAGCTTCTCGACCTTCCACCCGGCGGACTCCGCCGCGTACGTGGGCACGTCGAAGCGGCGGTTCATGCCGGTGGTGTCGCCCATGTTCAGCTGCTGACGACCCGACAGATACGGGTACCACTCGGTGCGATCGGGGTCCCACAAGTGCACGTGACAGTCCACGATGCGCGTCGGCTTGTTCATCGGACCGCGTCCCGCAACACACCGTCGAGCCAGGCGGGCACCGCAGGCCCGCCGTAACTCACGCTCGTGTTCGGCCGCGGGTGGCTGCGCAAGCCGACCCAGCCGTCGCCCACCGCGAGCTCGGCCCCCGACAACGCTGGTGCATCGGGATGGGCGACGAGATGTGCGGCGAGCGCGGCCGCGTCGTCGAGCGCATCGCTTTCGACGCTTACGCCGAACGCAGTGACCCGCTCGCGCGTTGATTGGCGTGACGATCGAGCGTGTTGCGCCACTGCCTGTGCCCGGGTGCGCCCTGCGGGCGTCGTCGCGGCGGTGAGCGTGACGAGGCGCACCGAGCGGTCGGCGGCGGCCGCGTACTCACACACTGTTCGCGCCAGTCGACCGTCGGCGAACAACTCCTCGACGATGCCGTCGTGCGAACCGACGATGTGTTGCCAGTCACCGTCGCCGCTCGGCGCAACGCCAAACGCGCCCGACGTGACGATCACGGCATCGACATCGGGCGGGATGCCTTCGGGCGAACGGGTGACGACAGTGACGCCGCGCGCCTCCACCGCTCGTTTCAGCGCGCCCACCATCTGCAGATCGTCGGACATCACGCAACACGTCGCGACCGCGGCGACTGCGAGTTCGCCCTCGGGCTCGTCGAACACCGTCGCGAACCGCGGGTTGCTGCCACCGCCGCTCAGCTGGCTCGCCTCGGCCGCGATCCACGACTTCGTGGTGGCGTCGAGCACGTGAGGCAGCGATTTCACGTCGCCGGTGCGCACCACTTCGAGCAGCCGAGGCCGTTCGACGATCGCGACTTCGGCGCCACCGGCGAACACGATCTCGCCCGACGACCACGTGAATTGGTCGCCGACGAGGTAGGCGCCGATCGGTCCGATGTCTTCGGGCTTCGGCATAGAACCGAACAGCGGCCCCGCCGCGTTCGCTGCCGCGCCACCTCCGCGTCCGGCGCGTTCGAGCGCGGCCGTGACCATGCGCGTCACCGCGATTGGCGACATCGCGTTCACGACCACGCCGTCAGGGGCGCGAAGCCCTACCTGCCACGTGAGCGCGGCCACGGCGCGCTTGGCGCATCCGTACGCTCCCGCATCCATTGGCCGCCAGCCCCCGCCCGACGTGACACCGAGGATCTGCCCACGCCCGGCGTCGGCCATGATCGGCAGCGCAGCGCGCAGCACGTTGAGATAGCCGTCGACGTGCACCGACAACACGGCGCGCCAGTCGTCGTCGCTGCCCGACGCGAAGTTGGTGGGCCGGCTGATGCCGGCGACGTTCACGACGGCGTCAAGACGCCCGAACTCGTCGACGAGTTGCGCGAACACGTCGCGCACTGCGCCGGCGTCGGTGACCGACACCGGCACCGCGCGCGCCGCTCCACCGCCCGCGACGATCCGTCCCGCCGTGGTGTTTTCGGGCGCGGGGGCCTGTTCCTGCGCGGAGCCGTCGAGCGTGAGAAGAGGGTCGAGCGTCACCACGAACGCACCTTGGCGACCGAGTTCTTCGGCTACGCCCGCACCGATGCCGGCGCCGCCACCGGTGACGACGACGATGCGCTGGTCGGAGCTCATGTCAGTTCGAGGCCCTCGCACTCGCCCTTTTCGACCCACTGTTCCAGCAACTCGCGGTAACCGAAGAAGTCACCGAAGCCGCGCCCCCAGTTGCCGTTACGCGGGCTGATGCCTTGGGGGTTGCCTTCGTTGTTAATGCGCGACGGGGTGCACGCCGCCATCACGTGGCTGGGGTCGACGAAGCCGTCGATCACCGTCTGGGTCCACTTGTCTTCGGCCTCGGCGCTGACGTCGAAGGCCTTGACGCCGCGCTTGTCGAGCGTGGCGATCGCGCCGCCGACAAACTCAGCGCCAACAACCGCGAGCTGCGTGTAGTTGACCGTGACCACGCACTGCTGCGCCGGCGCCGGCATCACGAAGAAGTTCGGGAAGCCGCGGCTCAACATTCCGAACAGCGTGGCGGCGCCTTCACTGAACTTGTCGGCGAGGCTCACGCCGTCGCGCCCGACGATCTCGTGACCGGCGCGGCGGTACAGCGGCGTCAGTTCGGCCTCGAAGCCGGTCGCGTAGATGAGACAGTCGATCTCGTACTGCGTGCCGTCGACTACCGGCCCGCGGTCGGTGACGCGATCGAAACCGCTCGGGCAGTCGACGAGGGTGACGTTGTCGTTGTTGTACGCCTGCAGGTACTCGTCGTGAAAGCACGGCCGCTTGCACAAGTAGCGGTAGTACGGCTTGAGGATCGCGGCCTTCTGCGGATCGGCGACGAGCTCGTCGACGCGTTGGCGGTGCGCCTCCATGATCTCGTAGTCGATCGACTCCGCCTTGAGCATGTACTCCTCGTACGTCATGCCCTTCCAGCGCGGCGCGTTGTGCACCTTCGCGTAGTGATGCGTCCACCCGTCGTCGGTGAGGTCGGAGTCAACCGGTTTGCCGAGCATGATCGCCTGGAAGTTGTCCATGCGTTCGCGCTGCCAGCCTGGCGTCAGCGTGTCTACGAACTCGGGATCGGTGTCGCGGTTGCCGCGCTCGCCGATAGCCGACGGCGTGCGCTGGAACACGTAGACGTGCTTGGCCGCTTCGGCCAATGGCGGCAGCGCCTGAATACCGGTGGCCCCGGTGCCGATGAGCCCGACCACCTTGTCGTGCAGATTCGTGAGCGGCTCGTGCGGGCCGCCGCCGGTGTACTGGTAGTCCCAGCGCGCCGTGTGGAACGAGTGACCGGCGAAGGTCTCCATGCCGTCGATCGCCGGGAGCTTCATCAAGTTGAGCAGCCCGGTCGCGAGCACGTAGTAGCGCGCCGTAAACGCGTCGCCCCGGTCGGTTACCACGCGCCAGCGCGCCGAGGCGTCGTCCCACTGCGCCGACGCGACGCGGGTGTGGAACAGCGCGTCGCGCTTCAGGTCGAACTTGTCGGCGAGTGAGTCGAGGTACTCGCGGATCTCTTCGCCGTACGCGTAGCGCCGGGTAGGCACGTAGCCCATGTCTTCCAGCAGAGGCATGTAGATGTAGGACTCGACATCGCACATCACGCCGGGATACCTATTCCAGTACCAGGTGCCGCCCACGCCGCCCGCTTCGTCGACGATGCGGATGCGTTCGATACCCGCCTTGCGCAGCTGTGCTCCGGCGGAGAGTCCGGCGATGCCGCCGCCGATGATGACGACGTCGACGTCGTCGGTAACGGGCGGACGTTCGGCGACCGGTGTGAACGGATCGCGTCGGTAGCGGGCGAAGTACTCGTCGGTGGACAGGTCGCGAATAGCCGCCCGACCGGCCACCAAGCGCTTGTCGCGCTCGGCCAAATATTTGGCGTGGACGGCGTCAGGATCGAAATGTGACACGGTTGTTAGAACCTAGCTTCGCCGTCGCGACCGCGTAGCTTCGTAGCCATGAGCGATGTCAACGCAATCAGCTTCGGCCTTCTGGTGCTGCGCGTCTGGGTCGGAGTCGTGATGATCATGCACGGTTATCGGCACATCTTCGGCGGCGGAAAGATCGCAGGAACTGCGGGCTGGTTCGCCAGCCTCGGGATGAAGCCGGGCATCGTGCACGCGTGGCTGGCGTCGCTCACCGAACTCGGCGCCGGGGCGTCGCTCATCGCCGGGTTCCTCACTCCGCTCGGTGCCGCCGGCGTGATCGGCACGATGGTGGTCGCGCTCGTGACGAACCATTTCAAGAACGGGTTCTTCATCTTTTACAAGGGCGAAGGCTATGAGTACGTCGCGTCGTTGATTGCCGCGGCAGTTGGCATCGCGTGCGTAGGCGCAGGCAAGTTCTCGCTCGACCACGCGCTCGACATCCATCGCATGTACGGCAAGCGCGGCCTTGAGATCGCGATCGTCGGCCTCGTGGGCGCGGTACTACTGCTCGCGGTGGCTTGGCGGCCCGAGCGCTCTCCCGCCGCTTAGGCGACGCAGCACGGCTACCTCTGAAGGTCGGTGCGTCCGATCTTCTTGGCCGCTTCGGGGACGAAGGGCGCGGGCGCGAACGGACCCTTCTCGACCGAGTTGATCTCGAGCTCGAAAAGGCTGACGTTCGGGGGCAGTTCGTCGAGGAACAGCACCGTTTTCGCGATGTCGTCTGCGTTCAACGCCAACATGGGGAAGTGCACGTCGTCGAGCATGGGCGTGGCGACAGGTCCGGTCGTTATCACATGCACGTTGATGCCATCGCGGTCGACCTCGCGTGACAAGGCCGACGCGAACGCGTTGAGGCCTGCCTTCGACGCGCTGTACGCGGCCTTGCCGGGCTGCGGCGCGTGCGCCGACGACGACGACAGAAAAATGAGGCGACCGCCTTCGGGCATCACCGGCAACGCGGCAGCGGTCACCACGAACGCAGAGCGCAGGTTGGTACGGATCACGCTGTCGAAGGTGGCGGCGGTTTCCTTGCGCACGAACGTGCCGTCCATCACGCCCGCCGCGTGGACGAGTAGATCGACACGTCCGGCTGTCGCCACAACGCTCGCGAAGGCGTCTTCGTCGGCGCTGTCGCCCGCCGCGTAACGCGCCCCGATCGATTCGGCCGCCTCGCGCAGCACGTCTGCACGGCGGGCGCTGAGCACGACGTCGTAGCCGTGTTCGACGAGTAAGCGGCCGCACGCCAAGCCGATGCCGCTACTGCCACCGGTGACGATCGCTACCCTCGGGCCCGCACTCATACGGAGGAACGTACTTGTACGACATCGCGGGCATAACAGTTACGGCCGACGGGCCGGTGCGCACCGTCACGCTCGACGTGCCGGACGAACTCAACGCGTTCTCCGAACAGATGCACGACTCGTTCCTCGCGCTGTGGCCTGCGCTCGTCGCCGACGCCGACGCGCGGGCAGTCGTTCTCACTGGCGCGGGACGGGCGTTTTCGGCCGGAGGCTCCTTCGACGACTTCGAGCGGCGCCGCGTCGACCTCGACTTCCGGGCCAAGTCGATGCGCCAAGCGCGCGAGATCGTCGAGACGATGATCGACTTCCCCTTACCGGTGGTGGCCGCGGTGAACGGCCCCGCGGTCGGCCTGGGCTGCACGATCGTCACGCTGTGCGACGTGGTGTTCATCGCGACCGAGACGTTCATCGCCGACCCGCACGTGTCGGTCGCGCTCGTGGCGGGCGACGGCGGCGCGGTCGGCTGGCCCGCGAGTACAAGCCTGCTCAAGGCGAAGCAGTACATGCTCACCGGCGACCGAATCCCGGCCGATGTCGCCGTGGAACTCGGCCTCGCGAACTTCTCGGTCCCCCGCGAAGACTTGCTCGCCGCTGCCACCGCGTTCGCACAGCGCCTCGCCGCGCAACCACCGCAAGCGGTCCAGGAGACCAAGCTGCTGCTGAACCGGCACCTCAAGGCCAACGCCGAGCGGGCGTTGCAAGCCGGCCTCGACGCAGAAAACGCGTCGCACGACACGCCCGAATACGCGGCGTCGGCCGAGGCGATGAAGCCGAAGACCTAGGTCGGTTCCTTTGGTAAACCCAGCACGCGCTCGCCGATGATGTTCTTGTACACCTCGGTGGTGCCGCCGGCAATCGTCAACGACCGCGACGAGAGCATCGCGGTGCCCCACGACCCGTTTACGTCGCCGGTGATATCGACCGCGGTGTTGGCCAGGCGCTGGGCGCACTGCGACCACGCCAGTTTGATCACGCTGCCTTCGGCGCCCGGCGTTTTCCCGGCGAGCGCAGCTCCGACCGACCGCTTGCCGAGGAACTCGAGAATGCGCACCTCGATGTAACGCTGCGCCAACCGGTCACGAGCGATGCGGTCGAGGCCGTCAACGCGCGTAATGAGCTTGTCGAACGTGCGGCGTTGCGACAGGTAAAGGTTGGCGACGCCGGCGCGCTCGTTGCTGAGCGTGCGCGTTGCGACGGACCAGCCCTGGTTCAGCTCACCGAGCATCGCGGTTGCAGGAACCGGCACGTCGGTGAGGAACAACTCGGCGAAGGAGTGGTCGCCCGCCATCGTCGTGATGGGACGGGCGTCGATGCCGGGCGTGCGCATATCCACCAACAGGCACGTGATGCCTTTGTGTTTGGCGACCGACGGGTCGGTGCGCACGTACAACTGGCACCAGTCGGCGAAGTGCCCGTTTGAGTTCCACGTCTTTTGGCCGTTGACCACGAAGTCGTCGCCGTCGCGCCGCGCTGCGCACCGCAACGACGCGAGGTCACTGCCCGCTTCGGGTTCGCTCATGCCCTGCGACCAGATCTCGTCGCCCCGGAGCATCGGTCGGATGAAGCGTTGCTTCTGCTCATCGGTGCCGTACGTCATGATCGCCGGCGCGATGTTCGCGACGCCGATCGCGTTGACCGGCCCCGGCGCGCCGGCCGCGGCCATCTCCTCGTTGAACGCGAGTTGCTCTTCGATCGACGCGTTACGTCCGCCGAATTCCTCAGGCCACGCCGGCGCTGCGTAGCGCGCGTCGAACAGCGTTGCGTTCCACGCGCGCAGTTCGTCGAGCGAGTCGTCGTGCGACGGGATCTGCTGCGCCGCGAGCCACGCCCGCAGTTCGTTGCGAAAGTCGGCCAACTAGGTGTGCTTGACGAGCGGGATGTTGTAGAGCCGCGACCAGTTCTCGCCGCAGATCTTGGCCTTCGTCGACTCGGGGTACGGCATCTTGTCGAACGTGTCGACGGCGTGGGGGAACATCGAGTCGCCGTGCGGGTAGTCGGTGGAGAACACGACGTTGTCGTCGCCGAACGTGTCGAAGTACGGCTGCGCGGTTTCCTCTTCGGATTCGATGCCGATGAAACACTGCCGCCGGAAGTAGTCGCTTGGCTTCATCGTGAGGTCGGGCGCGTCCATGGCGCCGACCCACTCGTAGTGCTCGTCGAGGCGGTGCAGCAGCCACGGTGCCCACGAGCAGTTGCCCTCGAGCAGACCGACGCGCAGGTTCGGGAAGCGTTCGAGCACGCCGCCGCCACACAGCGACACGGTGACGAACTGAATTGCGAGCGGCTGGTTGAACGTGTGCCACAGCATCAACTTGTCGAGCACACCGAGCGAGAAGTCGGGCGTGAGATAGGTCTGGCCGCCACCGTGGAACGTGATCGGCACGCCGAGCCGTTCGATCTCGGCCCACAACGGGTCGTAGTCGGGGTGGTGCCAGGGCTTGCGGTTCACGCAACCGGGCGCCAGGAACACCGCTTTAAACCCAAGCTCCTCCACCGCGCGGCGCGCTTCGAGCACGGCGCCGGGAATGTCGTGGGGCGCGACCATCGCGGCCCCCCACGTGCGGTCGGGGGCGAAGTCGCACATGTCCTTGATGTAGTCGTTGTATGCGCGCGCGATCGCCGACGCGAACGCAGGCTCGAGCCCGTCGGACCCGATCGACTCCGACGAGTCGAGGCCGAGCACGAACAGCCCGCGGCTCGGGAACAGCACGGCGAGGTCGAGGCCTTCTTGGTCCATCGCGGCGATCTGCGACGCCGCGTCCCAGCCGGCAGCCTCGGGGGCCGCGTACACGTTCTCGTGCTCGGGGCGCCAGCCCCGACGCGGCGCGTCGACGGCCTGCGGGTTGACCGTGCCGAGGCGCAGCAGCGTGTGGTTCTTCACGCGCACGCGCATGTCTCGCGTGATCTCGGCGAGCCCCTTGGGCGCCGCGTGCTTGTACTCGGGGGCGATGTAGCGCTCCCACAGATCCGGCGGCTCCATCACATGGAGGTCGCTGTCGGCGATGACCGTGTCTCGCAGTGCCATGACCCGAATCTAACGTTCGTGTCAGCTTTGCGCGGAGCGCCGCCGATCGTCAGATCGCGCCCACCCCCACTTTTGGGCACGGTAAGGGACGCCATGCGTCCCAAACCGTGCCCAAAAGCACGGAGGGGACGTCAGTCGACGGTGATTCCGAATACTTCGGCGGCGACGCCGAGCGCGTCGTTCGCGGCGGGCACGCCGGCGTACACCGCGACCTGCATCAACACCTCGACCAACTCTTCCTGCGAGATGCCGAGGTTGCGGGCGCCGGCGAGGTGACCCCGTAATTCGCCGGTACGGCCGAGCGCCGCGAGCATGGCGACGGTGATGAGGCTGCGGTCGCGTAACGGCAGCGCGTCACGCGACCAAATCTTGCCGAAGGCGGTTTCGGCGACCCACTCGTAGAAGTCGGGCGCCAACTTGGCCGCTGGCCGCGGTGTGCCGCCCGTCGCCATCTGGGGCCACAGCTTGGTCTGGATTTCACGCCCTGCGGCGAGGTCATCGGACACGTTCAGTCCACTCCTTCGAAGAGGTTGACGGTGCAGATGCTGCCGCCGCCAACACAGTGCGCCAGCCCGATGCGGGCGCCGTCTACTTGCCGCGCGCCGGCGTGGCCGCGCAGTTGCACCACGATCTCGTGCACCATCGCGGCACCCGTGGGCCCGCCGGGGTGACCGCGGGCGATCAGGCCGCCGTCGGTGTTGAACGGGATGCGTCCGCCGATCGACGTCTCGTTGTTCGCGACCAACTTGTCGCCCTCGCCGGCCTCACAGAAGCCGAGCAGCTCGTAGTACTCGAGCTCCTCATTCGCGAACGCGTCGTGACACATCGCGAGCGACACATCGTCCGGGCCGACCCCGGCCTTCTCGTACGCCTCTTGCGCGGTGGTCTGGGTCATCGTGGCCGGACCGACCACCGGCCCGAGGAATGCATGGCCCGGGGAGTACGCCTCGCTCTGCGCCGCCGACGACAGGCAACGCACCACACGGCGGTCGGGTTGATGGGCGCGCACCCATTCTTCGCTCGCGACGATGATCGCAGCAGCACCGTCGTCGGCCGGACACGCCATCATCGCCGTGAGCGGCTCGGCGATCATGCGCGACGCCAGCACTTCCTCAGCCGTGACGGTGTGATCGGGCTGACGATGCGACAACGGATTGAGTGCGCCGTGGTTCCAGTTCTTCGCCGCGATTTTCGCGAACGTCTCGGGCGTGGTGCCGTAGTCGTACATGCGACGTTGCGCCCACAGCGCAAAGAACGCGGCAGGAAGGATCGACGCGTCGAGCTGGTCGCGTCCCGCCCCGCGCGACTGGTTGCCGCCGCTGACGCGCGCCGCGGTCATCTCGGTCATCTTGTCGAAGCACAACGCCATCGCGACCTCGGCCCGGCCCGACGACACCGCCCACGCCGCCTCCCTGTAGGCGAACAGTCCGGTCGCCGACGCGTTCTCGATGTGGGTGACGGGCAGACCGGTGAGACCGAACTCCTTCACGGCCTTTACGCCGACCTGGTGTTGCAAGCCGAGGTAACCGACGAACACTTCGTCGATGTCGGCCAGCGTCATGCCCGCGTCGTGCAGCGCGAGCAACCCGGCGTCGCGGGCCAACTCCACCGACGGCACGTCGTTGTACATGTCGAACTTCAGCTGCCCGACGCCGGCGATCGCGGCTCCTTCGAACTTCACGACGCAACCCCCACAGGCTTGAACCGGTAAATGACCACGTCGTTCCCGTCGGCGTCTTGGCGCAACGATTCGACATCGAGCTCGAGTTGCATCCCGATCGAGAAGTCGGCCGGCTCGCCCATCAGGATCGCCTGGATGCGCGGCCCCTCGGGAAGGTCGACCTGGCCCACGCCGTAGGCGCTCACCTTTGCGTCGGTCTTCGCGAACAACGGCACGTGCACCCACGTCCAGGTGAAGAGCTCGCCTTGCGTGCTCAAGAACACGTCGTCGGTGCCCTCGTGCAAACACTTCGCGCACACCACGCGCCGCGGGTAGAACGTCTCGCCGCACGCCTTGCACTTGCTGCCCTTCAGACGGACGGGCGTCGCGGGGTCATCGGTGACTTCGAAGTAGTCCTCGGCCATCGAGACTCGGGCCACTTACTCACCGTCCTTGGGCGCAGGCGGGGCGATCGACAACTCGAGGTTGGCTCGCATTTCGGCGGCGATCACAAGGTCGGTCCAGTCGCTGTCACCAAGACCGCGCTCGACCGCATCACTGAGGAATTCGAACGCGGCCGACGCGAACGGCGTTGGCACCGCGAAGGTTTCGCCGAGTTCGCCGATCAGGCGCGCATCTTTGGCTGCGAGCCGCAACGAAAACTCGGTCGGCTTGCCCCGCGTGTTGATGCCTTCGATGCCGCGGTCGACGAAGTAGTTCGACGGCCCGCTGAGCTTCACGATCTCGACCGCCGTGCGTACGTCGACGCCCGACTTCACTGCGAGCGATACCGCTTCGAATGCCGCCATCGCACCGGTGAACGCGAGCAGGCTGTTCGCGAGCTTCATCGTGGTGCCGGTGCCGACCGGGCCTAAATGGAACGTCGCGCGTCCGAGCGGCTCGAGCACCGGCGTGACCTTGGCCACGGCCTCGTCGGCACCGCCGAGCATGAACACGAGCTTGCGGTTCGCCGCGCCGATATGGCCGCCGGTGAGCGGCGCCTCGACGAAGTGGTGGCCGGTCTCGGCCAGCTTGCCGGCGATCGCCTGGTTCGACGACGGCAACGTGGTCGACATGTCGCACAGCACCGCCCCCTGCGGCGCCGCGCTCGCCCACTCTTCGGCCACCTTCGTGACCGTGGCGGGGTCGGGCAGCGACGTGAGCGTGACCTCGGCGCCGCGGGCGGCGTCGGCGACCGACGCGGCGGGGGTCGCACCCTCGATCGCCTTCATCCGTTCGGCGTCGAGGTCGAACACGGTGACGTTGTGACCGTCTTCGACGAGGTTCTGGGCGATGGCTCCGCCGATATTGCCGAGCCCGATGACCGCGATTTCTAACACGAGCGTCACTTTATGCCGCGTGGCGCGTTCACTTCTCGCTGCCGAACGCAGCTTCGCTACTTTGCGGACGCATGGATCCCGCCGGCGAACATCTGCTTTTTCACGCTGCTCGCGAACCGGACAAACCAGCGGTCGTGATGAACGGGTCGGGCGACGTTCGCACGTACGCGCAGATCGCCGAGCGATCGGGACGCCTGGCGCGCGTGCTTTACGACCGCGGCATGCGCAAGGGCGATCACGTTGCCGTACTGCTCGACAACCAGCATGAGTTCTACGACGTGGTGTGGGCCGCCATGCGCGTGGGCGCGTACGTGACGCCGATCAACTGGCACCTCGTCGCGGCCGAGGCGGGCTACATCGTGGACAACTGCAATGCGACTGCGTTCTTCGCCACGAGCCGCCTGGCCGACATCGTCACGGCGATGGAACCCGACTTGAAGAACGTGCAGAGCCGCATTTCCGTCGACGGCGCACTGCCCGGGTTCGAACTGCTCGACGATGTGATCGACGGCGTCGAACCCGGCTTAGGCGACGACGAAGCCGAAGGCGGCTGGATGTTCTATTCGTCGGGCACTACGGGCCAGCCCAAGGGGATCCTGCCGCCGCTGGCAACCGGTGAACTCGGCGCCAAGTCGTTCCTCACGATGATGCTCACCGGCATGTTTGGCTTCGACACCAACACGGTGTACCTGTCCCCTGGCGCACCGCTGTACCACGCCGCTCCCGCAGGCTGGAGCTACGGCACGCAACGCGTGGGTGGCACCGCGATCGTGATGGAGAAGTTCGAGCCGCTCGAAGTGCTGGCCGCGATCGAGCGCCACCGCGTCACTCACGTGCAGTTCGTGCCCACGCACATGATCCGTTTGCTCAAATTGAGCGAGGAGGAGCGATCCCGCTTCGACCTGTCGTCGCTGCAAGTGGTCGTGCACGCGGCGGCGCCCTGCCCGGTCGAGACGAAGCAACGCTTCATCGAATGGGTCGGCCCGATCGTGCACGAGTTCTACAGCGGCACCGAAGGCGCCGGCCTCACGTACGTGAACTCCGTCGACTGGCTCGGCCACCCCGGCACGGTGGGCAAGTCGATGACGGGCGAGATCCACATCGTGGGCGACGACGGAGAAGAACTACCCGTGGGTGAAGAGGGCGAAGTGTGGTTCTCGACCACGCGCAAGTTCGAGTACTACCAAGAACCCGAGAAGACCAAGCAGAGCTGGGACGCGCGGGGCTGGAGCTGGATGGGCGACGTCGGCAAGATCGACGACGACGGGTACCTGTATCTCACCGACCGCGCCTCGAACATGATCATCAGCGGCGGCGTGAACATTTACCCGCGCGAGATCGAAGACATCATCGTCAACCACCCCGCGATCGACGACGTGGCCGTGCTCGGCACGCCCGATGCCGAGATGGGCGAACAGGTCACTGCGTTCGTGCAGCTCACGCCCGGCGCTTCACTTTCCGGCGACGAGTTGATCGCGTGGACCCGGGAACGACTGAGTCACTACAAGTGCCCGAAGGAAGTGCGCTTCGTCGACGAGTTGCCGCGCCTGCCGACGGGGAAACTGCTCAAACGACGGCTGTTGCAGTAGCGCTACTCGCGGGTCATGCGGGCGCGAATCCAGTAGCTGAGCGCAACTGTCGCGACGCCGGCGATCACTGGCGCCACGAACAAGCCCGCCTTGCTGTCGGCACCGAAAATGATCCCGCGCACGAGCGTCATGATCAGCAAGAAGATGAATAGGAACGCAACCTGGGACGACCGCCGATTACCGAAGATTGCTCGCATCATTCCTGCGACTCGGCGAACTCGACGTTGCCCTGAAGGAACAGGTCGATCGACGAAGTCTTGAACTCGGCGATCGATTTCATGTCGGGCACGTACAACTCGAAACCGTCGCCTTCGATCGCGTCGACGATGCCGGCGGCGACGGTCGACGGAGGCTCCTTGTCGCCGTTGAAGAACGGCGCGTCGTTACCGGGCAAATCCCAGATCTCGGTGTCGATCGCGCCGGGGATGATGAGGCGCACGTCGACGCCGGTGCGCCACAAATCCATCGCCATCGACTCGCTCCACCCGCACAGCGCGAACTTCGACGCGCAGTACGCGGCCTCGTGCAAGATTCCCGCTCGGCCACCGAAGCTCGACACGTTTACGACCATGCCGCGGTCACGCTCGAGCCACCTCGGCAGCAGCGCCATCGTCATGCGCACCGGTGAGTCGAAGTTGACCCGCATGGTTTCGTCGATCTCGTCCTGCGTGATGTCGACCACGCTGCGCCGCTTCGGGATCGCCGCGTTGTTGACGAGGATGTCGACGCCGTCCATGTCGGCCCAGGCCTGCTCGACCATGGTGACCGCTGCCGCGAGGTCGCCGAGGTCGCACGCGTAGTGCCGCGCGGCGTCACCGCGTTCCACCATTTCGGCGAGGCGGTCCTCGCGCCGGGCGACCACTGCGACGGTCGCGCCGCGCGCTGTGAGCAGCGGCGCCAACGCGGCACCGATACCCGACGACGCACCGGTGACGACGACGTGCGCGCCGTCGACCTTCATCGCACGACTTCGATCACCGTGCAGTTGGCCTGGCCGCCGCCCTCGCACATCGTCTGCAGACCGAGACGCCCGCCGGTCGACTCGAGTTGGTTTAACAACGTGGCGGTCATGCGTACGCCGGTCGCTCCGAGCGGATGGCCGATCGCGATCGCGCCGCCGTTGGGGTTGTAGCGGTCGGGATCGGGTTTGAACTCGTGGGCCCACATCAGCGCGATGGCCGCGAACGCCTCGTTGCACTCGATGGCGTCGAAGTCGGCGGTGGCGAGGCCCGTCTTCTCGTAGAGCTTGCGCGTGGCCGGGTTCGGCGCCGACAGCACGAGGATCGGGTCTTCGGCCGCCACGCTGAAGTGGCGCAGCACGGCGCGGTATGGCAGGCCCAGCGCGTCGGCGGTTTCGCGCGACGCGATCAACATCGCCGATGCCCCGTCGGTGGTTTGCGACGAGTTGCCCGCCGTGATGTCTTTCGCCGTCTCGGGTTCCCAAGACTGCGCCGGTGGCAACGCCGCGACCTTCTCCAACGACACATCGGCGCGGATGCCTTCGTCGGCGGTCAACGTGTCGCCGGTGAGGTTGCCTTCCTCGTCTTTGATGGGGATAGGCAAGATCTCCTTCGCGAAGTGACCCGACGCGGTTGCGGCCGCGGCGCGCTGGTGAGACTGGACGGCGAACTCGTCCATCTCCTCACGCGTCACGCCGAACTTGTCGGCCAGTTCCTGCGCCACTCGGAACTGCGCGTAGAGCTTGCCGTCGATCTCGGCCAGGTACTGCTGCGAGAACGGGCCGGTGCCGCCGCGGGCGTTGCTCGCCATGGGCACCCGCGTCATCGACTCGACGCCGCACGCGATCGCCAAGTCGTACATGCCCGACATCACCGACGCGGCCACGAAGTGCATCGCCTGTTGCGACGAGCCGCACTGCCGGTCGACCGACGTGGCTGGCGTGGTCCACGGCAGGCCGCCGGCGATCACCGCGTTACGCCCGATGTTGCAGCCCTGCTCGCCGCTTTGGGTGACGCAGCCGGTGACGACGTCTTCGATGCGCTCGGGGTCGACGCCCGTGCGCTCGACGATGTGTTGCAACGTGTAACCCAGCAGGTCGCTCGGGTGCCAACCGCTGAGCGCGCCCTTCCGTTTGCCGAACGCGGTGCGAACGACGTCGACGATGACTGCTTCGCGTACTTCCACGACTTCTCCTTAGACCTTCACCAGGTTGACGTTCTTGTCGCCGGTGACGAATTCGACCGTCTCGCCGACCCACTCACGTTCTTCGAGTTCGCGCAGCAGCGCGGCATCTTCGACCTTGCCGTAGGCACGCGACCCGTCGGCGAGATCGCCGATCACGAGGCCCCACTCGGGCGCGCCGTCGCGGCCGTGGGCGACGGTGTACGTCGCGACGCGCGCGCTGCCGCTGTACGTGTCGATGATCGGAACCGCGGGCGCTGCGGCGTCGACGGCGGCCTGCACGCCGCGCTGATCAGGCGGCGTGATCTCGCCGGGCGCAGTGGAGTACACGCCGTAGCAGTGCTTAGTCATGTGCATGCCGACGCCGCTGACCAGGCCGACCGAACCGGCATCGGCGCGCAGCACGTCGGTCATCGTTGCGATCGAGTGCAGCATGTAGTTGCTGCCGGCGCCTCCGCTAAACGGCAAGCCGCCGGTGACGGTGAGGCGGCGCGGGTCGTCGGTCGCGATTCCGAGCGCGTCGCACGCGAGGTTCACGCTGCTGGCGAAGCACGAGTACAAGTCGATGTGCGCGACGTCGTCGATCGACACGCCGGCCACGCGCAGCGCTTCGTCACTCGCCGCTTTCATTGCGGGCGATACCGCGAAGTCAGGGTGTTCGGCCAGATACACCGGGTCGGTCGCGTAACACCAGCCGCGCAGGTACACCCGCTTGTCCTGGGGCACACCGAGTTCGTCGGCTTTGGCGTGGCTGGCCACGATCACGGTCGCGGCCATGTCGACGTCCATGATCGACACCTCGTACTTCGTGTACGGGTAACCGACGAGGCGGTTGTCGGAGGTCGCGGTGTTCAACTCGTCAACCGAACGCGGTTGCGGGAACCACGCGTACGGGTTCGTCGCCGCGACGTCGCTGAAGGGGGCGAGCAGCTGCGCGATCTGGAGGCGGTAATCGTCGGGCGTCGCGCCAAGCCGAGCCCGGCGCGCGATGTCGAACGTGGGGAACGTGAGCCAGGCCTGGAACACGTTGTGCGCGATCTCAGCCGGGTGAAACGGCGCTTCGAACGGGAACGGTGGCGGGTTCTCGGCCTTGAAGCTCCACGCGAGCCGCTCGCCCGCCTTCTTGGCCCGGCGCTTCGTGTCGAGCGCTTCGGCGCCGGTGATCACGGCCAGATCCATCTCGCCGTTGATGATCGATGCGGCCGCGTCGTCGATCAGCACCTGCGGTGTGGTCCCGCCGATGCCGCTGTAAAAACGATGGCGTGGGTTGATGCCGAGCGAGTCCGCCAGCCGGTCGACCGGCGCGTCGTACGACCACGCCATGCAGTAGACGACCTGCAACGAGTCAGCCGCGGCGAGCACGTTTCCGGTGGCGCCGGTGTCGGCCGCGGCCTTCCTCGTGACCTCGTCCCACAAGGCGAGCGGCTCGGGCGACGGCCCGTCGTCGGGACGGATCGTGCGTTGCGCCACGCCGATGATGCACGGCGTCCGCGGATCGATCGTCGCCGTCATGCGCGTCCACCGTCCCTAACCGACTTTTGGCGTGTGAGGACGGGACCCGGGTGCGTCATACGCCAAAAGTCGGGGGTTTGGGGACGGGTGGCGCGGGTCATGTGCCGGTCCAGACGGGGTCGCGCTTTTCGGCGAAGGCCTTGGGGCCTTCCTTGGCGTCGTTGCTCGAGAAGATCTTCCCCGCGATCTCGCTCTCGATGCCGAACGCTTCTTTCTGCGTGCCTGCGGCAAGGCCCCGCAGCACGCTCTCTTTTGTCGCCTGTACGGCGAGCGGCGCGTTGGCGTTGATGCGCCGAGCCCAGTCGACGGCGCGATCCTGCAGTTCGTCGCCGGGCACGATCTCGTTGAGCAAGCCCAGTTCGAGACACCGCGACGCCGGGAACGCCTCGGCGGTCAACAAGAACTCCATCGCCGCGGGGAATGGGATCTGTTTGGGCAAGCGCACGGTGGTGCCGCCGCCCGCGAACAGACCACGCTTGGGTTCCATCACGCCGAACACGGCGCGCTCGGTGGCGACGCGAATGTCGACGCCGCCCAGCATTTCCATGCCCCCGGCCACGCACGGCCCGTCGACCGCCGCGATGATCGGTTTGTAGATCTTGAGGCTGCGCAATACGGCGTCGGTGCCGTCGCGCAGCTTGCAGCCGTCGATCTCGTCGACGCCGCCCTTCTGGATCTCGGCCTGAAGTTCGGTGATCTGCGGGATGTACGTCTTGAGGTCGGCGCCCGACATGAAGTGGCCCTCGACACCGGTGATGATGGCGACCCAGTCGTCGGTGTCGTCGCGAAACCTCCGCCACGCGTTGGCGAGATCGCGGAAGTGGTACAAGTCCATCGAGTTGCGGGCCTCAGGCCGGTCGATCGTGATCCGAACGACGTGATCCCCGAGTTGCTCATAGTGAATCGACATTGGCCCGGAGATTAGATGGCCGAGGCCGATAACGTGACGCCCGTGTTAGAAACCGCCTCGATCGCGATCGGAGACGACCACGTCGCGTTGGCCGAGACCGTGCGCAAGTTCGCCGCGCAACACATCTCGCCCGCAGTTGTACGCGCCGCGGTCGACGCCAAAGACGACGCGCTTCCGCCTTTCTGGTCGGCGTTCGCGGAACTGGGATTCCTCGGCTTGCACTTGCCGGAAAGCGCGGGCGGCTCCGGCTTCGGCTTCCTCGAAGCCGCGATCGTCGTGGAAGAACTCGGCCGGGTCTGTGCGCCCGGGCCGATGGTGCCGACGATGTGGGCCAGCGCGCTGCTGCAGGCGGCAGGTCGCGACGTATCGCAGCTGGCGTCGGGCGGCGAGATCGGAACGGTGTCGTTCGACGGCGCGTACGCGCTGCACGGCGCCATCGCCGACGTGATCGTGGCCCGTTCGAATGACGGCTGGGTTGTGTCGCGCGACTTCAGCGCGACGCCCGTCGCGTCCCTCGATCCGACGCGCAAACTGGCCCGGGTCGAAATCGGTTCTGCGGAACCGCTCGGCGCGGCGGTCGGATCAGCCGCGGTAATCAACATCACCGCCGCGCTCTTTGCCGCCGACCTCGCAGGCGTCGCGGGATGGTGCGTGTCGACTGCAGCCGACTACGCCGCGGTGCGCAAGCAGTTCGGCCGCCCGATCGGCCAATTCCAAGGCGTGAAGCACCGGTGCGCGAACATGCTCGTGCGGGCCGAGCAGGTGAGGGCCGTGGCGTGGGACGCCGCGATCGCGCTCGGCCAGCACGACGACGGCGAGGTGGATCTGGCCGCGACCATCGCCGGCGCGATCGCGCCGGACGCCGCCGTCGAAGTGGCCAAAGACTGCATCCAGGTTCTCGGTGGCATCGGCTTCACGTGGGAGCACGACGCGCACTTCTACCTGCGCCGCGCGACCGCGGTGCGCCAGTTGCTCAAACACGAGTGGAAGGCGTCGGTTGGCACCATGGCGGCGTCGGGTGTTCGGCGCCATCTCTCGCTCGACCTGCCCGACGAGGCCGCCGCGATCCGCCCGGCGATCGCCGCATTCGCCGACGAAGTGGCGGCGCAGCCGAAAGAGGACCAGCGCGCACGCGTGGTCGACGCCGGCTACTTCGTGCCCCACTGGGACGAGCCGTGGGGGCGGAACGCGCAAGCCGTGGAGCAACTCGTGATCGACGAGGAGTTCAAGCGGGCGCGCATCCGCCGTCCCCATCTTCAGATCGGCGCGTGGGCCGCGCCGACGATCGCCGCGCACGGCACCCCCGAACAGCAAGAGCGATGGGTGCGGCCGACATTGATGGGCGAGATCAACTGGTGCCAGTTGTTCAGCGAACCCGAAGCGGGCAGCGACCTCGCCGCGCTCACGACGCGTGCCACGCGCACCGACGGTGGCTGGTTGTTGAACGGGCAGAAGGTGTGGACGTCGTTCGCGCGCGAGGCCGACTGGGGCATGTGCATCGTGCGCACCAACCCCACCGCGGCGAAGCACCTCGGCATCACCTACATGATCGTGGACATGAAAAGCCGCGGTCTCGACATCCGGCCACTGAAAGAGATGACGGGCCTCGAGATGTTCAACGAAGTGTTCTTCGACGACGTGTTCGTGCCCGACGATTGCGTGATCGGCGACGTCGACGGCGGTTGGCCGCTGGCCCGCACGACTTTGGCGAACGAGCGGGTGGCAATGGGCAGCGGGTCGTCATTCGGCGGCGGCATCGAGGCGCTGCTGCAACTGATCGCCGATCGTGCCCCCACCGGCGCCGAGTTCGAAGGCCTCGGTGCGCTGGTGGCCGAAGCGCACACGGTCGCGTTGCTCGGCCTGCGCACGACCCATCGCAGCGTGAGCGGGGCCAGGCCCGGCCCCGAGGCGAGCGTGCGAAAGCTGCTGGGCGTCGAGCACGATCAACGCACGCAGGAGTTCGGCCTGGAGTTGCTGGGTGCGCTCGGCGCGACGACCGAAGGCGTCGCCCAGCAATGGACGTTCGGCTTCCTCGCCAACCGCTGTCTCACGATCGCAGGCGGCACCAGCGAGATTCAACGCAACGTGATCGGCGAGCGCCTGCTCGGCCTACCGAGAGACCCTGATGCCTGAGATCCTCACCGACCAATTGCGCCTGATGGCCGAGCACTACGGCCCCGAAGTCGCCTGCACGAACGTCACCACGAACGAAGAGATGACCTTCGCCGAGTGGGAGGGCCGCTCGAATCAACTGGCTCGCTGGCTCGCTGCGCAAGGCGTCGAGAAGGGCGACCGGGTCGCGATTCACATCCCGCCGGAGCATCCGTTTTTCTTCCTCATTTCCTACTCCGCCGTCCACAAAGCCGGGGCCGTCGCAGTGCCGTTGAACACGCGCCTCGTCGAACGCGAGGTCGACGCGTTGCTCGAGCACTCGGGGGCGAAGATCGTGTTGCGCGCGGACAACCTCGTGTTCGAGGGCGACGACACCACGTTTCAGGTGCCGCTCAGCAGCACCGACATCGCCGACATCATGTACACCTCGGGCACCACCGGGCGGCCCAAGGGCGTCGTCGTGCGCCACGGCAACGTCGCGCTCGTACCGAACGCGCTTCCGCCGAAGGTGTCGCCCAAGGGCTGGCTGCACGCCTCGCCCATGTTCACGTTCGCGGGCATCTCGTCGACGTACAACCCGATGAAGATGGGCATGCAGCTGCTGTACATGCCGCGCTTCGACGTCGACGCGTGGTTCGACGTCGTCGAACAACGCCAGCCCCGCGCCACCTTCGTCGTGCCCGCCATGGCCGAGTTGTTGATCAAGTCGCCGCGCTTCGACGACGCAGACTTATCCAGCCTGCGCATCTGCTCGCTCGGCAGCGCGCCGGTCGCACCCGCCACCGTCAAACGCCTGCAAGACAAGATGCCCCGCGCCATGGTCAGCAACGCGTGGGGCATGACCGAGGCCGGTCCTGCGTTCTGCTTCATGCCCGAAGAAGAGCGCGACAAGCGCGTCGGTTCGGTTGGCAAGCCAATGCCGCCGACCGTGTTCAAAGTGGTCGACGAAGACGGCAACGAGCGACCGGCGCGTGAAATCGGCGAGTTGCTCATCAGCAATCCCGGCCGCGAGCGCGAGTACTTCAACGACCCCGACGCCACCGCGTCCACCTGGCGCGACGGCTGGTTGCACTCGGGCGACCTCGCGTTCCTCGACGAGGACGGATTCCTCTACATCGTGGGTCGCGCCAAGGAAGTGATCATCCGCGGAGGCAACAACGTGCACGCGTCCGACGTCGAGTCCGTGCTCTACGAGCACCCCGCGGTGCAAGAGGTGGCCGTCGCGTCGATCCCCCACGACGTGCTGGGCGAAGACGTCGGCGCGTGGATCGTGCTCGCCGACGCCGCGTCGGTCACCGAAGACGAACTGAAGGCCTTCTGTGCCGAGCGTCTGTCGGATTACAAGGTGCCGCGCCGCTACACGTTCGTAGATGAACTGCCCCGCAACGCCACGGGCAAGGTCGTCAAGAAGGACCTACCGGGCCGCAGTTAACGCGTCGAGGTCGCGCGCCGCGTACTGGCCGTGCCAGAACTCTTCGTTCACGATCACCCAGAACGCGTCACCCACTCGCACTGCGCCGTCGGGGTGACCGGGGCCGGTGGGCGTGCGCGTTTCTTGCACGCTTTCGTTGGTGAGGGTCGCTGCGAAGGCGCGCACCGCAGCCTGATTCTCGCGACGCGCCGCGATTACTTCGGCGAACGTCGGGTCCGCGTCGAGGTCGATGCCCGGGACCTCGCCGTACGCCTCGGTGTGCGTGACTCCGATCGCGTGGAACGGCTCAGCCTCGTTCAACACACCACGTCGGAACCAGCAGTCGGACGCGTAAATCAGGTGCCGCATCGTCTCGACGAAAGACCATTCCTCGTCGACGCGTTCGTGCAACTGCGACTCGTCCAGCGCCGCCGCCCGTGCCTCGAGTTCGCCCCACAACGCGTACACGTCTTCGACGCCACGCCGTAACCCGTCGGCCGAGCGCGAATCGTTGCGCCCCAGGATCGGGTGCTGCTTTTTCAGCTCGGCTTCGATCAGCGGAGCGACCAGCACGCCGTTCATGCGCAGCCCTTCGAAGTCGCCCTCGATCGACGCGTTCAGCAGGTACGCCCCCGTAACCCGCGCGTTGACCATCCCCATCCGCCGCACCCGGGCGTGGTGCAGCCCGAGGTCTTCGATGTCACGGCCGGAAAGGTCGGGCGCCTTCTCAGCCATGGCTCACACGGCGCCGCTGAGCACCAGGTCGGCCAACCGCTGCCGCTGCCAACCCTGGCGACCGAATAGCACGTCGTTGGCCTTCACCCGGCGGAACAGCAGGTGACAGTCGACGTCCCAGGTGAAGCCGACGCCGCCGTGAACCTGGATGTTCTCGCCCGTGATCATCGCGGCCGCCTCACCGACGAATCCCTTGGCCGACGCCGCCGCGGACTCGCGTACTGCATCGGTGTCTGCCGAGTCGGCGGCCCACGCCGCGAAGTGCGTGGCCACCCGGGCCAGCTCCAGCTGATGGAGCATGTCGACGATCTTGTGACGGATCGCTTGGAATGTCGCGATCGGGCGGTCGAACTGCACGCGCACCTTGGCGTACTCAGTGGCCATCTCGAGGGCGCGGTCACACGCGCCTACGGACTCGGCGCACAGGATCACCGCGATGTCGTCACACACGCGCGCGAGAGCGGTGCGCTGATCGCCGTCGGCGCCGACGCGCCGGGCCGGCCGCCCCTCGAGCGTGAGCCGTGCGACTTTGCGGGTGACGTCCATCGACGGCACTGCCTCAGCCGCGGGGGCGTCGACCACGAACGTGGCGAGCCCGCCGTCGTCGGTGCGCGCCACCACGTAGGCGAAGTCGGCGGTGTGTCCGTCGAGCACGAAGGGCTTCACGCCGGTCAGCAGCCAGCCGTCGCCGTCACGCGTCGCTGTGCACTCCACGCCGTCGAGGGGGTCCGACGCGCCGTGTTCTTCGAGCGCAAGCGTGCCGCGCCGCTCGCCGTCGGCGAGGGCACGCAGCCCTTCTTCGTCGCCGAGGTGAATCGCGACCAGCGTCGCCATTACCGACGACGACAACCACGGGCCTGGCAACGGCAGACGCCCCATCTCCTCGGCGATGATCACCGCGTCGAGCACGCCCATCCCGGAGCCCCCGAACGCCTCAGGCACGAGCAATCCGGTCCAACCGAGGTCGACGAGCCGCTTCCAGAAGTCGTCCGTGAACCCACGGTCGTCGTCCATCATCGAGCGCACGTACTCGCTAGGCGCTTGCGCGGCCAGGAAGGAGCGGGCGACCTCGCGTAGTGCGTCTTGTTCTTCGCTGAAGGTGAAGTCCACGGCTCGTCACCTTAGAGCGAGCCAAATCAATCGAGCCGGTCGAGCCCCTTGGCCATCAACGCAGCGATCCCGCGCACGATCGTGTTGTCCATCGGCGCGTCGGTGAAGATCACGGTGCGCGACAGCACGTCGCCGCGGCGAACTTCGATCGCAGTCGCGGCGCGCACCTCGCCGTTGATCTTGATCGCGGTGACCACCGCCAGCGACTGATCGGCTTGGGGCGCGACGCGAATGGCGCCTTCGTACTTCACCTCCTGCGTGACGCCCTCCGCAGTTTTCGTTGTGTAGATGTCGCACTGCGGCCGGATGTCACTGAGGCGTGCCGTGAGGTAGCGCTTCACCTCACCTGCGGGGCGACGGATCACGAGTTGCGCGCCACCCCTGATGGTCTGCGCGCTCCACGACAGTCCCACTGCGTCGTCGAGTTTGAGCACGGGCACGTTGCCGCCACACGGCCCCCTCGGGTCGGGGTCTTCGAAGACTTTCACGGCCGCAAACGGCGTGACGCTCGCAGTGGAAAAACCCGGCACGCGACGAAGTTGCGAGCCTGAAAGCAACGCCGGAGACAGCGGTCCCTCGGTCGAGACCGTGATCTGCGGTGCGGTTTGTGGCGCGGCTTTCGAGCCGCCGCACCCACCGAGCGTGAGCAACGCGACCACCCCGACCGCCACAGTTCGCCGCACCGCGAGCGACGCTAGCGACGCCGCATGGGTTACCGTGTGGCGAGAAGTGACACGAGTGTCACAAAAACCGCTGGGGGACAGTGCATTGCAAACAACTACTCGCCGTCTGACGCGTGCCGTCACGGCTCAGATCCTGGCCGGTCTCGCGGTCGTCGCCATGAGCGGGGTCGCGGCCGCGCTGAGCGGAGGCGGCTACACGCCCCGAGCCATGGACTGCTCGAACAGCGCCGACGCAAACAACCGAACAGACGCCGAGCCCGGTTGCCACAACTTCAAGGTGAACGTCGAGAGTGGCGGCGTGCGGTACGCCGAGTTCGGCCTCGATCAGATGCCTAACGGCCAGAACGCGACGCCTGGGCTGTTCGGCGAAGGAAAGCCGGGTAGCGACAACTTCCCGCACGCGTATTGCGGCGCCGTGAACACGGGCGGCACCGGCGGCGGTGCGGGCAACAACTGCGGCGCGGGCAACGCATCACCGCGCGGCATCGGCCTCCACATCGGCGGCGACACGAACAAGAAGCAGTTCAACGAGGAACTCATCGACACCGGGGTGCATCACACCGGCCTCCTCCCCAACATGAGCGCCAACGGCATCGACGTCGTGATGGGTGCCGACGACAACCTCGACGGCGGCGAACACGACTCCGTCGACGGCCGCAAGGACACGGGCACCGACCGCGTGCCGAACGGCCCGTCCGACGGCGGCAGCGTCCAAGTGCACGCCCGTCCCGCCAGCGCCGCCAACACGCCCAGCCAGACGAACCTCGTGCCGATCCTCATGGTGCAGTTCGGTTCGTGCGCCGACGGCATCTGCGAGGACATCACGACATACAAGAACACGATGTACCAAGGCGGAGGCAAGGGTCAGCGCGACATCGCGAACTACGACGGCAAGCAGTGGGATCCATACGGTTGCAGCAGCGGTAGTCGCCAGGACGAGCTGTCGTGTGACTCGGGCAAGAAGAACGGTCCGCACACCCTGAACGACTGGCGCGATACCGAAGGCACGGTTTCGGCCGAACCCGGTCTGCAGATCTACGAAGACCCCGACGCCCAGGCATCGCCCATCGACCCGCTCGCCGAACTGAAGTCCGGCCTCGGCATGGACGACGGCACCACGCCGCTGTATCCGTTGCCGGGCACCTACGTCGGAACGTGCGGCGTCATCCTGAGCGGCAAGTCACAAGCAGCGGGGCCGCTCGGCGCCTGCTGACCGCGGCTCGGCTGACCGCGGTCCTACTCTCCCGCCGCGTCGTCCACGGCCTTCGCGCGTAGCACCTCGTTTAGTCGCGCGGCTTGGTGCGTGTGGTGGTTGCGCTCGGCCATATTCGGGGCGTTGCGCGCCGCGTCGACGTAGAGGCGCGACGCGAGTTCGAGCTGGCCGCGCTTTTCGTGCAGGTACGCGGCGACGGCGTCGCGTCGCGGGACGGTCTCGTCGACCTCGGCCAACGCCGCGAGCCCCGCATCGGCGCCGCGCGCCTCGCCGACCGCGACGGCGCGGTTGAGCCGCACTACCGGCGTGTCGGTGATCGCGAGTAGTTCGTCGTACCACTCGACGATCTGCGGCCAGTCGGTTTCGTCGAAGCGGTGAGCGTCGGCATGAAGCGCGGCGATCGCCGCCTGCGCTTGGTACTCGCCGAGGCGATCACGCCTGAGTGCCTGTTGCACGATTGCCACGCCTTCGGCGATGAGTTCGGTATCCCACACGTCGCGGTCCTGCTCGGCCAGCGGCACAATCGAGCCGTCCGAATTCGTGCGGCTGCGGCGACGAGCGTGGTGCAGCAACATCAGCGCGAGCAGCCCGTCCACCTCGGGCTCGTCGATCACCGAAGCGAGTTGACGGGTGAGCCGGATGGCCTCGGCGGCCAGGTCGATCTCACCCGAGTGGCCTTCGTTGAACACGAGGTACAGCACGCGCATCACAGTGCGCGCGTCGCCGCTCGGCCCCACGCCCGCATCGGCGACAGCGCGCTTGGCGCGACTGATCCGCTGCGCCATCGTCGGCTCGGGCACGAGATAGGCCTGCGCGATCTGGGTCGTGGTGAGACCGCCGACAGCGCGCAGCGTGAGCGCGACGGCCGACGAGGGCGACAACGCCGGGTGCGAGCACAGGAAATACAGCCGCAGCGTGTCGTCGGCATCGGGCACCGCACCCAACGGTGGTGTCGAACCGAACTCGTCTTCCCGATCACGCCGGCTCGCGTCGGACCGGGCAAGGTCGATGAATGCGCGCCAGGCAACGGTGATCAACCAACCCTTCGGGTCGGCCGGCGGGGTTTGGGCCCATGACGCGGTGGCACGAATCAGCGCTTGTTGCACCGCGTCCTCGGCCGTCGCGAAATCAGCACCCCGACGGACGAGGACGCCCAGCACCTGCGGGACGAGCGCGCGCAGCTCGACCTCGTCCACGGTCAGTCGGTGAACGCGGGCGGCGCTTCCATGAACGGCCGCACCTCGAGCCATTCGTAGATCGGCTTGCCACCGGCGCCCGGCGCTGCCGACAACTCCCCCGCCAGTTCAATCGCGCGGTCGTAGCTGTCGACGTCGATCACCATCCACCCGGCGGCGAGATCCTTCGTCTCGGCGAACGGACCATCGGTCACCGGCGGCTTTCCTTCGCCGTCGCCGCGCACCCACACGCCATCGGGCGACAAAGCCTGCGCGTCGACGAACTCGCCGGTGTCCTCGAGCTTCTTGGCGAAGTCGCGCATAAAGCGCACGTGCGTGTCGAACTCGTCGGTCGTCCACTGATCCATCGGGACGTTGTGCAGGGGTGCGGGCGCGCCCCGGTAGTGCTTGAGCAACAGGTACTTAGCCATCGTGTTCTCCTCGTCCGACGCCGACCACTCTGGCCGCGTTCACTACAAGGACGGAACCGCTACGCCGTTCTCGACATCGGGGCGAAGAATCCAAGAGTTTGTGAACTCCCCGTGGTGCTTCTCGGCATCGGATCGCCTGCAGAACGACCAATTTTATGCCGAGATCCGGGAAGCGATCGCCGCGACAGGACCGTCGGGGATTGTCGGTTACGTCGCTCTTCCGCTCGCCGTTGCCCCCGAGGTGGAACCTGTGGATGAGGCTCCCATTGGAGCCTTAGTGGGTGAACTCCGCGGCGAGTTCGTCGCGCAGCACGCGCCGCAACAGCTTGCCTGTCTCGTTGAAAGGCAACTCGTCGACGAACTTGATGCGTTCGGGGGTTGACGCCGAGCGCAGCGCAGACCGCACGTGTTCGCGGAGTTCGTCTTCGGTGCAGTCGCCGCACCGCACAACCGCGGCGACCACTTTTTCGCCCCACTCGACGTCGGGGATTCCGACCACGGCAGCGGCCTCGACACCCGCGTGTTCGAGCAGGACCGCCTCGATCTCACCCGGTGACAGGTTCTCGCCGCCGCGCACGATCACATCGTCGACGCGACCCTGCACGAATAAATAACCCTCGTCGTCGATGTAACCGGCGTCGCGCGTGTTGAACCAGCCGTCGTGCAACCCGGCCTCGACGCCCTTGTACTCACCCGACACCTGCTCGCCCCGAACCCAGATGATGCCGTCGCGGATCTCGACCTCGACGCCGGGGAGCGGCCGGCCGACCGAGCCGAGCCGCGCCTTCCATGCCGGGTCGTCGCTGTAGAACGCGACCCGATGGTCGTCGGGGCCGAGCACGGAAATCGTCGACGACGTTTCCGTCAACCCGTACGCGTTGACGAGGTCGACGTGGGGCAACAGTTGCATGGCTCGCTCGATCACCGGCAACGGCATGGGCCCGCCGCCGTACGCAAGTGATCGCAGCGACGGCAGGCCTTCGCCGTCGTCTTCGATCACGTCGAGGATGCGGTTCAGCATGGTCGGCACAACCATCGCGTTGGTGACGTCTTCGTCGCGCGCCGCGGCCACCCAACGCTTCGGGTCGAAGCCCTCGAGTTGCACGACGCGTCGTCCGATGTAGGTCGTCGACAGCACGGACGACACCGAAGCGATGTGGTACGGCGGCACGCTTACCAACGCCGCTTCGTCGTCACCGGCCGAGCCCAGTTCCATCGTGGTCATCACGTAGGAACCGAGGTTCTTGTGCCGCAGCACCGCGGCCTTGGGTTCGCCCGTGGTGCCGCTCGTGAACAGCAACACCGCGGTTGCATCGGGGTCACAACCCCAGCCGTCGCTCTCGACGATCGTGTCGTCGGCGGTGACGGCGAGGAAGGCGTCGCGGTCGACGATCTCGACGCCGTCGACCCCGGCCAGACGCTCCGCCACGCCGGCCCCCGCGATCACGATCGCCGGTGTCGTGCGGGCGACGATGGCGCGCAACTTGGCGTCGGCCAGCCGATAGTTGACCGGCGCGAACGGCTTGCCCGCGATCGCGGCGCCGTACAACGCGACGGGCACCGCGAGTGAGTTCTCGTCGATGAGCACCACCGTCGAGCAAGCGTGCTCGGCCAGGTACGTACCGGCCCGACGAGCGCGACGACCGAGTTCACCGAAGGTGATGCCGCCGTCGCGCGAACCCAGCGCGACGCGGTCGGCGAGGTTGTCGCTCGCCATCTCGATGATCATCCCGACGTGCATACGCCCAGCCTCGTTGTAAACCGCTAGTCAGACGACGGCAGCGGCTTGGCGCCCTTGACGTTCAGCAGCGTCTCGCCGATCGACAGCGACCCGTCACCGGGTTTGGTCACGAGCACTTCGAGGGTTTCGGCTTCGTCGGTATAGCGCTTGCCGACGAGCGTGCCCGCGTCGAACCCTTCAGCCGGGGTACCGGCGCCGCCCTCGTCGTCGATCGACACCATCGGCGCGCCGCCGCAGCGAAGGTCGACCTCGTCTGCGGGCGCCTTCACCACCACGACCTCGTTGTTGCACGTGGTCGACCGGTAGCGCGAGCCGGGCTTCAACTGCAAAGACACTGCGTCCTCCGTTACTTCGTGAAATCGTTCAGCAGCGCGTTCAGCGCCGCGGGTTGATCGCTTTGTACAGCATGACCGGCGCCGTCGACTTCCTCGATGCGCACCGATGGCAGCACTTCGCGGTACTTGGCCATGTCCTCGGGCAGCGTGTACACCGACAGCCCGCCCTTCACCACCATCACCGGTGCCTTGATGCGCGCGACGTCGTCCCACAGCACCGAGAAGTCGGTCCACTTGCGTTCGGGGTCGCCTTCGCGGGGAAACAGGTCGTAGCGCCACATCCACTTGCCGTCGTCGAGGCGCACCGCGTTGTGACGCACGCCGCGGCGAACCGCTTCGGGCGAGCGCAACGGCGACATCGCGATCGTTGCGTCGGCCATGGCGTCGAACGATTCGTAGGTAGGCGGTCCCCCGATGAGCGCGACCGACCCGCGTTGCTCGGCGGTCATCGTGCGGCCTTCGGCGCCGGTCGAGGGTGACACGTCGATGATCACCACGTGATGGAACGCGTCGGGTTTGGCCGCGGCGAGACGTATCGCGGTGGCCCCACCGAGCGACATTCCGACGAGCGTCAGGGGCGGCAGGCGGAGCGCGTCGATTAACGCGGCGACCACTTCCGCGTTCGACCACGGCCCGTAGTCGCGGTCGTCGCGACGGTCGCTGCGGCCGTGGCCCGGCAGGTCGACCGCGATCGCCGGACGAGCCAGCAGCGTCATCAGCGTGTCCCACGTGTGTGCGTTCTGACCGCCACCGTGAAGCAACAGGAACTCGGGTGGCGCGTCGCCGCCCCAGCGCAGTGCGCTGAGGCGTTTGCCCGCGGCGACTTCTACGTCGATGCGTGCACACGGCAGCACCGAGTCGGGGTCGGCGCCGGCTTCCACCGCGACGTCGCGCAGAAAGGCGAACTCGTCGTACGGCTCGGTGTCTACCGGCGCCGCGGTGGTCACGACTACTTGCCCTGCCAGACGGGATCGCGTTTTTCGATGAAGGCCAGCGAACCTTCCTTGGCGTCTTCGCTACTGAACACCTTCGGTTGCCACTCGCCCATCAGCTGACGGGCCTTGGCGCTGTCGGTTACCGCGGCTTTCACGATCTGCTTCGTGGCCTGCAGCGCGAGCGGGCCGTTCTTCGCGATTGCCTCGGCTAGTTCGAGCGCGGTGTCGAGCACCTTGTCGGCCGGAACGACGCGGTTGAGCAGGCCCATCTGTTGGGCGCGCGACGCGTCGATGAGATCACCCGTGAGGGTCAGCTCGAGCGCCAGCGCCAGCGGGATGCGCTCGCTGATGTACACGCCGCCACCCGCGGCGAACAGGCCGCGCTTCACTTCGGGGATTCCGAACTTCGCGGTGTCAGCCGCGACCGCGAGGTCGCAGTTCAACATGAGCTCAAAGCCCCCGGCGACGGCAGTGGCCTGCACTGCGGCCACGATCGGCACTGCGACTTCGCCGCCGCTGAAGAAACGACCGAACGCGGCCTGTCCTTCGGGGCTCGCGGTCGGCGCCGTGGACTCGCCACTGGAGAACGCCCGCAGGTCCATGCCTGCGCAGAACGAGCGGTCGCCGGTGCCGGTGAGCACCAGCGCGCGGATGTCGGGGTTCGTCTCGGCTTCGTGAATGCCTTCGCCGAGCGCTCCCATCAACTCGCCGTTGAGCGCGTTACGGGCGTCGGGTCGGTTGAGGCGCAGCACGAGGACGTTGCCGCGCTGTTCGCGTACGAGTACAGGTTCGTCAGTCATCGGATCCGTTCGTTGAGAGTTAGGTGGCCGGCCACGCGACCGCTTTGGTTTCCAGGTGTTGCTCGAAGCCTTCGACGCCGTTCTGGCGGCCGATGCCGCTGGTCTTGTAACCGCCGTAGGGCGAGTCGGCGCCGTACCAAACGCCGCCGTTGATGCTCATCGACCCGGTGCGGATGCGCCGGGCGACCGCCTCGGCGTGCGCGTCGGTCGAAGAGAACACGCCGCCGCTCAGGCCGTACTTGCTGTCGTTGGCGATGCGCACGGCGTCGTCCTCGTCGTCATACGCGATGAGCGACAGAACCGGCCCGAAAATCTCTTCTTGTGCGATCGTCATCGAGTTCTCGACGTGGGTGAACAGCGTCGGCTCGACGAACCATCCCTTGGGCAGGTGCGCGGGACGCCCGCCGCCGACGGCGAGTGTGGCGCCCTCCTCGACACCCTTCTGGATGTAGCCCTCGACGCGATCGCGCTGCTTGGACGAGATGACCGGACCCATCAAATTCCCGGCGTCACTCGGATCGCCGTAGGTGACCCCCGCCATGCCGTCGGCCAGGATCTGCGCGGCCTCGTCGTGGCGGTCACGCGGCACGAGCACACGCGTTTGGATCGCGCACCCCTGTCCGGCGTGCACGCAACCCATCGCCGCCCCAGGAATGACGTTGGCGAAGTCGGCGTCGGGCAGCACGAGCATGGCCGACTTACCGCCGAGTTCGAGGAACACGCGCTTGAGCGTGGCCGCGCCTTTTTCCATGATCCGCATGCCGACCACGGTGGACCCGGTGAAGGAGATCATGTCGACGAGCGGGCTGAGCGTCAGCTCTTCGCCGACGAGGTGATCGGAACTCGTAACGACGTTCACGACACCGGCAGGGATGTCGGTCTGCTCGGCGATGATCCGTCCGAGGCGCGTGGCGTTCCAGGGCGTATCGGGCGCGGGCTTGAGCACCATGGTGTTACCCGTCGCCAGGATCGGGCCGAGCTTGTTGATCGTGACCTCGAACGGGAAGTTCCACGGCACGATGGCGCCGACGACGCCGATCGCTTCCTTCCACACGGCGCGACGGCTGTTGATGCCCATCATGTCGCCGTTGGGCAACGTGCGTTCCCACTCGAACGTGTCGATCATTTCCGCCGGCCACAGCAACCCATCCTTCAGCGGCGCGTCGAGCTGCGGCGCGTAGGTGAGCAGGCGCGGCGCACCGACCTCGGCAATCAGTTCCTCGCGCAGCTCTTCGCGTTCGGCTTCGAGCGCCGCCTGCAGCTGAAGCAGGCACTGCTTGCGGAACGCACGGTTCGTCGACCAGTCGGTCTCGTCGAAGGCGCGGCGGGCGGCGCCGATCGCGGCGTGCATGTCCTCGTTCGACGCGTCGGCGACCTGGCCGAGTACTTCCTCGGTCGCCGGGTTGATGTTGTCGAAGCGCTTGCCCGATGCGGCCTCGACGAGCTTGCCGTCGATGAGCATTCGGGTCTCGCCGGTGAACAGTGGTGCGTCGGGCATGAGTCCCCCTCGATTGATTCGGGCGCGACCGTAATGGCTGGCGAACGAGAAAGTGACACGGGTGTTAGTAATTCGGCATGAGCCACGCGAACCCGGCGCCGTACGCGGCATTTGACGGCCTGCGCGTCGATCGTCCGGCTGACGGCGTCGTCCGGATCACCTTCGACGCACCGCCTCTAAACGCCGTGAGTGCGGCCGCGCACGAACAGCTCGCCGACATCTGGCCCGTGTTCGACCGCGACCCTGAAGCCCGCGTCGCTGTGATTCGAGGCGAAGGCCGAGGGTTCTCCGCCGGAGGGGACTTCGCGATGATCGAAGGGATCATCGCCGACTACGACACGCGCCTGAAGACGCTGCGCGAGGCGCGCGACCTCGTGATGAACATCGTCGCCTGCCAGAAGCCAATCGTGTCGGCCCTGCACGGCCCAGCCGTCGGCGCTGGTCTGGTGGCCGGGTTGCTGGCCGACATCTCGGTGGCGGCGCGCACGGCGCGCATCATCGACGGCCACACCCGGCTCGGCGTCGCCGCGGGTGACCACGCCGCGATCTGCTGGCCGCTGCTTTGTGGCATGGCCAAGGCCAAGTACCACCTGCTCACGTGCGAGCCGATGAGCGGCGAAGAGGCCGAGCGGATCGGGCTCGTGTCGCTCGTGGTCGACGACGAGGAAGTACAGGACAAGGCGATGGCGATTGCTGTCGACCTCGCGGCGGGCGCGCAGGACGCGATCCGTTTCACCAAGCACACGCTGAACCACTGGTACCGGTCCCAAGCGGCTGCCTTCGACGCGAGCGTCGCCTACGAGATGCTCGGCTTCGGCGGCCCCGACGCCGCCGAGGGCCTCGCCAGCCACCGCGAGAAGCGCCCACCCAACTTCGACTCCTAAGGTGCAAAGCAATGGATTTCTCGTACGACGCTGAAGACGAAGCCTTTCGTGACGAACTGCAGACGTGGCTCGACGCCAACCTGCCCGACTTCGCCGAACAGGGCGAAATCGGCGACGACCACGTCGAAGGGTTTCGCCGCACGATGGCTCGTCGTCAAGCGTGGCAACGGCGCCTGAACGAGGCGAAGTGGGCTGCGATCAACTGGCCGATCGAGTGGGGCGGCCGCGAGGCCACCACGATGCAAAACGTCATCTACTCCGAGGTGATGGCGAAGTCGAAGGCGCCGGGCATCTACAACCCGAACGGCATCTGGCAAATCGGGCCGATGATCATTCGGTGGGGCACCGACGAACAGAAGCAGATGTGGCTGCCCGGCATCCTCGATGCGAGCGTGCACTGGTGCCAGGGCTTCAGCGAGCCCGAGGCCGGTTCCGACTTGGCCAACCTGCGCACGATGGCCGTGCGCGACGGCGACGAGTACATCGTCAACGGCACGAAAATCTGGACGTCTTCCGCGCACCTCGCAAAGTGGGGCTTGTTCCTCGTGCGCACGGACCCCGACGCCATCGCGCGCGGCGAGAAGCACATCGGAATCACTGCGCTGATCATCGACCTCGACCTGCCCGGTGTGCAGGTGAACCCGATCCGCGAGATCACCGGCGAGGCGATGTTCTGCGAGGTGGTGTTCACCGACGCCCGCGTGCCCGCCAAGTACTTGCTGGGCGGTGAGGGCGACGGATGGAACGTCGCCATGGGCACGCTCACGCATGAGCGCGCCGGCACCGGCAGCATCGCGATCGGCCTGCGTTCCGAACTCGACGCAATGATCAAGGCGGCGCGCGAAGTGAACCCCGGCGCGCTGGAGTCGCCCGACATTCGCGAGCGCATCGCCCGCATGTACACGCAGGTCGAGTTGACGCGACTGCTGAACGCGCGGGCACTGTCGAAGGTCTTGAAGGGCGAGCGTTCGTTCCCCGAAAACCAGATCGCCAAGCTGCAGTGGTCGCACCTGTCCCAAGCACTGGCCGAGTTGAACATCGACATCCTCGGACCATTGGGTTTGCTCGAAAAGGGCGGGCCGGACGCGCCGCAGGGCGGCCATGCCGCGCACAACTACCCCTGGCAGCGGTTCACGTCGATCGGCGCCGGTGCCACCGAAGTGCAGAAGAACATCATTTCTGACCGCGCCATCAAACTGCCCAAGCGCTGATGGCCTACGACTTCAACGGCAAGCGCGTGCTGGTGACGGGCGGGTCGTCGGGGATCGGCGCGGCGCTGGCCGAACGGTTGGCAGCGCAGGGCGCCGTCGTCGGCATCTGCGCACGCCGCGAAGCCGAACTCGCGGCCACGCTCGACAGGTTGCGCGCCCACAGCCCGTCGTCGCAAATGTGGACCTGCGACATGGCCGTACCGGTGGAGGTCGACGCGCTGGCCGACGGGGTGTTGCGCGAGTTCGGCGGCGTCGACGTGTTGGTGAACAACGCCGGCATTCCCAAGCGCAAGCACGTCACCGTGCTGACGCCGGCGATCGTCGAAGAAGTCATGCGCATCAACTACCTCGGGCCGATTCAGTTAACGCTCGCGCTGCTCCCGTCGCTGATCGAAAACCGGGGCCGGGTCGTGAGCGTGTCTTCGATCGCGGCGCCGCTGTCGTCGCCCGGTGAAGCCGCGTACGACGCATCGAAAGCGGCACTCGCCTCGTTCTCGGAAGCCATGGCGGTCGACCTTTTCCACGACGGTGTGAAGGTGATGGTTGTCTACCCCGGCGTGGTCGACACGCCACTGTTCTCGATCCCAGACAACGATCCGTTGCCCGAGGGCACCGTCGAAGCGATCCCGGTCAGCGAGATGGTCGACGCGATCGTCGACGGCATTCACAACGACGCGGCCGAGGTCTACTGCCCGCCGTTCTTCAAAGACATCGCGGTGGGCAAGATGCAGAACGTTGCGGGGTTCATCAGCGGCGCTGCGGAGTGGCTGAAAGCCCAAAAACCCAGCCCGGCTGGTTAAAGCGAGTCGCGGTAGGCCATCGGGAGGAGTTCCAGGAGTTGGCCGTCGGGGTCTCGGATCAGGGCGACCATGCCGGGATAGGACCGTTCGGCGAGCACTTCGCCGCCGAACTGCGCCACGAGCGCCACCGTCGCGTCGACGTCGTCGACCGACAACGAGATGTGCGTCAGCCCCGGCTCGTTGATCTGTCGCTCGCGCCGCGCGCCCACTGCGTCGCCCTCGAACCCGATCAGCTCGAGCACCCACCCGTCACGAACGAGATACGCCGCCCGCATGCCAAGCGGCGGGTCGAGCGCGAACATCTTCGATGCGACGGGGTCGGGCACGTTGAGGTCGTTCTTGAAACTGAACCCGAGCACTTCCTCGTAGAAGCGACGGGAGCGATCGATATCGGTGACGGCGAGGCCTACGTGGTTGACGACGGTCATGGTGGCTTCGACAGTAACTAACCTTGGTCGAGAAACGAGGGGGAAGACGATGACTACGACCGAGGTTCGCCCGAACCCGATGGCACCGCCGCTTCCGGCGCTCACGCCCCAAGCCGAACTGGCGCTGCTCGCGCGCATGCTTTATCGCGAGGGCTACGACGATCACCTCGCCGGCCACATCACCTACAAGCAGCCCGACGACACACTGCTCGTGAATCCGTGGGGCCTCACGTGGGACGAGATCACAGCGTCCGACGTCATGCGCACCGACCTCGAAGGAAACGTGCTCGAAGGCAAGTGGACCGTCACGCCCGCGATCACGCTGCACGTCGAACTGCACCGCGCCCGTCCCGACGTCACCGTGGCGCTCCACAATCACCCGCGCTGGGGCACGCTCTACGCGGACATGCATCGTGCGCCCGCGATCTACGACCAGACGAGCGCCATGGTGCCGGGCGACGTCGCGGTCTACAACGACTACGACGGTGCCGTGAACTCCACCGAGAACGCGCGGGCGTGTGTCGAAGCACTCGGCGACGCGCGCATGGCGCTGCTCGCGAACCACGGCGTGTTCGTGGTCGGCAAGGACATCGCGCAGGCCCATCACCGCGCCGTCGTGCTCGAGTGGCGGTGCCGCCAGGCGTGGCACATCGAGGCGGCGGGTGGTGGCGTGCCGATGCGCGACGAGGTGCATCAGCGGTTCTCGAAGAACTTCGACTTCGTGTCGTTCCCCGGGTTGTTCGACGCGATGGCCCGGCGTGAGTTGCGCGCCGATCCGTCGATCCTCGACTGAGTTGACCGACGTCGCCCAGCTCGACCCCGAGCTGTTCCTGCCCGAGCCGTCACCGCGCGAAATCTTCGCGACGGTGATCTCCGTCGACGACCACCTCGTCGAGCCGCCGCACATGTTCGACGGACGGCTGCCCGCGAACCTGCAGCCGTTCGCGCCCAAGGTCATCGTCAACGAGCACGGCCACGAGGTGTGGGAGTTCGACGGACAGACCTTCACCCAAGTCGGCCAGAACGCGATCGCGGGACGACGTCCCGAGACCACCAAGATCGAGCCGTTCCGCTTCGACCAGATGCGTCCCGGTTGTTACGACATCGGCGCTCGCGTGCGCGACATGGACGTGAACGGCGTGTGGGCGTCACTCAGCTTCCCGTCGATGATCACCGGGTTCTGCGGACGGGTGTACTCGCAGTGCTCGGATCCCGACCTCGGCCTCGCCGTCACCCGTGCCTGGAACGACTGGATGCACGACGAGTGGTGGTCGCCCGCGAAGGACCGAGTGATCCCGATGGGAATCACGTGGCTCACCGATCCTGAGCTTGGCGCCGAGGAGATTCGCCGCAACGCCGACCGCGGCTTCACGGCCGTCACGCTGCCCGAGCGTCCCCATCAAATCGGGCTGCCGTCGATCTTCTCCGAGTACTGGGAGCCGATCCTGCGCGCGTGTGCGGAGACCGACACGGTCGTGTGCCTGCACGTCGGTTCCAGTGGGCTCGCGCCGATGCCGTCCGACGCCGGCATGGCGATGCTGCCGCTCGGCGCGACGCTGTTCGGTCAGCTGTCGTTGACCGCGTGCGCCGAATGGCTGTGGTCGGGCTATCCCGTGCGCATCCCGGGCTTGAAGATCGCGATGAGCGAGGGCGGGATCGGCTGGGTGGCGATGCTGCTCGACCGGCTGGAGAACATCGTGTATCGCTCCCGCTACGGGATGGGTTGGGACGACGCACCCGCCGACGTGCTGCGTCGCAACTTCTGGTTCTGCACCATCGACGACCCCTCCACGATCGACACGCGCCACAAGATCGGCGTCGACCGCATCATGGTGGAGGTCGACTACCCCCACGGCGACTCGACGTGGCCCGACACGCAGCAAGTGATCAAAGACGCGTGGGGTCACATCCCCGCGAACGAGTTACGAATGATGTGCAGCGAGAACGCGGCGAAGTTGTTCCGTCACCCGCTGCCCGACGTCGTGTTGCCGCGGTAGATCGCATCGACGCGTGGACGACGCTGTACTCCGCCTATGCGCGGACCATCGTGTACGTGCCGTCACGTGGGTCGCACGCGTTCTCATGAGTCTGGGCGGCAACGCCGCGGTGATCGGAGTCGTGATCATCGTCGCCGCGATCAACGTGATCGGTGCTCGTCGTTGGCGATTCGCCTTCGCCGTGACGTCAGCGCTGGTTGCATCGTCGGTGGTGGCGATCGGACTCAAGCAAGTCATCCGCAGGCCGCGTCCGCCCGCGAACCTCGCGCTCGTTCACCTCTCGGGCTGGGCGATGCCGTCGACGCACGCGGCGCGCACGGCGGCGATTGCCGCAGCGGCAATCGGCACAATCACGTGGCTGCCGGAGCGGGAACGACGCGCAGTCGCCGCGGCGGCCGTCGTGGCCGTAGGCATCGTCGGGGTCGTCATGGTTTATGTCGGCGGGCACTGGTTGTCCGACGTGCTCGTTGGATGGGCCCTCGGTGCCGCGATTGGAGGCGGAAGCGTTGTTGCGGCGCGCCGCCTGTTCGCGGAATCCGGCGCCAGGTCGCATTAGCGAATGCGCCTCCGGTGACCGCTACTGGCGCGCCGCGTCGAAAAACGCAGTGATCGTGTCGATGTCGCCCAGAGCGCCGTTGAGCCGGTAACGCTTGCGGCCGGCGCGCACGACCACCGAGGTTCGCCCGAGATGGCCGCGCTTGACCGTGTATCCGTTGCGCAGGTCGACCTTGAGCAGGCCGAGCATCGTGTTGACCTCGACGACGCCGGGACCCTTCGGCCGCACGCGGAACGCGAGCGTGCCCAGCAAGTAGACGCAGAACGCGAACACCGCGGCCAGCGACCACGCGCTCGTCCAGTTGTTGTTGTCGGCAAGCACGATCATCGTCATCCCGACCGCGCCGACGACGAGCACGGTCACCGCCGAGGTGACGCGGCGAGCCCGTCGCGACAACCGCAATTCGTCCACGACTACATCTTGGCCAACGACCGCGGCGAGGCGAGAATCGGCACTCGCTGCCCGACTGCGCAACGCTGCCGCGGTTGATCGAGCGAACCGAAAAGATTTTCAAATTGGGTCTTGCCGAACGTTTGTTCGGATGGTTAAGTCGGTGGGTGAGCGAGTTTTTGGTCTCTGGGTTGCGTCAGCTGGTGGAGCGCACGGCCGAGGAGTTCGAGCCCGGTGTCCTCACCATGCTCACCGCTGAACGCGCGGTTGCGGAGTGGGGTGCGATCGAGAAAATCGCATGCGCGGCGAAGCTGCGCGCCGCGGCGCGGGCCGAGGAGGTCGGCCTCGATGCCGAGCAGACGGTCGCCGACGCATCAGGTGTTACCGCGGGCCAAGCCCGCAAGCAGACGCGGTTGCATCAGAAGCTGCGCGGCAAGTCGAAGACGGCCGACGCCTTCAACAAGGGTCAGCTATCGGCGACCGAAGCCGGCGCTATCGCCGACGCCGTCGACGCGGCAGCGGAGGCCGAGACGCCCTTGCTCGAACTGAAGACGAGTGGCGCGTCCACAGCGGCTCTCCTCAGCGAGTGTGATCGCGTCCGGCGGGACGCCCTCGACGCCGACGGCACGCTGGCGGCGCGGCACCATCAGGCGCGGTCCCTGCGTCATTGGACCGACTCGCTCGGCATGACGTGTCTCAGCGGTCGGCTTGAGCCCGTGGCGGGCGCTCGGGTCATCGCTGAGTTAGAGCGGCGGTCGGATCGCCTGTTCCGCGCGCAGGTGCGCGCGAAGGGCGAGGTGGATACGGCGGAGCAGCGCATGGCCGACGCGCTCAACGACGTTGTGAACTCGGTGGATGGCACCAGCACAGCGAAACGCCGTGGGCCACGCACAATGGTGCAGTTGCTCGTAACGAAGGCCGCCGTTGACCGAGGGCGCCTCGAGCCCGGCGACAAATGCGAAACGGCGAACGGCACACCGATCCCGCTCGGTGCGGTCGACACTGCGCTGCTCGACAGCGACACGTCGGTCCAAGAGGTCACCTTCGACGAGGTCGACGTGCGCGCGATCACGTCGCACAAGCGGTACATCCCGGTGCGGCTACAAGACGCGCTCGCCGCTCGAGGACGCATTTGCGCGGTGCCCGGCTGCGGGCGCACGAAGGGTCTCGAACGAGACCACACCGAAGACTTCGCCAAAGGTGGCCCTACGTGCGCCGCGAATCTCAAGTGGCTGTGCCA
>JBEEFT010000017.1:0-24766 GCA_041166225.1 Actinomycetota bacterium | reverse complement strand
TCCGCGACGCCGGCGAACACGACCTGAAGGGGTTCCCAACCCCGTGGCGGCTGTGGGACGTGTTGTGGGTGCGCGAATCGACCGGTCCCAAAGCACCGGTGTTCGTCGCTCGCAACGAACAGCTCTCGGTGTTGCGCAGCCATCTCGCGAACGCGATCGATGGGCACGGCAATCTGGTTTTGATCGGTGGCGAACCCGGGGTCGGCAAGACCGCACTCGTGCGCCAGGTGATCTCCGAGGCCGAACGGCGCGGCGCGCTCGCCGTGTTCGGCCGGTGTTACGAGTCCGAAGGCTCAGTGGCGTACTCGCCGTTCGTGGAGATGCTCGAGCAGGCGCTGTCGCTCATGCCCGCCGACGTCGTGCGCGAGGACATGGCCGACGACGCGCCCGAGATCGCGCGCATGGTGCCCGAACTGCGTCGCCGCTTCCCCGACATTCCCGAAGCGCTCGACCTGCCGCCCGAACAGCAACGGCGGTACTTCTTCAACGCGGTGTCGTCGTTCGTGGTGCGCGGGTCGAAACGCTTCCCGCTCGTGATGATGATGGACGACATCCACTGGGCCGACGAGTCCACGTTGCTGCTCATCGAGCACATCGCGCAGGTGGTGCCGAGCAACCGCATCTTGGCCATCGGCACGTACCGCGACGTCGAGTTGGAAGTGTCGCGGCCGCTCGCAGCGAGCCTCGAGCGGATGGTGCGGGCCCAGACCGTCGAACGCATTCACCTCAACCGATTCGGCGCCGACGACGTCGCAGCCATGATCGAAGCGCTTGCAGGACGCACGCCGCCACGCGCGATCGTCGACGCGGTCTACACCGAGACCGAAGGCAACCCGTTCTTCGTAGGCGAAGTGTTCCGCCACTTTGTCGAAGAGGGCCGCGTCTTCGACGACACGGGCGAGTTCCGCACCGATCTGGAAATCGACGAGCTCGACGTGCCCGAAAGTGTGCGACTCGTAATCGGTCGCCGTTTGGAACGCCTGGGCGCTGAGCCGCAGAAGGCGTTGGCTGCTGCCGCGGTGATCGGCCGCGCCTTTCCCTTCCGGCTGCTCGAACACGTCACCGACCTGCCCGCGAGCGCGTTACTCGACATCGTCGATGACGCCGAAGCGGCGCAGGTTCTGGTGTCGGAAGAACGCGATGGCGAGGTCGTGTTCTCGTTCGCGCACGAACTCATCCGCCAGACCTTGCTGTCGGGCCTGTCGGTGTTGCGCCGGCAGCGACTCCACCTCGCGGTCGCCGACGCGCTCGAACGCCTCGATCCAAACGCCGCCACCGAGCGGGCCCAGGAGCTCGCCGATCATCTTTTGAAAGCAGGCGCGGCCGCCGATCCGAAACGGTTGATGACGATGCTCACTGTCGCGGCCGAGCGCGCGATCAGTGGCGCGGCATTCGAATCGGCGCTGCGGCTGCTCGACGACGCGCTCGCCTTGGTCGACGACACCGACGACGAATCCAAAGGCGGACTGCTCGAGTTGCGCGGCACGGCGCAGCGCGCGCTCGGCCGGCTCGGGCCGTCGCTGGAGACGTGGCAGCTGGCCGTGGATCTTTACCTGCGCGCCGGCAATCTCTCTTCGGCCGCGCTGTTGACCTGGCAGATGGGCGTGTCGCATATCTGGCTCGGACGCTTCGAAGACGCGTACGTCGTAATGCACGCCGGTCTCGAAGCGGTGGGCGAAGAGCCCATCGCCGAACGACTCTTGTTGGCCGCAGGGCTCGCCGCAGTGCTCGGCTTCGGCGGGTTCTACGCGGAGGCGACCGCCATGATCGCCGACGCCCGTGCCGTGTCGGCTGATGTCACCGACGAGCGCTGCTTAGGAGTCGTGGCGTGGACGATGTCGATGAACGGCTGGAACTTCGGCCGCTTGGAGGAATGCATCGCGGCCGGGTCAGAGGCGCTGAAGCACTTCCGGAATACGAACGACCCGTGGCACCTGGCCGACGCGATGGCGTGGGTCGGATTCTCGTATCTGTGGAGCGGCCGCCGCGACGAGGCGCGCGCGCTGGCGGCCGAGGGCGCCGAGCTCGGCGCACGCGTCGGCAATATCGGGAGCCACTCTCTCTGTGCTCGGACCGTCGCGTGGGCCGACTACATCATGGACGCCGATACCGACGCCTACCTGGCGGCCGCCGAGGCGGACTTGCCTGCGTTGGAGTCAATCGATTCACCCTGGGTTGCGCTCACCCACGGCTGGCTTTCCGCCGCGCATCTCGCGCGTGGCGACACGGATCGGGCCGAGATCGCGGCGGACGAGACGATGCGCCTGATGCCGTCATCGGCGTGGAGTGGCTTCGGAGAGGCCGCAAAGATGGTCGTGTGCGCGTCGCGCGGCGACACCGACGCTGTGACGGCCCTGATCGACGACCCGGCGTTTGTAACCCCACCCGCCGCCGACGTGCCGCCCGCGGGTCAGCTCTTCCGCCTGACCGGAGTGCTCAGGAGCGTCGCGGTGCTTGGGCTCAAAGACCGCGCCCGCGGGCTCTATCCCGCCGCGGTGGAGTTGGCGCAGCACTACCGCTACACCTGGTTCGACTTCGTGATCGCCGAGCGTCTCGCCGGCATGGTTGCACTCACCGCGGGCCTGCTCGACGATGCTGAGCGGCATCTTGCCGCCGCAGCTCGGATCGCGGCGCAAGACCCGAACCCGCTTGATGCTCCGCACGTCGAGTACTGGACGGCGCGCCTGCTCGTCGCGCGCGGCGGTGCGGACAATCGCGGCGAGGCGGTCAGGCGCGCGGTTGCCGCCCGCGACGAGTTCTCAACCCGTAACGCGCCGCTCGACCTGGCGATGGCCGACGCCTTGTTACGCGAGCTCGAGGCGAGCGCGTGAACCTCGGCCTGAGCGCCGAGCAACAAGAGCTCGTCGGGTCTTTCACGAACCTGTTCGCGAAATCAGCGTCATCGGAACGGGTACGCGCGGTCGAGCCGTCGGGTTTCGATCCTGCGCTGTGGCAGACGCTGGTCGACACAGGTGCCGTGCAAATGGCTGTGCCCGAGGCGGCCGGCGGCTGGGGCGCGTCACTCGAAGACCTAGCGCTCGTCGCCGAACGCTTTGGTCGCGTCGCGGCGCCCGCGCCGCTCGTGGATGCCCAGGTGGCGGCGCGGCTCGTTGCGGCAACCGAATCAGGTCCTGCCGCGAATGCGCTGGCGAGAGTGCTCGACGGCGACGAGGTTGTGACTCTTGCGGTGCGGACGCTGCGAGACCGCGAGGCCCGGCTCGCTCCGGCCGGGGCGGTGTGCAACGCCATGGTTGCGTTCGACGGCGAAAACCTTCTGCTGACGCGCGTCACCGACGTCGACCGGACCGCCGTGGCGAATCTGGCGTCGGCGCCACTGGCCGACGTGCGCGTGCGCGACGACGCCGCCGTGATCGCGTCCGGTCCTGCGGCGGCCGCGCGGTTCGAACGGGCCATCGACGAGTGGCTTACGCTCACCGCGTCCGCCGTAGTGGGTCTGGCCCAAACGGCGCACGACCTCGCGTGTTCGTACGCGGCGGAACGCATCGCGTTCGGCGCGCCGATCGGCAGTTTCCAGGGCGTCGCGCATCCGCTGGCCGACGACGCCACCAACCTCGACGGCGCCCGTCTCCTCGCGCAAAAGGCGGCATGGGCGCTCGACGCCGACGACGCACGAGGCCGCGAGCTTGCCGCGATGGCGTTCGCATTCGCGGTGCGTGCGGGCGAAGTTGCCACGTACAACGCGCTGCACTTCCACGGCGGCTACGGGTTCATGCTCGAGTACGA
Organism: Actinomycetota bacterium; assembly: GCA_041166225.1. GTDB lineage: Bacteria > Actinomycetota > Acidimicrobiia > Acidimicrobiales > JACCXE01 > JACCXE01. Next base: position 21,022 of record JBEEFT010000017.1, on the reverse strand, counting down.
CGTACAGCTCTTCTACCGGCGCGTCCGCGGCTGGTCGCGGGTGTGGGGCAGTGCGGCTGATGCTTCGGCGCGCGCCGCCGACGCACGTTACGGCGCGAGGGTGCGCTGATGGATTTCGCCTGGGATCCCGAAACCGAGGCGCTGCGCCACGACGTCCGCGCCTTCCTGGCCGAGCACTTCACGCATGAGCTGGAAGAGGAGCTCTACGTCAACGGCACGTCGCACGACGACGCTTTCGTGCGTGCGTTGGGCGAGCGGAACTGGATCGCACCCGAATGGCCCCGCGACGGGTTCGCACCGTTGGGCCTGGCCGGTGTGCACGTGCTCACCGAAGAGCTGACGCGCGTCGACGCGCCCATCATCGCGTCGGCCACGTCGACGATGGTCGGTCGCGTGATCAGCGCAGTCGGTTCGGACTTCTTGCGCGACGAGATCCTGCCCACGATTGTTCGGGGCGAGAAGACGATCGTGCTCGGCATGAGCGAGCCCGAAGCGGGCTCCGACGTGGCGGCGGTGCAGACGCGGGCACGGCCGGCCGAGGGCGGTTGGGTAATCGACGGCCAGAAAATGTTCACCACGAACGCGCACGTGGGCGACTACGTCTTTCTCCTGGCTCGCACCGACCCCGATAGCCAACGCCATCGCGGCCTCACGACGTTCCTCGTGCCGCTCGACGCCGAAGGGGTCGAAGTGCAAGCGGTGTTCACCGTGTCGGGGGAGCGCACGAACATCACCTTTTACACCGAGGCGTTCGTCGAAGACCGGTGGCGGATCAGCGACGTCGGCGGCGGCTGGCAGTCGCTCATGTTGGCGCTGCAAGACGAGCACTCGGCGCCGTTCAGCCCTCACCTGGCGAACCTTGTCGAACACGCCGAGGCCTGGGCCGCCCAGCCCGACGCCTACGGCGACGTGCCGCTCGAACGTCACGACGTGCGATCGGCGCTGATCGAAGCGGCCACCGATCTCGAAGTTGCGCAGCTGCTCGAACTGCGCACCACGTGGATGGAAAGCGTGGGCGACGTGCCGGTGGCGGAAGGGCCCATGAGCAAGCTGTTCAGCACCGAAGCGGCGCGGCGCCACGCCGAAGCCCTCACTGCCGCGGTCGGGCCCGACGCGCTGCGTTCGCGCGGTGACGCCACGGCGGTGGCCGAAGGACGCATCGAACACGCGCTGCGCTTCTCGCTCGGCATGACGATCTACGCGGGCACGTCCGAGGTCCAGCGCAACATCATCGCCCAGCGCCGGTGCCGGCTTCCCCGAGGCTGAGCGCGACAGTGAAGCTGGCGATCGTCTCACCGGTCGTCACGAACGTGCCCGGCGCGCACGCGCGCTGGGAACGCAACGCGACGATCGAAGACCTTGCCCGTGTCGCCGAAGCAGCCGATCGCCTCGGCTACCACCACCTCACGTGCAGCGAGCACATCGCCATCCCGTCCGCCGAAGCGCCGCGTCGAGGGGCCACGTACTGGGACCCGCTCGCGACGTTCGGTTTTCTCGCCGCGCGCACCGAGCGCATTCGCTTCCTAACCAACGTGCTCGTACTCGGGTATCACCATCCGCTCGAGATCGTGAAGCGGTACGGCACGCTCGACCAGGTGAGCGGCGGCCGTCTCCTACTCGGCGTCGGCGTCGGCAGCTTGGAAGACGAGTTCGACTTGGTCGGAGCGCCTTTCGACGATCGCGGGGCGCGGGCCGACGACGCGCTGCGCGCGTTGCGGGCGTCGCTGTCGTCGAACGAGCCCGAGTACCACGGCGAGTACTACTCGTTCAGCGGATTCACGGTCGACCCGTGTGCGTTGCAAGACCGGGTGCCGATCTGGGTTGGAGGCCGAACGGTGCGGTCGCTGCGGCGCGCGGTCGAGTTCAGCGACGGATGGTGCCCGTTCATGGTGTCGCCCGCGACTGCGAGCGAGTGGTTGGCGCGCTTCGATGTGCCTAACGACTTCGACGTGGTGATGCCGCCCGAACGGCCGTTGGACCCCGCGGCCGAGCCCGCCGCGTGCCTCGACGCGCTGGGCGCGTTGCGCGGCGCCGGTACCACGACCGTGTCAGCCCGATTCGTGCACCATTCCCTTGCGCACTACTGCGAGCAAATGGCCGCGCTCAACGAGCTGAACGCGCAGCTTTAGCAACGCCAACCCACACGTCGCCGATGTGGCTGATCTCGGCGACAGACGGTTGGGTGCGTTCCCACAGGTGATCGGCGAGCCGACCGAGCACCGCGTGCGCGCACAACGACGCGTCCAACTCGGGGTGCGCGCTTCCGAGAGCCGCGAACGGTTCGTGCAGCAGGTCCGCGAGCACCCCGCTCGCGGGATGGCGGCCCGACGCGCGACCGTCCGGTGCGCCGGCGGCGTTGAACAACGCGGCGCGCGTCGCTTCACCAACGTCGGCCTGCGCCTGGTCGAACACGCCGCGCACCCACCGGCGGATTTTCGACTCGGGGGTGCGCTGCTTGTCCATCTGATGCGCGAGGTAGCTCCGCAGGCGCTCGGTGCCGTCTTCCAGCAACGCGGCCACGAGCGCGTCCTTCGACGGAAAGTGCCGATAGAACGCGTCGTTCGACAGGCCGGCCGCCGCAACGATGTCGGCGACCCGTGGCCGCGACCCGGTCCCGCGCTGGCGCATCACTTCGAGAGCGGCGTCGAGCAGGCGGCGAACCTCGTCGGTGTAGGCCGCGCCGCGTCCGGCCAGGGTCTGTTGCGCCACCCGCGCCGCCACGTCGCTAGTCATGTCAGAATAGTATTCTGCATCATCAGAACGGTACTCTGAATGACGCAAACGAGGGGGAACAGCATGGCGTGGGACTTCGAGACCGATCCGGAATATCAGGAGAAGCTCGACTGGGTCGACGGATTCGTACGCGAGCAGGTCGAGCCGCTCGACTTCCTGTTCCCACACGAGCAGTTCGTGCCCCTCGACGACAACAAGCGCAAGGTCATCGATCCGCTCAAGGACGAGGTGCGGGCCCAGGGCATGTGGGCCACCCATCTCGGTACTGAGCTCGGCGGGCAGGGTCACGGCCAACTCAAGCTTGCACTGCTGAACGAAATCCTCGGCCGGTCGCTGTGGGCCTCGATCGTGTTCGGCTGCCAGGCGCCCGACACCGGCAACGCCGAGATCATCGCCCACTACGGCACCGACGAGCAGAAGGCGCAGTACCTCCAGCCGCTACTCGACGGCGAGATCTTCTCGAGCTATTCGATGACCGAACCGCACGCCGGAGCCGACCCCACGATGTTCACCACCCGAGCCGAGAAGGACGGCGACGAGTGGGTGATCAACGGTTGGAAGTACTTCTCGTCGAATGCGAAGACGGCGTCGTTTCTGATCGTGATGGTCGTAACGAATCCCGACGTGAGCGCGTATCAGGGCATGTCGATGTTCCTGGTGCCGACCAATACACCGGGAGTGAAGCTCGAGCGCAACGTCGGGCTGTGGGGCGAGCCGATGAACGAGGGTTTCCACTCGCTGATCCACTACGACAACGTGCGCGTGCCGGCGTCGGCGTTGTTGGGCGGTGAGGGTCAGGCATTCGCGATCGCGCAGACCCGGCTCGGCGGTGGCCGCATCCACCACGCCATGCGCACGATCGGCATGGCGCAAAAGGCGATCGACATGATGTGCGAACGCGCGCTGAGCCGCGAGACGCAAGGCAGTCTGTTGGCCGACAAGCAGTTCGTGCAGGGTTACATCGCCGACAGCTACGCGCAGCTCAAGCAGTTCCGCTTGTTCGTGCTCTACACCGCGTGGGAGATCGACAAGTACAACGACTACAAGCGAGTCCGCAAAGACATCGCCGTGGCCAAAGTCGTGATGCCGACCGTGCTGCACGACATTGCGTGGCGGGCCATGCAGGTGCACGGCGCGCTGGGCACCACCAACGAGATGCCGTTCTTCGGGATGATCCACGGCGCGGGCGTGATGGGTCTGGCCGACGGGCCGACCGAGGTGCACAAGATCACCGTCGCTCGGCAGGTGCTGCGTGACTACAAACCCGCGACGGGCATGTGGCCCAGCGAATGGATCCCGGGCAAGATCGACGCGGCCAAGGCCAAGTACGGCGCGTTGCTCGACCTCGAAGTGGGCAACCTGTGATCGACGTCGAACGTCTCACGCAATGGCTCGACGACGCGGGGTTGCCCGGCACGGGCGCGCCGGTCGAAACCGGCTTCATCGCCGGTGGCTCGCAGAACGAGATCTACGAGATCCGCCGCGGCGAACTGCACGGCGCACTACGGATCCCACCGGCCTCGGCGCCCGAAAGCCGCGACGACGGGATCTGGCGCGAGTGGCGCATCATCGAAGCGCTCGACGGCACCGAAGTGCCGCACACGAAAGCGATCGGCGCGTGCAAGGACACGTCGGTGCTCGGCCGCGCGTTCTACGTGATGGGCTTCGTCGACGGGTGGTCGCCGATGGGTCTGCCGACGATGCCCGACGGGTCACGCCCGTGGCCCGCTCCGTTCGACACCGACCTCGATGCCCGCAAGGACCTCGCCTACCAGTTGGTCGAGGGCATCGCGCTGTTGGGCAACGTCGACTGGCGAGCCAAGGGTCTGGCCGACCTCGGCCGGCCCGATGGTTTTCACGAGCGGCAGGTCGACCGATGGACGGCGTTCCTCGAGCGCATCAAAGGTCGGGAACTGCCGGGGTTCGACGAAGCCGCCGCGTGGTTACGGTCGAACAAGCCGATCGACTTCGTGCCCGGCCTGATGCACGGCGACTACCAGTTCGCCAACGTGATGTATTGCGACGGCGCTCCCGCGAAGCTCGCGGCCATCGTCGACTGGGAGATGGGCACGGTCGGCGACCCGAAACTCGATCTCGGTTGGGTGGTGCAGAGCTGGCCGACCGACCCGATGGACAGCGCCGCGTCGACGTCGGGCTACGTCGACATGTACGCGATGCCGACGCGTGACGAAGTGCTGGCTCGCTACGCCGAGGTGTCGGGCCGGCAGGTCGACGACATCGACTACTACGTGATCCTGGCCAAGTGGAAGCTGGCCGTGGTGCTCGAGCAGGGGTTTCAGCGTGCGGGCGACGACGAGAAGCTCAACGCGTTCGGCACGATCGTGCTCGACCTGATGCGCGACGCCGCTGAGCTCGCGGCCACAACCGACTACGCGTGAGGGCTGCGCTGTGCCGCGCGTTCGGCGGGCCTGAGGTCGTCGAAGTGTGCGACGTCGAGTCGCCGGCGCTGGGAGCGGGGCAGGTGCGGGTGGCCATAGAGGCCGCGGCGGTGAACTTTCCCGACGTGCTGATGGTCGCCGGTGAATACCAGATCAAGGTGCCGCCGCCTTTCGTGCCCGGGAGCGAGCTTGCGGGCGCGGTTACCGAACTCGGCGACGGGGTCGACAGTCTCAGCGTCGGCGACCGGGTATTCGGGACCACGCTCGTCGGCGCGTTCGCGCAAGACGCCGTCGTGCCCGCGAGCTCGTTGACGCGCGTGCCCGACGGTGTCGACATCGCGCGCGCAGCGGGGTTCGGCGTAGCGCATCGCACCGCCTGGCATACGTTGCGCAGCGTTGCCTCAGTGCAGCCCGGTGAACGCGTGATCGTGCTCGGCGCGGGCGGCGGCGTCGGCCTCGCCGCGGTGCAACTCGCCGTACTGCTCGGCGCCGACGTCGTGGCGGTGGCGTCCTCAGTCGACAAGCTCGACGCCGCCGCCGCGTTCGGCGCCGCCAACTTCGTCAACTACCGCGATGTCGACCTGCGAAACGTGTTGAAGGAACTCGGCGGCGCCGACGTCGTGATCGATCCCGTCGGCGGCGACTTGGCCGAACCGGCGTTGCGGGCGCTGCGGGCCGGCGGTCGGTTCGTGACGGTCGGCTACGCCTCGGGCGTGATCCCGAAGATCCCGCTGAACTTGGTGCTGCTCAAGGGCATCGAGATCCGCGGCTTCGAGTTCCTCAGCTTCGTCACCAACCGGGCCGACGAAGCCGCGCGCGACGAGGCCGAGCTGCTCGAACTGTTCGCGACCGGGCGCGCGTACCCGCATATCGGGGCTCGGTTCCCGCTTGAAGACGCGGCCGCCGCGCTGCGCCACGTCGGCGACGGCCGCGCGATCGGCAAGGTCGTGCTCGACGTCGCGCCGTAACCACGTAGGTTCTGGCGATGCGTTTCGGACTTGATGTCGCGCAACAACGGACGCCGTGGGACGAAATCGTCAGCCGCGTGCAATTCGCCGAGGAACTCGGCTTCGACGGCGCGTGGGGCTTCGACCACTTCCAGCCGATGTACGGCGACGGCCCGGGCGAAACCTTCGAGGGCATGACCACGCTGGCCGCGCTGGCCGCGCACACGTCGCGCATCCGGCTCGGGCTGCTCGTCACCGGCATGACCTACCGGCACCCGTCGGTGTTCGCGGCGCAAGCGTTGACGGTCGACCACGCATCGCACGGGCGCCTCGAGCTGAGCTTCGGCGCCGCGTGGTTCGACAAGGAACACACCGAACTCGGCATCCCGTTCCCGTCGACGTCGGACCGCTTCGACCTCCTCGAAGACTCCCTCGAAATCGTGCAGCGGTTGTTCACCGGCGACACCGTGTCCTACGAGGGCAAGGTCGTGTCGCTGCAGAACGCGCAGATGCGGCCGACGCCGGTGCAAACGCCGCATCCTCCGATCTGGATCGGCGGTACGGGGCCCAAGCGCACGCTGCCGTTGGCCGCGAAGTACGCGGATGTGTGGCACGCCTTCGGCTCGCCCAACTCGCTGGCCGAAGCGAGCGCCCGTATCGACGAACTAGCCGCCGAAGCCGGGCGCGACCCTGCGGCGATCATGCGCGCCGGATCGCTGTCGCTCGACGACCTCGACACCGCGCGTAAGCACGCGGGCAAATGGCGCGACGCCGGCTTTGGTTACCTCGTGTGCGGTTGGCCCGGTGCGGGCCGCGACCAGATCGAAGCGTTCACCCGCGACGTCATGCCCGAGTTCGTCTAACGCGTCAGGGCGCGGAGTAGCCGCCGTCGACCACGAGGGCGGTGCCGGTGGTCCAGCGGGCGGCGTCGCTGATCAGGTAGTCGTAGGCGCCGACGAGGTCGGCAGCCGCACCCAACCCCAAGGGGTGCTTGGCCGCGATGTTTTCGATCGCTTGTTGCGGCAGTTCTTCGTGGATGGCGGACAGGAAGGTGCCCGGACACACGCAGTTCACGCGGATCCCGTCACGCGCGTATTCGAGCGCCGCGACTTTCGCGAGTTGGATCACGGCCGCCTTCGTTGCGCAGTACGGCGCCGCGTGTGACCAGGCGGTGAGGCCCGACACCGACGCCGTAAGCACGATCGCGCCGCTTCCTTGCGCCCGCATCACCGGCACCGCGGCGCGGATGCCGTTGACCGCGCCCAGCACGTTGACGCGAAACGCGCGCTCCCAGTCTTCGGTGGCCAGGTTGTGGATGCGACCGTTGGGCGACAGCACACCGGCGTTGCTGATGAGCGCGTCGAGGCGCCCGAACTTGTCCACCGCTCGCGCCACGACGGCCTCGACCTGTTCGATCGCACTGACGTCGGCCGCGATCGTCTCGACCGATGGGTCGAGCGCGTCGACGTTGATGTCGCTGAGCACCACGTCGGTGTCGGGCGCGGAGATGAAATGCGCGGAGAGCGCGCCGCCGAGCGCGCCGCCCGCTCCGGTGATGACGACGACGCGGCGCGTCATACGAGCAGATACCCGCCGTCGACATTCAGCACCGTGCCGGTGACGAACGCCGAGGCGTCGGACGCGAGGAATTGATAGGCGCCGGCGAGGTCGGTGGCCGCACCCCAGCGGTTCTGCGCGGTGTGGCCCAGCACGGTGGCCGCCAACTTGTCGTTGCCCTTGAACCCGTCGATCAGCGGCGAGTCGAAGAAGCCCGGCGCGACCACATTCACGGTGATTCCCGCCGGCGCCAGTTCGAGGGCCAAGCCTTTGGCCAAGCCGACGAGCCCCGCTTTCGACGCGCTGTACGCGCTCAGACCTTTCGTGGGCCGCTCGCCCAACACCGACCCGGTGAGGATGATGCGGCCCCCGTCGGTCATCACGCGCGCGGCGGCGCGTGCGCCCAGGAACGCGGCGGTGAGGTTGACCTCGAGTACCTGGCGCCACACCGCGGCGTCGGTGGCCCGGGCGTCGGCGACGACGGGCGAGATGCCCGCGTTCGCGATCCACGCGTCGACGCCGCCCCACTCCGCGACTGCGGCATCGGCCACCGATTCGTTGAACGCTTCGTCGGTGACGTCGCCCGCGCACACGAGCGACTCGCCCGGTAGTTCGTGCGCCACGGTCTTCAGGTCAGCCTCGGTGCGGCTCACCAGTGCAACGCGGGCGCCCGCTTGCGAGAACGCGTGCGCCAGCAGCCGACCCAACCCGCGGCCCGCTCCGGTAAGCACCACCCGCTTGCCCCGTACGTCGCCGCCCCGGGGCAGCGACGCCGGGATCGGGATCTCTTCGTTCCTCGCCCGTTCCATTTTTGTACCGACCAGTACAGTAACGGCTTCGTGTTCTCGCCCGACGACCTGCTCGAGATGCACCGGCGCATGCTCGTGATCCGCGGCTTCGAGCAACGCGTCTCGGCGCTGTACCGCGACGGTGAAGTGCCGGGATTCGTGCACCTGTCGATCGGCCAAGAGGCGTCGGCGGTGGGCGCGTGCTGGCCGCTGCGCCCCGACGACGTGATCACGTCGACCCACCGCGGCCATGGGCACTGCCTGGCCAAAGGGCTCGACCCGCTCGGCATGTTCGCCGAGCTAATGGCGCGGGCCGACGGCACCAACCGCGGTCGCGGCGGCTCGATGCACATCGCGGATCCGAACCTCGGGATCTTCGGCGCGAACGGCATCGTCGGTGCCGGGCTTCCGATCGCGGCCGGTGCGGCGACGGCCGCGCAGTTGCGGGCCAACGACGCAATCGCAGTTGCGTTCTTCGGCGACGGTGCGGTGGCGCAGGGCGCGTTCCACGAAGCGCTCAATCTCGCCGCAGTGTGGCGCTTGCCGATCGTGTTCTTCTGCGAGAACAACGGCTACGCCGAGTTCTCCGCCGCCGCCGATCAGCACGGCGCCACCCTCGAAGCGCGGGCGCCCGGATACGGCGTGGGATACGTGGCGGTCGACGGGAACGACGTGGTGGCTACCGCCGCGACCATGGACGAGGTTGTCGGCACCGTGCGCGCCGGCGGCGGACCGGTGATCGTCGAAGCGGCGACCTATCGCTGGCACGGTCATTACGAGGGCGATCCGCAGCGTTACCGCGCCACCGACGAGCTCGACGAGTGGCAGACGCGTGACCCGCTCGTGGTGCACGCGACGCGCCTCGACCCCGACGCAGCCGCCGCGCTCGAAAAGACCGTAAGTGAGGATCTCGACGGCGCCGTCGAAGCCGCCCGCGCGATGGCGGCGCCCGAGGCGTCGACGCTGTTCGACTACGTCTGCCGGCCCCGCGCGCAGCGCGACGAACCGGCGGCGCCGCCCGACGACGCGCCGGTCTTTCGCACCATGGACGCAATCCACAACGCGCTCGAAGCCGAACTCGACGCTGACGAGCGCGTGTTCGTCGCCGGCATCGACGTCGGCGCGGGCGGCAACGTGTTCGGCCTCACCCGCGGGCTGCGCGATCGCTTCGGTGCGCGCGTGCGCGACACGCCGATCTCCGAGACGGCGATCATGGGCCTCGGTGTCGGTGCCGCGATGGCGGGGATGCGGCCGGTGGTGGAGTTGATGTACCTCGACTTCGTGGGCGTCTGTCTCGACCAATTACTCAACCAAGCCGCCAAGATGCCGTTCATGACGGGAGGCGCGGCCGAGATGGCGCTGACCGTGCGCACCCAGTTCGGCGCCGGCCGGTCGTCGGGCAGCCAACACAGCCAGAGCCTCGAAGCACTCCTGGCACACATCCCCGGCCTCAGCGTGGTGATGCCGTCGACGCCGGCCGATACCTACGGCCTATTGCGCGCCGCGATCCAAGACCCGAACCCGGTGATCTTCATCGAGAACCGTTTGCTCTACGGCATGAAGGGCCCGCAACCGCCCGCGGACTATGTCGTGCCTATCGGCAAGGCGAAGGTGTTGCGTGCGGGTGCCGACGTCACGGTGGTGTCGGTCAGCCGCATGGTGCACGAGGTACTCGCGGCCACGGAGATGGTCGACGCCGATGTCGAGGTGATCGACCTGCGCACCGTCGCGCCGCTCGACACCGAAACCGTTCTCAGGTCGGTCGTCAAGACGGGTCGGCTGTTGATCGCGCACGAGGCGGTGATCCCGTTCGGCATCGGCGCGGAAATCGCGGCGGTCGTTGCACGCGAAGCGTTCTGGGATCTCGACGCGCCGATCGAGCGCATCGGCGCGGCGTCGACGCCGCCGCCGTACGCGCCGAACCTCGAACAGGCATGGCTGCCAAACCGCGACGACATCGCCGCCGCGATCACCCGCCTCGCGGCGGTGTAAGGACTACCGGGACAGGATCGTGACGGCGGCGCAGCCGGGCGCGCCGTAGACCTGCGCGTAACCGACCTTCGGATTGTTCGCCACCTGCCGGTCGCCGGCGGTGCCGCGCAGTTGATGCACGAGTTCGTGCACCTGGCGCAGGCCCGACGCTCCGATCGGCTCGCCATTCGCGATGAGCCCACCGTCGGTGTTGATCGGCATCGGCCCGGTGATCTCGGTGGCACCCTCGGCGAGCAACTTCTCTTGGTCGCCGTCGGCGCAGAACCCGTTCTCGGCCATGTGGATCACTTCGGCGCCCGCGTCGGTGTCTTGCAGTTGGATCACGTCGACGTCTTCGGGGCCCACGCCCGCCATCTCGTACGCCGCCCTCGACGCGTACACCGTGGGCGCGACGTCTTCGTCGACGGCCGCCCAGCTTGTGTTGACCTCGTACGCGCCGTAGTTGCGGGTGCGGATCGCAGTGGCCTTCACGTAGATCGGCGTATCCGTGTAGTTCTTCGCGATGTCGGCGCGACACATGATGAGCGCGGCCGCACCTTCGTCGGGCGCGCAGAACATCTGCGCCGTCAGCGGATAGTTCAGCATCTGGGAGTTGAGGATTTCTTCCTCGGGGATGGGGTTGCGGCGGAACGCTTTCGGGTTCAGCGCGCCGTTGCGGTAGTTCTTGGCCGCGACCTTCGCGAGGGTCTGCGACGAGATGCCGTAGTCGTGGCAGTACTTGTTGATCTTCATGCCGAAGAACTTCGTGGTGACGTACTGACCGTTCTCGCCGTACCACTGCGGCATGTTGCAGCCCGCGGGGTCGGCCTTGAACGCACCGCGCGGATGCTTGTCGAGACCCACGGCCATTGCGATGTCGGCCATGCCGGCGCGGATCGCCGCGGCGGTCTGCTGGATCGAACTCGTGGCGGTGGCGCACGCGTTGAACACGTTGGTGAACGGGATGCCGGTGAGGCCGAGCAGGCTCGTGAGCGGGTCGGTCTGGGCGACCTCCCAGCTACCGCCGTACGCGATCTGCACGTCGGTCCATTTCACGCCAGCGTCTTGCAGCGCCATCTCGGCGGCGTCGGCGCCCATGTCGAACGGGCTCTTGTCGCCGAAGCGACCAAAGGGGTGCAGGCCAACACCGATGATTGCTACGTCGTCCATCGAAACTCCTAGTTGCTCGAGGCGCCGACGGGCGCGAATGCGAAGGTCATGATCTCGTCGCCATCGGCGTCGGTATAAAACGGGATCACGGTCAGTTCGACTTCCATGCCGAAGTCGAGCTTCTCGGGATCGTTCTCGGTGAGCTTGCCCTCGACGCGCACCACGTCGCCGAGTTGGATCAGGCCGATGCCGTAGGGCTCGAAGTTCTTCGCGGTGGGGTCGCCCGCCCACGGATAGGTCGGGGGGAAGCCTTGCGTGGTCCACGACACGACCGTGCCGCGGCGCGGCAGCAGCAGTTCTTCCATCGTGGTGGTGCCGCAGCGCGGGCAGCGCGACTGGCGAGGGAACGTGACCGCCGCACAGTCCGAGCACTGGCCGCCGATCAACTGCGGCTCGTCGGCCGGCCACGTGAACACTTCTTCTCCGATTGGTTTCTGCATCAGTCCCTCAACGTAGTTGTCGTCAACACCCGAGAGCCCGGGCGATCACCATGTGTTGGATTTCGTTCGTGCCCTCACCGATCTCGAGCACCTTGGCGTCGCAGTAGAAGCGGGCAACGGGCGATTCGAGCATGTAGCCGAGCCCGCCGTGAATCTGCACCGCTTCGCTCGCCGCGGCCACCGCGAGCCGGCTCGCCTTGAGCTTGGCCATCGCGGCTTCCTTGAGGAAGGGCTGGCCGTGGTCGCGCAAAGACGCGGCGCGATACGTGAGCCAACGCGCCGCTTCGAGTTCGGTGGCCATGTCGGCCAGCTTGAACTGGATCGCTTGGTACTTCGAGATCGACTGGCCGAACTGCACGCGCTGTTTGGCGTAGTCGAGGGCGAGGTCGAGCACGGCTTGGGTGAGGCTGAGCGACAGCGCCGCGATCGAGATGCGCCCGACTTCGAGCGTGCGCAGGAATTGCGACAAGCCGAGGTTGGGGTCGCCGACGAGGTGCTCGGCCGGCACCCACACGTCGTCGAAGTACAGCTCGCGCGTGTCGAGGCCCTTCCACCCGATGCCGCGCATCTTCGGGCCCATGGTGAAGCCCGGGGTGTCCTTCTCCACTACGAAGGTGCCATACGCGTCTTCGACGCGCGCCAACAACGTCACGCCGAAGCTCATGTCGGTTCCCGCGTTCGAGATGAAGGTCTTGCGCCCGTTGATCAACCAGCCGTCGTCCTGGCGGACGGCGCGGGTGGTGATGCCGCGTGCGTCGGACCCGGCGTCGGGCTCGGTGAGGCCGAACGCGCCGAGCGCCCGTCCCTCGGCCAGCGGGCGCAGCCACCGCTCGCGTTGTTCGTCGTTGCCGAAGAGCAACAGCGGCAGCGAGCCGATCGTGACGTGGGCCTGCCATGCCGCGGCCACCGACTGGTCGGCCACGCCGATCTGTTCCATCGCGGCGACGAAGCCGACCGTGGTCATGCCGATGCCGCCCCACTCTTCAGGGATGAGCACGCCGAGCAACCCGAGCGCGCCCATTTCCCGCAACAGGTCGGTCGGGCACACCGCGTCTTCCCATGCTTGCGGGGCGCGTTTGGCGATCTCATTCTGCGCGAAGTCGCGACACAAGCCGGCGAGTTCGCGCTCGGCCTCCGTCAGCGAGAAATCCATGCGGCACCGTAACGTAAAGTACGCTCTAACGAGAAGAGAACATGATTCTCACACGGCGCGACGGAGGAGGACAGGTGGAAGTCGACGTGCTCGTCGTCGGCGCCGGCGTCACCGGGATCTACCAGCTCTACCGGGCCCGCGAAGCCGGGTTCACGTCGCTGCTGCTGGAGGCGGGCGACGGTGTGGGTGGTACGTGGTTCTGGAACCGCTACCCGGGCGCACGCTTCGACTCCGAGAGCTACACGTACGGCTACCTCTTCTCCAAAGAGTTGTTCGACGAGTGGCAGTGGCAGGAGCACTTCGCCGAGCAGCCCGAGACTGAGCGCTACCTCAACCACGTCGTCGACCGCTTCGACCTGCGCCGAGACATGCGCTTCGGCGCGCGCGTCACGTCCGCGTCCTGGGACGACACCGCGACTCGATGGGTCGTCACCACCGGCGACGGCACCGAGTACCGCGCCCGCTTCTTCGTCGCCGCGACCGGCGTGTTGTCGGTGCCGTTCTTCCCCGACGTGCCCGGCCGCGACCAGTTCCGGGGCGAACAGCATCACACCGGGTTGTGGCCAAGCGACCCTGTCGACTTCGCCGGGAAACGCGTGGCGGTGATCGGCACCGGATCCAGTGGCGTGCAGATCGTGCCGGTGATCGCGAGCGAGGTCGCGTCGCTCACCGTCTACCAGCGCAGCGCCAACTGGTGCACGCCGCTGAACAACGCGCCCATCACCGACGAGGAGCAGGAGCGGCTGCGCGCCGAGTTCGAGTCGATGCGCGACATCCTGAACACGTCGGTCGCTGGGTTTCTGCATCAGCCCCACGATCGAGTCGCCTTCGACGACTCACGCGAAGACCGCCTCGCTTTCTTCGAGCGGATGTGGAACAGCCCGGGCTTCGCCAAGCTCAGCAGCAACTACCTCGACCTGCTGTTCAACGAAGCCGCCAACGACGAGTGGTGCGAGTTCATCGAAGGCAAGATCCGCTCGCTCGTGAACGACACTGCTACCGCCGACAAGCTGATCCCGACGCATCGCTTCGGCCAGAAGCGCCCGCCGTTCGTCACCGGCTACTACGAGACGTTCAACCAGCCCCACGTGTCGCTCGTAGATCTCGTCGCGACGCCGATCGTGCGCATGACCGACGAGGGCATCGAGACCGCGCACGGGGTGCGCGAGTTCGACATCGTCGTATGGGCGACGGGCTTCGACTTCGGCACCGGCGCGCTTTCGCGCATGGGCGTCGTCGGTCACGAGGGCGTCGCGCTCAACGACCACTGGGCCGACGGACCACAGACGTTTCTCGGCGTCGTCACCGCGGGGTTTCCCAACTTCTTCTTCCCGGGCGGCCCGCACGCGGCGGCCGGCAACAACCCGCGGTACAACGGCGACCAGGTCGACTTCGTTACCGACACGCTCGTGTACGCGCGCGATCGCGGTCACGACGTGATCGACGTCGACCCGGACGCGGAGGAGCGCTGGACGGCGATGATCGACAAGGCCGCGCAGACCAACCCGTTCGGCGAACTCGGCCAGTACACCGGCACCAACATCCCCGGAAAGCCCCGTCGCTACCTGCTCAACGCCGGTGGCCGTCCCAAGCTGTTCAAGGAAATCGCGCGTGTCAAAGCCACCGACTACGCCGCCTTCCACTTCTCTTAACCGCTTCTCACCGGACTTTTGGCGTGTGAGGCTGGGACCCGGGTGCGCGACACGCCAAAAGTCGCTGGAGGGGGAGTTAGACGGTCGCGATTGGGGTTAGGGGTGAGCCGACTATGCCCGGCAGGCGCAGCGGGGGGGCGGTGAGGAGGAAGCGGGAGCGGTTGTTCGCGCGCAGCCACGTCGCCAAGCTGTCGAGCAGCCACATCTCGCCCAGGGGGACGCCGAGCTTGAACAGGCACAGATGGTGGATCGGCAGGAAGGAGTGCCGCGACGGGTCCTTGTCCTTGCCGAGCAGTCCTTCGACGGCATAGTTGTCGGCCACGAGGGCGGCGATCTGTGACTCGGTGATCCAGTCGAGCAACGCGGGATCGTGGGCGTCGAGATACGACCCGGTGGTGAACAGCTTGCGGGGGTCGGGGTTGCGGTCCCACTCGAGCACGCGGGTGGCGTAACCGGTGTGCAGCAACAACATGTCGCCCGGTTCCACCACCACGTTGTCGGCCGCCATGATCTCTTCGAGCATCTGACGGTTGACGGCCTGCCACTTGTCGCCGAGGTGGTGGTGCAGGTCGACCAGCACGCCACGACCTTGCACGCCGTGCGCGGCCATGTGTTCGAGGCCGAGGTGGTGGGCGAAGGACCGGTGACCGGTGCCGTCGCCGCGGGCGTCGTCGGAGGGCCCGACGAGATCGACGCCGGCGCGGTAACCGTTGTAATAGACGCCCTCGTCGGCACCGTCGCCGTCGGCGTCGAACTCGGCGCCGACGTGGGCCAGCGAGTCCCACTGCGTGGAGTACTGCAGCGACAGCGTGACGTTGTCGTCGGCCCACACGTCGACGTACTTGGGGTCGCCGAAGTCGGGCATGTCGCTCATGTGCACGTTGAAGAACACGTTGGGCGTGCCGTCCATGTCCTCGGTGGGCGACAGGCGCGGCGGGTGCCGGCGCTGGTTGAGTGCGGTTCCGCCCGGGAAGTCGAGCGGCAACGACAGGCAGAAGGAGATCCCCGCCCGCACTTCGGCCACCCCTTCGAGCACCTTGGCCGGCGTGACGAGGTTGATGCGGCCCAGTTCGTCGTCGTCGCCCCAGTCGCCCCACGTGGAGCCGTCGGGCCGGTTTACAAAGCGCGGCATGCGCGCAGCATTGCATAGGCACTCGCGAGATGCGAGAATGGCATTTCCGGCCGCTTGGAGGGAAACAATATGGCTGACTTCGTGGTCTCCGCCGACGGGCACATCCTGGAACCAACCGATCTGTTCCGCACCCGCCTGCCCAAGCATCTGCGCGAGCGCGGCGTGTGGGAAGAGGACTTCGAGATCGAGCCGCTCGTTGAGGGCGGCGCAACCACGTTCCGCCGCCTGCACACGCCGGGTTACGAAGGTTGGACCATCTCGCGCTACCGCCAGACGAGCGGTCGCACGCCCGAGGGCGACCCCGAACTGATCATCGAAGACTTGGCGACCGACGGCGTCGACGCCGCGGTGATGCACCCGAACCTGTCGTTGTTCGGCCTCTACTCCGACGACCACGAACTGTCGATGGCCCACGCCCGCGTTTACAACGACTACATCGCCGAGCGGTTCACTACGTACTTCGACCGCATCGTGCCGACCGCGCCGGTCCCCATCACAGACATCGACGACGCCGTAGCCGAGATCGAACGCGTCGGCGCCCTCGGCATGCGCGCGATCCTGCTGCCCGCGATCCCGCCCAAGCCGTACTACTCACGCGACTACGACCCCGTGTGGGCCGCGATTCAAGGCATCGGCGGACAGGTCTTCATTCACACGCAGACCGGTGGTGTGAAGGTCAACGACCCGCAGTCAACGACGCTCAAGGTCGTGATGGAAAACGCGGCACAGGTCAACCAGCCCGTCACCGAGAAGTCGGCGTCGAAACGGATGATCACGCAGTGCATCTACAGCACCGTCACGCCCCAGCAGGTGATCTGCGAACTGATCGGTGGCGGCGTGGCCGAGCGCTACCCCGACCTGCACTTCGCGTTGATCGAGTTCAACGCGCACTGGCTGGCGTCGCTCGTCGGCAGCATGGATAAGGCCTGGACCACGGGCGTGGGCCAGGACGACGACTGGTGGCTCGGCTACTGGGACGACACCCGGCCCGCGAACGACCAACCGAACATGGCGCGTCTGTTCAAGCTCAACGAGAAGTGGCCGTACTCGCTGCGGCCCAGTGAATACGTGCAGCGCCAGTTCCACATCTCGTTCCAAGACGACCCCGTCGCGGTGGCGTGTCGGCACATCACCGGGCTGTCGTCGCTCATCTGGGGCAACGACTACCCGCACGCCGAGGGCACCTTCCGCGGGAGCCAAGAGTTGATCAAGACGCAGTTCGCCGGCATCCCGGAAAACGAACGCGCCGCGATGGTCGGCGGCACGCTGGGCGACCTGCTCGGGCTTAAGGCTTCGGTCCCCGCGTAGGGTCCGCGATGCCGCCGATGAAGATGTCGGCGAACGGCTTAGCCACGTCACGCGCCGACCACTTGCCGCCCGCCTTCAACCACAGGTACGTGTAGTTGTGCATGCCCAACCACGCCAGCGCCGTGAGCCGGGCGTCGACTTTGCGGAACTCGCCGGTCTTCACGCCCGCCCTGATCACCGCTTCGACGCGGCGCTCGTACGCGCGGCGTCGCAACCGGAACGCGTTCGCGCGTTCGCCGGTGAGCGCCGGGAACTCGTGGAGGAACACCCACACGTGATCGGGGTAGCGGTGGATCACGTCGAGCAACTCTTCACCGAGCGCGGCGAGCTGCGTCGAGGGCGAACCGCCGGTCGCCTTCACGCGGTCGGCGCCCGCCAACACTTCGTCCATCACGCGGTCGTGGATCGCGGCGAGCAGCTCTTCCTTCGAACCGATGTAGTGGTAGAACGCGCCCTTGCCCAGCCCGCTCGCCGCGCACAGTTCCGCGATGCCGATCGCGTGGTAGCCCCGTTGCGCGAACACGTGCGCAGACGTGTCGACAATGGCGTCGCGCCGCGCCTTCCAACGCTCCGTCCGCTGCATTGGAACGGACGGTACACGCAGGAACTGCGGGCGACGCGGTGAGCGAACTTCGCTTCGACGGACGCGTCGCGGTCGTCACCGGAGCGGGGCGCGGAATCGGCCGCGCCTACGCCGAACTGTTCGCGGCGCGCGGCGGGCTCGTCGTCGTCAACGACGTCGACCCCGAACCCGCGCACGACGTCGCGGGCGCGCTGGGCGACGACGTCGCGGTCGCCGACGCCAACGACGTGTCGACGCCCGCCGGCGGTGCCGCGCTCGTGCAGGCCGCGCTCGACGCGTTCGGGCGCGTCGACGCGATCGTCAACAACGCCGGCACGATGGTGTGGGCCGGCATCGGCGAGTTAAGCGACCACGACTTCGCCCAGCTGTGGGCGGTGCACACGGCGGGCTGCTTCAGCGTTGTCAAGGCGGCGTGGCCGCACATGGTCGCGGCCGGTTACGGCCGCATCGTGAACACGACGTCGTCGGGCGTGTTCGGCCTGCCCAAGAACCTGGCGTATGCCACCGCCAAGGGCGGCGTGATCGGCTTCACCCGCAGCGTCGCGAGGGCGGGCAAGCGCCACGGGATCAAGGTGAACGCGATCGCGCCCGCGGCGTACACGCGCCTGGCCGGCGACGCGCCGAACGAGGCGATGGAACACGGCATGCGCCCCGAACTCGTCGCACCGATGGCCGCGTTCCTCGCGCACGAGGACTGCCCGGTGACGGGCGAGATCTACACCGCGGGCGCCGGGCGCTTCGCCCGACTGTTCATCGCGTCGACGCCCGGCGTCTTGCTCGACGAGCCGTCGTTGGACGACGTCGCCGCGCAGTGGGACGCGATCAACGACGAGCAGGGTTACTCGGTGCCGGCGGACCTCATCGAGTGGTCGACCGGGTTTACATCACACCTCACGCCGTAACGCGCGACGCAAACGCGGCGTGGCCGTCACCGCTCAGGTCGGCGAGCGCGTCGCCGCGGCCGAGCATCGCCATCAGCAGGGCCTCACCGGGTCCTTCGACGGCAGGCCCGTCGCCCCACGACCAGTCGACATCGGCGGCCTGGAAACGCAAACCGGCCGTGCGCTTCTTGGCGCCGAACACCGAACCGAGTTTGGGCGCGGCGTCGAGGGTGGCCGTAAGCCGGTCGGCGGGGATGGTGCGCGGGTTGCGCAACGCGCGGCGGATGTCTTGGTGATGCGCCAGCCGGTCGAGCAGGGTGAGCTTGGGCGGGAAGACCTTGCACGTGCCCGCCCACGGATCGCGGTTGTCGAAGTCGCGCATCAGCTGGTCGACGGGCCGCCCTTCGGCCCGCGCAATCGAATAGAACTTGCCCGACTTGTCAGACGAGAAACCGAAGCGAGCCAAACGCACGGGCAGCGTCAACAGGTTCAGTTCGTTGCCGTAGAGGATGTGCCCGACGACGTCGCGCACGCGCCAGCCTTCGCACAACGAAGGCTTCTCCCAGTCGGCGTCGGGCAGCGAATGCAGGTACACGGAGAACTCCTCGTTCTCCTCGTCGTGCATGCGGCGGTAGTCGGGGTTCGTCACCCCTGGATCATCGCGCCCGCAGCTCGCGCTTCAGAACCTTGCCCGACGGGTTACGGGGCAGCGCGTCGATGAAGAGCACATCCTTCGGCACCTTGAACTTGGCCAGCTGTCCGCGGCAGTGCTCGATCAACTCGTCGCCCGTCATTGTCGCGTTCTCACGCAGCACGACGTAAGCCACCGGGACTTCGCCCCAGCGCTCGTCGGGCCGACCTACCACCGCGACCTCCACCACTGCGTCGTGCTCGTACAGCACGCGTTCGATCTCGGACGTCGCGATGTTCTCGCCCCCGGACACAATCATGTCCTTGAGGCGGTCGACGATGTAGAGGTAGCCGTCGTCGTCGAGCACGCCGATGTCGCCGGTGTGGAACCAGCCACCCTCGAACGCTTTGTCCGTGGCCCCTTCGTCACGCCAGTAGCCCTTGAACACCTTCGGTCCTCTCAGGACGACCTCGCCCTTCTCGCCGGCCGGCACGGCCACGCCGCGCTCGTCCCAGACCTCGAGGTCGAGGTACTGGCAGGCTCGACCGACGCTGCCGAGCTTGTTCACCACGTTCGGCTCGTCGAGGAACGTGTCGCCCGACACGGTTTCGGTGAGGCCGTAGGCGTCGGCGAACCACGCCGACGGGAACGTGGTGCGGATGCGTTCGATCGTCGGGATCGGCATCTTCTCGCCGCCGGCGATGATCACGCGCACCGACGACAGGTCGCGCTGGGCCACGCCGGGCACGTCGAGGATGGCGCGCACCATCGCGGGCGCCGTCCACATCACCGTGACGCGTGAACGCTCGATCTCTTCGACCACCTGCGCGGCGTCGAACACCCGATGGATGATCGTGGTCGCGCCGACCGCGATCATCGTGGTGGTGACAAGGTCGAGCGCACCGACGTGGTACAGCGGGCCGCAGGCGAGGCCGACGTCGTCAGCGGTGAAGCCGAATTCGGTGACGTGTGCGAAGTTCTTCCACGCCAGGTTGGCGTGGGTGAGCATCACGCCCTTGGGCCGGCCGGTCGTGCCCGACGTGTACATGAGACGGTGGACGTCGTCGCCCGCGATCGCGACGCGGGGGACAGGGGGCGCGCCGTGTGCGACATCGGCGAGGCGCTCCCAGTCGTCAACTGCGTCATCGGAGACCGCGATTTGCAGCACCGGCTCGTCGAGCGCATGCGTAGCCGCTGAGCCGAGTTCGAGCAGGTCGCCGTCGCACACGAACGCGCGGGCCTGCGAGTGCTCGAGGATGAACCGCACTTCTTCACCGGCCAGGCGCCAGTTGATGGGCATCGCGATCGCGCCGAGGTAATTCGCCGCGAAGATCGTGGCCAGGAACGCGTTGCTGTTGTACGAGAGCAACGCGACCACGTCGCCGCGCTGCACGCCTCGGGCCGCGAACCCCGCGGCGAGGCGGGCCGACCAATCCAGCATCTCGGCGTACGTCACGGTCTCGCCCGCGAACGACGATACGGGTTTGTGGGGCGTGCGCCGCGCGTGGTGTTCGAGCACGCCGACCCAGTTCATGTCGGGCTCCATCGCAGTCACTCGGGTGCCCCCGTCACGCGGCGTCGACGGCGCGGCGCACGAACTTCCAGGCCCCGTCCACGTTGCGCAGCGTGTCGTGGTACTTAGCGACGAAGCCCACCGACCAGCCCTTTTCCCCTTTC
>JBEEFT010000016.1:0-3281 GCA_041166225.1 Actinomycetota bacterium | reverse complement strand
CGATCGGCGACTGGTCGATTGAGATGACCTTGTCGAGCGCCTCGATGCCCTCGATCGAACCGTGACGGCCCGGCGCGGTCTTGGAGCGGTAGACGCGTTGCATCAGCGCGTTCAACAGGATGTCGTTCACGAGCGTCGACTTGCCCGAGCCCGAAACACCGGTAACGGTGATGAACGTGCCGAGGGGGAACTCGACGTCGATGTTCTGCAGATTGTGCTCGCGCGCGCCCTTGACCGTGACCCATTCACCGCCCGGCTTACGGCGGGTTTCGGGCACGTCGATTTTCTTGCGACCCGACAAATAGGCGCCGGTGATCGACTCTTTGCTCTTCTTGAGGTCGGCCACCGAACCGCTGACCACGACGCGCCCGCCGTGCTCGCCGGCCCCCGGCCCGATGTCGACGACGTGGTCGGCGACGGCAATCGTGTCTTCGTCGTGCTCGACCACGATCACCGTGTTGCCGAGGTCGCGCAGGCGGACCAGCGTTTCGATAAGACGATGGTTGTCTCGCTGGTGCAGGCCGATCGACGGCTCGTCGAGCACGTACAACACGCCCACGAGGCCCGACCCGATTTGTGACGCCAGCCGGATGCGTTGCGCTTCACCGCCGGCCAACGTGGCGGCGGATCGCTCGAGGGTGAGGTAGTCGAGCCCGACATCGAGCAGGAACTGCAAGCGGTCGTTGATCTCCTTGACGACGCGCTCGGCGATCATCTTGTCGCGCTCGGTGAGCTCGACGGCGCGCAGGAACTTCGATGCTTCGCCGATCGACATGTTCGACACCGTTGCGATGTTCGTGTCGCCGATGGTGACGGCCAGTGTGGCCGGCTTGAGCCGCGCCCCGCCGCAGTCGGCGCACGGCACCTCGCGCATGTAGCCCTCGATCTGCTCGCGGATCCAGTCGCTGTCTGAATCCACGTGACGGCGCTGCAAGAACGGGACGATGCCCTCGTAGTGCGTGTTGTACGTGCGCACGCGACCGTGCCGGTTGCGAATGGTGACCTTGATCGTGGACGGGCCCGCGCCGTAGAGCAGGATCTTCTGTTGCGCCTTCTTCAGCTTCTCCCACGGCGTGTCGAAACCGAACCCGTAGTTCTCGGCGACGGCCTCGAGCAGCCGCTGGAAGTACTCACCGCTCTGGCCCTTCCACGGATTGATGGCGCCCTCGCTCAACGACAGCTCAGGGTTCGGCACCACCAGATCGGGGTCGACCTCGAACTTTGTGCCGAGGCCCGAACACGTGGGGCACGCGCCGTAGGGCGAGTTGAACGAGAAGTTCCGCGGTGCGAGTTCTTCGAACGACATGCCGCACTGCGGACACGCCAGGTGCTGGCTGAACGTGAGCGTTTCACCTTCAGGCTCGCCCGACTTCGACATGATCTGGATCTCGATGACGCCTTCGGCGAGGCGCAGCGCGGTCTCGAGCGAGTCGGTGAGGCGACGCTTGATGTTGTCGCGCACGATCAGCCGGTCGACGACGACCTCGATGGTGTGGTTCTCGTAGCGGGCCAGCTTTACGTCGGCGCGCTCCGACAGATCTATGACGGTGCCGTCGACTTGCGCTCGGGTGAAGCCCTGCCGGGCGAGGTCGTCGAGGAGGCCCTCGTATTCACCTTTACGGCCCCGCACGATCGGCGCCAGCACCGCGAAGCGCGTGCCCTCGGGCAGGTCGAGGATGCGATCGACGATCTGCTGCGGGCTCTGGCGCTGCACGACGGTGCCGTCGTTCGGGCAGTGCGGTATCCCGATGCGCGCGTAGAGCAAGCGGAGGTAGTCGTAGACCTCGGTAATGGTGCCGACGGTGGAACGCGGGTTACGCGACGCCGACTTCTGGTCGATCGAGATCGCGGGCGACAGCCCGTCGATGAAGTCGACGTCGGGCTTGTCCATCTGGCCGAGGAACTGCCGGGCGTAGGCCGACAGCGACTCGACG
This sequence comes from Actinomycetota bacterium, assembly GCA_041166225.1. GTDB lineage: Bacteria > Actinomycetota > Acidimicrobiia > Acidimicrobiales > JACCXE01 > JACCXE01. The sequence goes on along the minus strand of JBEEFT010000016.1, from coordinate 1,347 downwards.
TAGCGACGCTGGCCCTCGGCGTAGATGGTGTCGAAAGCCAAGCTCGACTTTCCCGACCCGGAAAGCCCGGTGAACACGATGAGCTTGTCGCGCGGGAGGTCGATGCTGACGTTCTGCAGGTTGTGTTCGCGGGCGCCCCGCACCACCAGCCGATCAGACATTTGGGCCAGATTACAGCACCGGTGTGACAGGGCGAACGTATGTTCCCCGCCGGTAATGCCAGTTAGGCGTCGACCGTTTCGTGCAGCTTCTTCTTCAGATCGCCGATCTCGTCGCGCAGCCGGGCCGCGTATTCGAAGCGGAGGTCGGCGGCTGCCTCGTGCATCTCTTCTTCGAGCGTGCGGATCAAACGCTCGAGTTGATCGCTGGGCAACTCGCCCAAGCCTTCGAGCACATTGCGGTCGCGGATGCGCGAGCGGCTCCCCTTGTTCGGCACCGGCGCGCCACCGCCGGGGCGAAGCACGCTGAGGATGTCGTTGACGGCCTTGCGGATCGTTTGCGGGTCGATGCCGTTTTCTTCGTTGTACGCGACCTGCAACGCCCGTCGGCGCGTGGTTTCCGACATCGCACGCTGCATCGAGTCGGTGACCTTGTCGGCGTACATGATCACCTGGCCGTCGACGTTGCGGGCGGCCCGGCCCATCGTCTGGATGAGCGACGTTTCCGAGCGCAGGAACCCTTCTTTGTCCGCATCGAGGATGGCGACGAGCGACACCTCGGGGAGGTCGAGGCCTTCACGCAGCAGGTTGATGCCAACGAGCACGTCGAATTCGCCGAGGCGCAGGTCACGCAGAATCTCGATTCGCTCCACCGTGTCGATGTTGCTGTGGAGGTACCGGACCTTGAGGCCCTGCTCGAGCAGGTACTCGGTGAGGTCTTCGGCCATCTTCTTCGTGAGCGTGGTGACCAGCACGCGGTCGCCCCGCTCGACGCGGCCGTTGATCTCGTGCATGAGGTCGTCGATCTGACCCTTGGTGGGCCGGACCATGACTTCGGGGTCGATCAGGCCGGTGGGCCGTACGACCTGTTCGACGATCCGGGACGACTGCTTGCGCTCATACGGCGATGGCGTGGCCGATACGAAGATCACTTGATTGAGCTTCTCGGCGAACTCGTCGAAGCGCAGCGGGCGGTTGTCGGCCGCTGACGGCAAGCGGAAGCCGTGGTCGATCAGGGTTTCCTTGCGCGACCGGTCGCCTTCGTACTGGCCGTGCAACTGGGGCACGGTGACGTGGCTCTCGTCGATGACGAGCAGGTAGTCCTTCGGGAAGAAGTCGAGCAGCGTGGATGCCGGTTCGCCCGCCTGGCGACCATCGATGTGGCGGCTGTAGTTCTCGATGCCGTTGC
>JBEEFT010000015.1:0-12292 GCA_041166225.1 Actinomycetota bacterium | reverse complement strand
TGAAGGCTCGCCCTCGGCGACGTCGAGCTCGGCGATCACGCCCGCGGCCATCAGGTCCGCACGCGCCGCTTCTGTCGCAGCAACGTCGTCGGCGGTGCCGCGCACCACTGCTCGCGCGACGGGAGTTTTCATGCCGACCTTCGCTTCGGTTTTTGCACGCCGCACCGCACCGAGCACGTGCGCGGCCTGCACCAACACGTTCGCGTCGGAGCCGGCCCACTCCGACAACTCTGCGGTCGTCGGCCACCCGGCGCGGTGCACTGAGCCGTCGTTGAACCACGACCAAACCTCTTCGGTGACGAAGCACAACACCGGAGCGAGCAACCGCAGCTGCACGCCGAGCGCGATGCGCAGCGTGCGGCGCGCGCTCGCCGTCGCCGACGCGGGCTGGTCGCCTTCGCCGTAAGCCCGCGTCTTGACGAGTTCGAGGTAGTCGTCGCAAAACGACCAGAAGAAGGTTTCGGTTGCCGCGCGCGCCGTGGTGTAGTCGTAGGCCTCGAAGGCCCGGCTCGCTTCCTCGATCGTGCGCGACAGCGACTGCAGCAACGCGAGATCGACTGGCTCGGTGACGGGCGCGTCGTCGTCGGCTTCGCCGAAGCTCAACGCGAAGCGTGACGCGTTCAACACCTTCATCGCGAGCCTGCGGCCGATCTTGAACTCGTTCGGGTCGATGGTGGCGTCGCGGCCGGGCTTGGCGCCACTGGCCCAGTACCGCACCGAGTCGGCGCCGTGTTTTTCAATAAGACCGAACGGGCTGTCGTCCGCGTTCGCCGCCGACTTCGACAGCTTCTTGCGGTCGGGGTCGGTGACGAACCCCGAGATGTTCGCGTGCGTGAACGGCAGACCGCCGAACTGCATCTCGCCGCGCACGAGTGTGTAGAAGAGCCACGTGCGGATGATGTCTTGGCCTTGGGGCCGCAGGTCCATCGGAAACACGCGCGCGAACAAGTCGTCGTCACGCAGATAACCCGACACGAACTCGGGGCTGAGCGACGACGTGGCCCACGTGTCCATCACGTCGGGGTCGCCGACGAAACCGCCGGGCTGATTGCGTTGGTCTTCGGTGTAACCGGGAGCGGCCACGGTCGACGGGTCGACCGGCAACATGTCGGGCGTCGCCGGAATCGGTGTTTCCCAGTCGACCTGGCGGTCGGCGTCGAGCGGGTACCAGACCGGGAACGGCACGCCGAAAAACCGTTGGCGCGTGATGTTCCAATCGCCCTGAAGGCCTTCGATCCAGTTCTCGAGGCGCACCCGCATGAACTCAGGATGGAACTGCAGCTCACCGGTTCGTTTCAGCAGCGCGTCTTTGGACGGGAACTTGATGAACCACTGGCGCGTCGTGATGATCTCGAGCGGGCTCTTGCCGTTCTCCCAGAACTTCACCGCGTGGCTGATCGGTTTGGGGTCGCCCACCAGATCGCCGGACTCGCGCAGCATCTCGACGATGAGCCGTTGTGCCTGTTTCGCGTTGCGCCCTGCGATCGTGTCGTAGCGCGCCTGAACCTCGGGGTCGTCCCACTCGACCGGAAGTAGCCGGCCGTTGCGGCCCATGATCGGGCGCACCGGCAGGTTCAACTCACGCCACCACGTGACGTCGGTTTGGTCGCCGAACGTGCAGATCATGGCGATGCCCGATCCCTTGTCGGGCTCGGCCAACTCGTGCGCGAGCACGGGCACCTCGACGTTGAACAGCGGGCTGCGCACCGTGGTGCCGACGCGCGCCTTGTAACGCTCGTCGTCAGGATGTGCAACGAGCGCCACGCACGCTGGGATCAGTTCGGGACGCGTGGTCTCGATGGCGATGTCGCTGAACATCACCTTGTGGTATGCCCCGGCCATCTCGCGGTCTTCGAGGTCGGCTTGCGCCAACGACGTCTGGAAGTCGACGTCCCACAGCGTGGGTGCTTCGACGCGGAACGCGTCGCCCCGGTCGACCAATTGCAGGAACGCGGCCTGTGACACGCGCGTGACGTCGGGCGAGATCGTGCGGTACAGGTACTTCCAGTCGACGGACAGACCGATCGTGCGCCACAGCCGTTCGAACTCGATCTCGAAGTCTTCGACCAGTCGCGTACACAACTCGACGAAGTTCGGGCGCGAAACCGGGATCGGATCCTTCGGCGCCTTCGCCGGCGGCTCGAAGTTCTCGACGTAGGGCAGCGATGGATCGCAGATCACGCCGTAGTTGATTTGGGTGCGGCGCTCGATGTTGAGCCCGTTGTCGTCCCACCCCATCGGGTAGAAGACTTCCCAGCCCGACATCCGCTTGAAGCGCACCATGAAGTCGGTGTGGGTGTAGCTCCACATCGAGCCCGGGTGCAGGTGGCCGCTGACCGTCGGCGGCGGCGTGTCTACCGAATAGATCTGCTCGCGCGTCTTCGTGCGGTCGAACGCGTAGGTGCCGTCGGTCTCCCAACGCTCGCGCCACTTGTCTTCGAGGCCCTCGAGGGCCGGTTTATCCGGGACTGCTGTCGACATGGTGGGCAGTACCGTACCTGCGTGCTCCGCTTACACGACACTGCAAAAGGACAGGTCGTCGCGTTCGTTCCACGCGACCCGGGCCGGGTGTCGATGTACGTGTGTGGTCCGACGGTGTACGACGTTCCCCACCTCGGCCACGGCCGGTTTTCGCTCGTGTTCGACATCCTGCGCCGTTACCTGTTGTTCCGCGGGCTCGACGTCACCTACGTGAGCAACGTCACCGACATCGACGACAACATCATCAACCGCGCCGCGCGTGACGGCGTGCCCTGGGAGGAGATCGTCACCACCTACGAGGCGAAGTGGTGGGAAGCGATGGACGGCCTGGGTGTGATGCGCCCGACGCACGACCCGCACGCCACTGCGTACGTCGACGAGATGATCGCGATGATCAAGGCGTTGTTCGACAAAGGCGTCGCGTACGTGATCGAAGGCGACGGCGTGTACCTGCGGACCGACCAGGTCCCCGACTACGGGTTGCTGGCCGGCCAGTCGCTCGAGTCGTTGCAGGCCGGTGCCCGCGTGGAAGCGAACGCAGACAAGCAGAATCCGGCCGACTTCGCGCTTTGGAAGTTCGCGAAGCCGGGCGAGCCGCTGTGGGAATCACCGTGGGGCGACGGCCGGCCCGGGTGGCACACCGAATGCGTCGTGATGAGCCTCGACTTGTTGGGCGAAGGCTTCGACCTCCACGGTGGCGGACGCGACCTCGCGTTCCCCCATCACGAAAACGAGAGGGCCCAGTCCGTAGCGCTCGGCAAGGCGTTCGCGCGGCACTGGATGCACAACGGCTGGGTCGAAGTCGAAGGCGTGAAGATGAGCAAGTCGCTCGACAACTTCACGTCGCTCACCGACCTCCTCGATCAGACCGGTGACGGGCGCACGTACCGCCTACTTGTGTTGCGCGCCCACTACCGGTCGCCCACCGAGGTCACGGCCGAAACGATCCGCGACGCTGCCGCGTCACTCGAGCGACTCGACGCGTTCGGACGCCGGTTCGCGCCGGCGCGCCGCGCGGAGCCCGACGCCGCCGCGATCGAGCGTTTCGTCGCACACATGGACGACGACTTGGACACGCCCGCTGCGGTCGCAGACGTGTTCGACCTCGTCCGCGCTGCGAACGCAGCCGCCGACGCGCACGACAACCGCGCCGCGACGCGCGCCGCCGCAGCGGCCTTCGCGATCACCGACGCACTCGGGCTCGTATTGCGTACCGACGAGGACGACGTCGACGAGCCCACCGCCGAGTTGATCGCGGCGCGCAACCTCGCACGATCGGAAAAGAACTGGGGCGAGGCCGATCGGCTGCGCGACGAATTGACCGCTCTGGGTTGGACAGTCAAGGACGGTCCGGAGGGAACCACGGTTCATCGCTAGGAAACACGTACTAGTTCCCTTTCCGAAGGCAAACGACTAGCGTTCTTCCCAGGTCGATACAGACGTTGGCCTGGTTCATAACACCGCAGTTGCAAGGGAGAACGCCCGTGCCTACAGGCACAGTCAAATGGTTCAACAGTGAGAAGGGCTACGGGTTCATCACCCAGTCCGACGGCTCGCCCGATGTCTTCGTGCACTTCAGCGCGATTCAGATGGACGGCTACCGCAACCTGACCGAAGGTCAGGGCGTGGAATTCGATGTCCAGCAAGGCGACAAGGGGCTGCAAGCGGCCAACGTTCGTCCCACCTAGGGACCAGATCAAACAGTCACAGGAGAAGCGGTCGTCCTACCGGGCGGCCGCTTCTTCGCGTGACGGGCGCTAGTGCCCGACGAGCGATCCGCCGACGTGGAGGATGACCGGTCCGTCGCCGCTGGGAACCGGGCAATTCCCGAGCGCGATCAGCGTGAGGTCGATGGTGGTGCAGCTGTTGTCGCCGGCGCCGACCGACACTTGCGCGACACCGGGCACCGCGAGGTCGACCTGCGCGAGCGGGACCGCCGGTGTGGGGGCGGGCGCCGGCGTGGCCGGATTCTTGGTTGGCGTGTTCGGCGTGGGTTGCGCCACGGGCGGGGCGACCGGGCCGATCAGCGCGCCGCTGCCTGTGGTTGCGCCCCGCGAACCCGAACCGCTACTGGAGTAGCCCGAAGCCGACGAGCCCGACGAGGTGAGATTGTCGCTGCCCGCGACGACCGCGTCGGGAGCGGAGACGTGGGGCTGCAAGACGTGCGGGGTGACCTCGGAAATGGCGTTGTTGGACGCATCGGCCCAGCGCAGGCCCAAGCCGATCGCATCAAGAGCGACCAGCGCGACGGTGAGCGCGATGAGCGGGGTCCGGGCGCGCGCCGTCCACGGTGCGGAGCACGAACCGTTCGTGCGAGCGGGTGCTGCCAGGGTTGCCACGGTCATAAAGGGTACCCACGTGGCGGGCGTCGCCAACATCGGGGCCCCTATGTTACCGTTCGGTAACTACGGATTCGACGTGCGTATGTCGCACTTGTCCCGACTCGTGAGGTATTGCCATGGCTGAGTTTTCGCTCGCGCTCAACGACGACCAATTGCAGATCCAGAAGTGGGTGCACGACTTTGCGGAGACGGTGGTCCGTCCCGCCGGCCACGAGTGGGACGAGCGCGAAGAGACGCCCTGGCCGATCATCGAAGAGGCGGCCAAGATCGGGCTGTACTCATTCGAGTTCTTCGCCAACGCGATGATGAACGACGCCACCGGGCTGACCCTTCCGCTCACGCTCGAGGAGTTGTTCTGGGGCGACGCAGGCATCGGCCTTTCGATCTTCGGGTCGGGGCTCGCCGCCGCTGGTATCGCGTCGAGCGGCACCCCCGAACAGACCCTCGAGTGGGTGCCGCAGTGTTTCGGCACGCCCGATTCGATCCAGCTCGGGGCGTACTGCGTGAGCGAGCCCGACGCCGGGTCAGACGTGTCGTCGCTCAAGACGCGCGCCGTGTACGACGAAGCGAATGACGAGTGGGTGCTGAACGGCACGAAGGCGTGGATCACGAACGGCGGGATCGCGGCGCTGCACGTAGTGGTTGCCGCGGTCGAGGCCGGCCTGGGCTCGCGTGGCCAAGCGAGCTTCGTGATCCCGCCCGGCACGAAGGGCTTGTCGCAGGGTCAGAAGTACAAGAAGCACGGCATTCGCGCGTCGCACACCGCCGAGGTGATCCTCGACGACGTGCGCGTTCCGGGGTCGTGCTTGCTCGGAGGCAAGGCGAAGCTCGACGAGAAGATCGCGCGAGCCAAGGAAAAGCAGCACACCGGTGCGGTGCAGCCCGCCATGGCCACGTTCGAGGCGACCCGCCCGTCGGTCGGGGCTATGGCGATCGGCATAGCCCGCGCCGCGTACGAGTACTCGCTGCAATACGCGAAGGAGCGCGTGGCGTTCGGCAAGCCCATCATCATGAATCAGGGCATCGCGTTCATCCTCGCCGACATGGCCACTGAGATCGATGCCGCGCGTCTTCTCGTGCACCGCGCCGCGTGGCTCGCCCGTAACGGCGGCTACAAGAACGCCGAAGGTTCGATGAGCAAGCTCAAGGCGGGCCGCGTCGCGGTGTGGTCGACCGAGCGTGCAATCCAGATCCTGGGCGGGTATGGATACACCCGTGAGTACCCCGTCGAGCGGTGGCACCGAGACGCCAAGATCTTCGACATCTTCGAAGGCGCCGAACAGATCCAGCAGCTCGTCATCTCCCGCGCCATCAGCGGCCTCCGCGTCGAATAGCGCTTCCGCACCAGCGCCCTCCCACGATGAGGGCGGCGATCCTGCCTGCTGGGCCCACCTTTTCGAAGCCGACGACATCGCCGACGACGCTTAGGCGCGCCAGCACCGTCGCTTGCTGATGTGGGAGTATCGATGCGCAGTCATCGTGTGCAGGAGCTGGGGAGCCCAATTGTTGAAACGTCAGATACGACGCGTTCGGATAAGCACGGTTGTCGCCATTGGAGTGATGCTCGGGTCCGTCGGGCTCGTGTCGCCGATGGCGGCGTCGGCCGCGCCGGGTTGTCCGAGCGCTGATTGGGCTGAGTACGGACAGAACCCGAACCGCACGTTCGCGGTAGCCGCTGGGTGCTCGCCCATCACGAAGTCGAACGTCTCGACCCTCGTTCCGAAGTGGTTCTTCCACGCGAAGGACTCGATCACCGCGTCGCCCGCAGTGTCGGGCAACACCGTGTACGTCGGCGCGTGGGACGGTTCGTTCTACGCGCTCGACGCCGCGACCGGCAAACCCCGGTGGACGTTCGCAATCACCGCCACCAACCCGACGGCATTCGGCAAGATCCCGTCGTCGGCCAACGTCGTGTCGCTTCCCGACGCGGCGACCGGCAAGCCGCGGCGAGTTGTCTTGTTCGGCGGCGGGTCGTCGCTGTGGGCCCTCGACGCTGCCACCGGCCACCTCCTGGCCACCATCGACCTCGACCCGCGAACGCCGGCGTTGCGAGCCAAGCAGGCCAGCGACGCTCCGGTGGTCGAGATTGAGTCGTCGCCGGTGGTCGCCGACGTGAAGGCGGGCCGCCTCCGGAAGCGGTTGATCTACGTGGGCATGGACGTGCACAACCACGCCGGCGTGGGCCCCGCCGGTGTGGTCGGCCTCCAGCTTCGGTCAGGCCGCGACGGCCGGTGGACCTTCACTGCGCTCTGGCGTCACGACCCCGAGACGGATCGCGTCTACAACGGCACGGCGGGCCTGACCGCCGCGTCGGGCCAAGACCAGGGGTGCGGCGACGTCTGGTCGTCGCCTGCGGTCGACGTGGCCACGAACGAAGTCGTTTTCGGCACCGCCAACTGTGATCACGTGAGCGAGGCGCGCGCCGCAGGTCATCACTGGTCAGAAGCGATGGTGGCGGTACGGGCAGACACTGGCGCACTCGTGTGGCGGTTCGCGCCCGCCGCGGCACTGCCGACTCGTGTCGACCAAGACGCGGCGGCAAACAGTGACGTCGACTTCGGTGCCTCGGCCAATATCTTCACGCTGCCCAACGGCCGACGGGTGGTCGGGGAAGGTCAGAAATCGGCGGTGTACTGGGTGCGCGACATCCGCACCGGCGCGCCGGTGTGGAACACGGTCGCGGGCGCTCCCGGCAATCTGCAGGACGGGTTCGCCGTCGGTGGTTTCATCGGCTCAACCGCAGTCGAGCCCGGCGCGAACGGGCGCGCCCGGCGCGTCGTCGGCGCCACCGCCATCCCGTTTCCGCAAACCGCGCAGCAAGTGCGACAAGCGACGTGGGCCGTGCGCGGCCTCGACGCCCAGACCGGACGTCTGAGTTGGACCTACAAGCTGGGCGGGCCCAGCTATGCCGCGACTTCGATCGTCAATGGCGTCGCCTTGGTCCCCGACACGGTGCCCTCGGCCCTGCTCGCGATCGACGCGGACACCGGCGCGCCGCTGTGGGCCGCACCGGTGATCGGTCCGCCGTCGTCGACTGCGGTCGTAGCGGGCGACTCGGTCTATCTCGGCACCGGAACGCGCGAGACCGATCTGGAGTACAAGGCCGTGGGGCTCACGCTTCAGAAGAGCTTCATCAACGCAGTGGGCGAGTCGCCCCTGTCGCCGCTGAGCGGCGTCCAGGCGTTCCGACTCGCCGTGCATTAGCGCGTCGCGCGCACTACTTCTTTCGCGGTAGTGACCTCGTCGAGGAAGTCCATAACCGGATCCACGCCGATGCCAGGACCATTCGGTACCGCGATGTGGCCGTCGACAAGAACGAACGGTGCGGTGATATCGCGCTTGAAGTAGCGATCGCTCGCCGACGTGTCGCCGGGCAGCGTGAAGCCGGGCAACGACGCCAGTGCGACGTTGGCGGCGCGCCCGATGCCGGTCTCGAGCATGCCGCCGCACCACACCGGCACGCGGTGCGCGAGGCACAGATCATGAATCGCTTTCGCCTCGAGATAGCCGCCGACGCGGCCCGCTTTGACGTTGATGATCGCGGCCGCTCCGAGTCGGATTGCCGTGGCCGCGTCGCGTAGCGACTCGATGGATTCGTCGAGGCACACGGGCGTTTCGATCAGCGTGGCCAGGTCGGCGTGGCCGAGTACGTCGTCTTCGGGCAACGGTTGCTCGATCAACAGCAACTTGAAGGCGTCGAGTTGCTTGAGGTGCGGCGCGTCGGTGAGCGCGTACGCAGTATTCGCGTCCACTTGAAGCAGCAGGTCGTCGCCGAAGCGTTCGCGCACGGCGCGCACAGGCTCGAAGTCCCAACCCGGCTCGATCTTCAACTTCACGCGTACGTAGCCCTCGTCGAGGTAGCGCTGCACGGTGTCGAGCAACTCGCCGACCGAGTTCATGATGCCGACGGAGACGCCCGACGCGACGGTGCTTTGCGTGCCCCCGAGATGTGTCGCCATCGAGACCCCGGCGCACCGGAGTTCGGCGTCGAGCACGGCGGTCTCGATCGCCGCTTTGGCCATCCGGTGGCCCTTCACCGGTTCGAGTACGGATGCGACGTCGGCTGCCGCGACGTCGTCGTGCGCGAGCAGGCGCGGCAACAACTGGTGACGCACCACGTGTTCCGCGGCATCGACGTATTCGGAGGAATACAGCGGCTCAGTCATCGCGACGCACTCGCCCCAACCTTCGGCGTCAGCGCCGATGGCGCGGACGAGCAGTGCGTCCTTCACGATCTCGGTGCCGAACGACGTGCGGAACGGTGCGACCAACGGTATGGCGACGCGCCGTAGCTCAACGGCCTCGAGGTTCATCGCGCTCAGGCGCGTTGCGTCACGCGGAACGATTGGTGCTGGAACTGTTCGATGCGCTGCGACGCATTGCCGGTGCCCGCCGTCATCACCGACGTGCCTTCGATGGTCGCCGACATCAGCGCGTCCACCGAATCGAGGTTCCACGTGACGGTGCCGCCGCCGGCGAGTTCGCCACTCTCGACCGTTGCGTCGACTCCGCTGACTTTCGCGACACCGGGAACGAAGTGCACTGTCTGTGTGAGTTTTGCTTCGACCCGTCGTCCGTTGATCGCAGTGATGGTGACTTCGGTCTGGGCCTCCGAGCGCAAACCGACCAGCGTCGCCTTCGGGGAAAACGTCCAGTGCGCTCCGACGCCGACCGGCTCGTCGGGAAACGGCATGGCGAGCGCCGGTTGTTCATTCTCGAGGCCCTTGGTGAGCGTGTCGGCCAACGCCTTGATCTCGTCGGGGAACGTGATGTGAAAGCGGCTGCAGCGAATCAGCACCGCGGCGTCGGTCCGTTCGCACGTCACCGACTGCCCGACGAGGGAGCCGACCATCTTCGACATCGCAGCTTTCGTGTCTGGATTCGTTCCGGGCGCGTCGAGCACCCGAGCCGCGTCGTAGGTGGAGGTGGTACGTATGCGATGGCCGCGCACCGAGTCGACATGGGTGCGAACGTCCAACTCCAAGGCCGGCGGCGCCACGCTGATCGTTTGGCCGTTGACCGTTATACGGATCGCCTGTTCTTGATGCTGCGTCGTGCGGTTGTCGCTTCCGACCGTAGGAGACAGTCGCAGCAGCAGTTTGGGCCCGGCGCCGGCGTCGAGCAGTTTGACCGGCGAGGGGGGCACAGCGGCAACAGCCGGTGCGTTGTCCTCGCGGTTCTTCTGTACCGCGCCGCCGGCGCCGACGAGGGCGAGGACGAGCGCGCAGGCCAGGACAGCTCTGTGTGCTGCGTTCATCGGGGTCACGCTAGGCGGCGGCTTCGTCGTCTTCCGCGGTGAAGGAGTCCCACAGTTCCTTGTAGCGCGCGCTCGTGCGCAACAGAGTCTCGTGCGGACCGACGGCCACGACCTTGCCCTCGTCGATTACGAAGATCCGATCCGCGGCTGCGGCGGTCGGCAGGCGATGGGCGACGAGGATCGTGGTGCGGCCCTGCGCGACGACACCCATCGCCCGCTGCACCTCGGCTTCGGTCTGCAGGTCGAGGTTCGACGTGGCCTCGTCGAGCAACAGAATCACGGGGTCGACGAGACGGGCCCGGGCCAGCGACAACAACTGGCGTTGCCCCGACGAAAGGCTGCGCCCCCGTTCGCTGACTGCCGACAGATAACCGTGGGGGAGGCCGATGATGAACTCGTGCGCACCCACGGCTCGCGCCGCGGCTTCTATGTCCGCATCCGTGGCATCAGGACGGCCGTACGCGATGTTGTCGCGGATCGTGCCGGTGAACAAGAACGCCTCTTGCGGCACGACACCGAGCTGGCGTCGGAAGGCGGTGATGTCGAGCGCGCGGATGTCGATGCCGTCGACCAGCACCGCGCCCGCGGTCGGGTCGTAGAAACGCGCGACGAGTTTGACGATCGTCGACTTGCCTGCGCCCGTCTCGCCGACAAGCGCAACGGTCTCGCCCGGCGCGATGACGAGGTCGGCGCCGGCAAGCGCTTCGTTGATCGCGGTGGGGTACTTGAAGTGCACGTTGTCGAAACGAATCTCGCCTCTGAGGCGGGGCGGCACGATCGGGTGCTCGGCGTCGGGCGTGTTCGTGGGCGTGTGCATCAGCTCGTCGATCTTGGTCATCGACGCCGACGCTTGTTGCCACGAGTCGAACACTTGCGAGATCTGTTGGATCGGTGCGAAGAACTGATCGAGATACAGCATGAATGCGATGACGATGCCGACTTCAACTGTGCCATTGCGGACCATCACCGACCCGGCGCCGAGCACGAGCGCGGCGGCGACGTCGGACACCAGCAGTACGAATGGGAAGTAGAGCGAGATGTACTTCTGCGCTTTGACGCGGGACTGCAAGTAGTCGCTGTTGACGTCGCGGAAACCCGAGATGTTCTTGTCTTCGCGCGTGTAGGCCTGGGCCACGCGCACGCCCGACAGGCTTTCCTGGAAGTTGGCGTTCACTGCGGCGATCCGATCGCGCGCTTGCGCGTAGACCACGCTCGACTTGCGCTGATACCACCACGTCGCGAGCGCGAGCGGGGGCAACACGGCTGCGGTAACCAACGCCAAGCGGGGTGACAGCGCGATCAGGAAACCAAACACACCGACGCAGGTGACGAGGTTCACCAGCGCGCTGATCAGACCGGTCTGCAAGAGCTGCTGCAACGCGTCGATGTCGGTGGTCATGCGCGTCATCACGCGGCCCGCCATCTCGCCGTCGTAGTAGTCGACCGACAGACGTTGCAGGTGTGAAAACACACGGATCCGCAGCGCGTAGAGGAGGCGCTCGGCGGTGCGCCCGGTGATGAGTGTGTAGGTGATCGTGAGGCCCCAGTCGGCCAACGCGGCGATGAGGAACCCCACAGTCGCCAGCATCAACACGTGCGCGTCGGCCGGGCGTACGCCGTGGTCGATGCCACGGCGAACGAAGTACGGGCCGAGCAACGTGGCGACGACGTCGACGGCCACGAGCGTGAGGCCGACTGTGAGCCAACCGCGATACGGCGTGATGAATTCGCGGAGGCTGAAGTTGTCTTTCGCGGCGGACTCCGCGGCGACGTCGATCTTCGGCTCGTCGTTCGCGGGTGGGAGCTTGTCGAGCGCCGCGAGGAGTTCCGGTGTTGCGGCCAACGCCATGCCGAACCCGCCGCCGCCACCGGGAGGGCCGACCCGGGGCTGGCCGGTGCTCGCCGTTGCGCGTGGGCCCGTGCCGTCGACCGTGTCGTAGGGCCAGGCCGAGGCCGTGACACCGCCGCGTTGCTCGGTTGGTGGTGCGGCGACGGGTTCGACCACGTCGTCGACGCCGTCGCCGGGGCCCGACAGCAGCGCCCGATAGAGCGCGGAGCGTTTCACCAGTTCGTCGTGGGTGCCGCTGTCGGCGACCGCGCCCTGGTCGACAACCACGATGCGGTCGGCGAGACGCAATGACGAACGGCGGTGCGCGACGAGGACCGTCGTGCGGCCCTCCATCAGTCGGCGCAACGTCTCGTGAATGTCCTC
>JBEEFT010000014.1:0-24843 GCA_041166225.1 Actinomycetota bacterium | reverse complement strand
GGACTACGCCACGCCATAGGCCGTCGCGAGCGCGCGGCCGAGACGCCCGAGGTCTCCGTCGAGGGCGTCGACGAGCGCGCTTATCCCGGCGTCGATGGTGTCGCGGCCGACACCGTGCGTCGGTGCGACACTGCGCAGCCACTCGAGGTGCTCGACCAGCAGGTTCGGCTCGCCCAGCAGGACGCTCGACTCGAGCACGAGCAGCAGCCACCGCATTTCGTCGGCTAGCCGGTCCGGCCGTTCTGCCCGCTCGCTTGCGCTGGCCATCGCGGCGGCGACCACCGCTGCCGAGCGGGTCCACAACGAACGCTGCTCGGGGATCGGGTCCGGGGCGACCTGCAACGAACTGGGCGGGGTCTGCGCCCAGTCGTGCAGCGTCAACGTCACGTCGCGAGCGGAGCGGGCGAAGCTGTCGGCGCCAATCCGCGTTGCGCGCTCCTCGTCGGGCAGCGCGCTCCCTCCGGCGATGACGGCGATGCCTTCATCGTGCGCGGCAGCGACCGAACGCGCCGCGCTCGCGAGCGCGGCGGTGACCGAACAACTCAGGATGAGCGCGTACGGCTCTTGGGCTCGGAGGTAATCGCCGAGGTCCTCGGGCGGCAGCGAGGCACCGAGAAAGACGGCGTCGAATCCTTCGAGAACCAGCGACGCCGTCACGACCCGCGCTCCGAGACCATGGGCGTCGTGTTCGGGTGCGACGGCCACGACCTTGGGGCCGGTGGGCGTCTCGGCGACCGCGCTCAAGTGCGTGATCAGCTGCGCCACTGCTTCGCTCGCAGCGTGTTCGTCGGCGACTCCGAGGTCACCCGAGGCCCAACGCCGGCCGAACTCGCCCTGGACCGGCGCGAACACTCCCTCCACGATTTCGTCGAACGCGTAGCCGTCTTCGAGCAACCGCAGGGCGAGTTCCCGCGCGTTCTTCACGTCGCCGTCGATGAGCGCAGCCAGCATCGCTAACCGCGCGGTCCGCAGCGCATCGGAGTCAGCGGAGTCGACGCTCATGCAGTCCTTTCATCGGTGCCGTAACGCTACAGAGACTGTTCGGCGTCAGGGTGCGCCCTGGATGCAACCCATTGCCCGACCGGTCGCGGGATCTGTCGACGAAACGGACAGATCGCGCGACCAATTCCTAGACGCCTCGCAACCGGTCGCGGGATCTGTCCGTCTGACCGACGGATCGCGCGACCAGTCGGTAGCGGCGCTCGCTGAGGTGGGCGGAGGTAGACCTTGTGGAAGCGATGCGTTACAGTGATCGCCTCATGTTGAGCGCCCGAATTCTCGTAGTAGTAGGTACGTAGCGGACGCCGACTGCTCATCGCGCGCTTCGCTACACGGCCTCCCAATCGGGAGGTCGTTTTGTTTTCTAGGAAAGGCTTACCAATGAAGTCCCAAGAGATGAATGGCGGCCAGGCCCTCATCAAGGCATTGGAAATGGAAGGCGTCGAGACGATCTTCGGGTTGCCCGGCGGCTGCATCCTGCCGGTCTACGACCCGATCATCGACAGCCCGATCCGCCACATCCTCGTGCGCCACGAACAGGGCGCCGGGCACATGGCCGAGGGTTACGCGCACGTCACCGGTCGCCCGGGCGTGGCCATGGTCACCAGCGGCCCCGCGGCCACCAACATCGTCACCCCGCTGTGCGACGCCTACATGGACTCGATTCCCATGGTCGTGATCACCGGGCAGGTCCCCGTCGCCGCAATCGGCACCGACGCGTTCCAAGAGTGCGACACGGTGGGCATCACCCGCTCGGTCACGAAGCACAACGAGTTGGTCACGAGCGCGGCCGACATCCCTCGGGCGGTGCGTGAGGCGTTCCACATCGCGACGACGGGCCGCCCCGGGCCGGTCTTGCTGGACATCCCCAAAGACATCGTCGACCCCAAGAACCCCAACTCTGCGATGGATTGGTACTGGCCTACCGATTCCGAGCTCGAAGACGGGATGCCGGGCTACAAGGTCAACATGCACGGCGATCCGGCGATGATCAAGGCCGCCGCGCAACTGATCAACGAGGCGCGCCAGCCCGTGCTCTACGTCGGCGGCGGCATCCTCAAGAGCCGCGCCGCCGAGGCGCTCAAGGCGCTGGCGGAACTCACGGGCATCCCCGTGGTCACCACGCTCATGGCTCGCGGCGCCTTCCCCGACGACCATCCGCTGTGCCTCGGCATGCCGGGCATGCACGGCAACTACACGGCCGTCACCGCCATGCAAAAGAGCGACCTGCTCATCGCGCTCGGTTCCCGTTTCGACGACCGCGTCACGGGCCGCCTCAACGGCTTCGCGCAAGACGCCAAGATCATCCACGTCGACATCGACCCCGCCGAGATGGGCAAGGTCCGCCGTCCCGACGTGCCGATCGTGGGCGATTGCCGCCTCATCATCGAGGAACTGATCACCGCCATCAACGACCTCGGCGGTAAGGACGCGCAGCCCGATCGCAGCGCGTGGAAGTCCACCATCAGCGGCTGGCAGGAGAAGTTCCCGCTCCAATACGACGACCCCGTCGATGGCGATCTGCTCAAGCCGCAGATGGTGCTGGAGCAACTGCGCGACAGCGCGCCCGACGATTGCATCGTCGCCTCGGGCGTCGGTCAGCACCAGATGTGGACGAGCCAGTACTGGAAGTTCAACCACCCCTACACCTGGGTCAACAGCGGGGGACTGGGCACGATGGGCTTCGCGGTGCCCGCCGCCATCGGCGCCAAGGTCGGGCGCCCCGACAAGATGGTGTGGGCGGTCGACGGCGACGGCTGCTTCCAGATGACGGCGCAAGAACTCGTCACCGCCAGCGCCGAGCGCATCCCGGTGAAAATCGCGATCCTCAACAATGCCTACCTCGGCATGGTGCGTCAGTGGCAGGAGATGTTCTACGAGGAGCGCTACTCCGAGGTCTACCTGTCGGCCGACCTGCCCGATTACAAGATGTGGGCCGAGGCGATGGGTTGCGTCGGTATTCGCGTCGACAGTCCCGAAGAGATTCAGCCCGCGATCGACAAGGCCAACTCGATCGACGACCGCCCCGTCGTGATCGACTTCCGCACCGACTCGCGCGAGAAGGTCTTCCCGATGGTCGCCGCTGGCGCCAGCAACGACGACATCGTCACCGGTGACTTGAAGGGCGAGGTGGTCCAGTGAGCACGAAGGAGACCAACCACCATGTGCTGTCCGTCCTCGTCAGCAACAAGGCCGGTGTGCTCGCGCGCGTCAGCAACCTGTTCGCACGGCGCGCATACAACATCTTCAGCCTCGCGGTAGCTCCCACGCAGGACGAGCGCTTCAGCCGCATCACGATCGTCGTCGACGTGCAAGGCACGCCGCTCGACCAGATCAGCAAGCAGCTCTTCAAGTTGATCGACGTGGTCGAGATCAACGAGCTCGCGCCGTCCGACGCCGTCGAACGCGAGTTGCTGCTGGCCACGGTCTTCACCACCGACGCGGGCACCCGCGGCCAGATCATGGAGCTGGTGCAGATCTTCGACGGTCGCATTGTCGACGTCGGTCACGACGCTGTCACGGTGCAGGTGACGGCCGAACCCGACGCCCTCGACGGCTTCGAAGACCTCATCCGTCCCTACGGCATCAGCGAGCTGGCTCGCACTGGCCGCATCGCATTGGCAAAACTGGAACGCCAGGCTCCTCTGAGCCTGCGCTCGACATCGCAGAAAGCAGGCTGACCCATGGCCACCGTTTATTACGACAAGGACGCCGACCCGAGCATCATCGGGGCGCGCAAGGTCGCCATCCTCGGTTACGGCAGCCAGGGCCACGCCCACGCGCTGAACCTGAAGGACTCCGGCGTCGACGTCCGGGTCGGTCTTCGTGAGGGATCCGGCAGCGTCGCCAAGGCCGAAGCCGCCGGGCTCCGGGTCCTCCCCACGGCCGAAGCCGTGGCCGAAGCCGATCTCGTCATGGTGTTGCTGCCCGATACGGATCAGCAGGCGGTCTACGACGCAGACATCGCGCCGAACCTCAACGAGGGCGACGCCCTGTTCTTCGCCCACGGGTTCAACATCCACTTCGGGTTGATCGATCCGCCCGCGGGCGTCGACGTCGCCATGTGCGCGCCGAAGGGCCCGGGCCACCTCGTGCGCCGCACCTATACCGAAGGCGGAGGCGTGCCGTGCCTGATCGCGGTGGCCCAAGACGCCAGCGGCAAGGCCGAAGCGTTGGCGCTGTCGTATGCGTATGCCATCGGCGGGGCGCGAGCGGGCGTGCTGCCCACCACATTCCGGGAAGAGACCGAAACCGACCTCTTCGGCGAGCAGGTAATCCTCTGCGGCGGCGTAACGTCGCTGGTACAGGCCGCTTTTGAGACTCTCACCGAAGCCGGTTACGCACCGGAGTCGGCGTACTTTGAATGTCTACATGAGCTTAAGCTTATTGTGGATCTCATGTATGCCCATGGTGTTTCAGGCATGCGCTATTCGATCTCCGACACGGCAGAGTACGGCGATTACACCCGCGGCCCCCGCATCGTCACGGCAGAGACGAAGAAGGAAATGAAGCGCGTGCTCGAGGAGATCCAGTCCGGCAAATTCGCCGAAGAGTGGATCGACGAGAACAAAAACGGGCGCCCTCGCTTCAACGAGATGCGCAAGGCCGGAGCCAATCACCCGATCGAGAAGGTGGGCGAGGAGCTCCGCAAGCTGATGCCGTTCGTGAGCGCAGGGACCGCGAAGCCCCAGGACGTCTCGGGCGGCCAATAACCGTTCTTGCCACAAATGTGACACGGCGCCTGGTTTTTGCCACGCCGAGCTAAGTAGGGTGTCGCCCCTATGCGCACTTCCCTTCGTGTATTCGCCGCGGCCTTTTGCACCCTGTTCGCTGCGGCGTTCCTGGTCGCGGTCCCGTTCAGCTCGCCGGCCCACGCGGTGAGTGGGTTCAACACCGTCAACATCAGCAGCGCGTCGGTGACTGAGGGCCAAAACCTTGTCTTCACCATCTCGGTCACGCCTGAGGTGCACGCCGACACGATCTCGGCCACCGTCAAGACGGAAGATCTCACGGCGTCATCCACGAGTTCGCCCGCGGATTACACGCCGGTTGGCCCGACGACGTTTACGTGGGGCTTCGGTGACAGCGCCCCGAAGACGCTTACGGTTCACAGCAACGATGACGGCACGCGCGAACCCACCGAGCAATTTCTCGTTGTGTTCGCCCAGCCGCCGGTCGCCGCGGATCAGGGCACGACCGGCACCGGAACGCTGACCGACAACGACACTGGAACTGTGCCGCAGATCACCACGAGTGGTGGCGGGAACCACACCGAGGGCGATTCGGGCACGACGAACCACGACATCAGCGTCACGGTCGACAAGACGTACGACCAGGACGTCACGGTCCATTACGCGACGCAGGACGGCACGGCTCACGCTGGCTCCGACTACACCGCGACTTCGGGAACACTCACCTTCCCGAAGAGCGTCGCCACGGCGCAGACGCAGCACGTACTTGTCCCCGTCACGGGCGACACATTCCCCGAGCCTGCTGAGAACTTCCTGGTGACGTTCAGCCAGAACAGCAACGCGGCGTTCGCCGGTAACCCGAACCAAACGGTCACGATCCAGGCGGAGGACGGCGCGCCGCCGCAGGTCACGATCGCCGACATTCCTGACAAGGTCGAAGGCGACTCCGGTACGTCGACGATGACCGTGACGCTCAACGTCTCGCCGCTACCGCAACAACCGATTTCGGTCAACGTCGAAACCTCGGACGGCACGGCCGTTGCTTCTACGCAGGACACCACCGGCGACTACGTCGCGGTGCCCAAGCACGCGATCACGATCGGCACCGGCCAGGGGAGCACCACCTTTCCCGTCACGATCAACGGCGACGTAGCCCAAGAGCCCGACGAGATCTTCCACGTCACCATCTCCGACGCGAACAACGCAACGGTCGGATCGCCGTCGACGAAGGACGCGAAGATTTTGAACGACGACTTCGGCCAGATCACCACCGGTGCCGGCTCGGGCGGCGGCCCTGACGTCGAGACGTTCGGCGCCAGCGGTGCCCGCCTCGCCGGCTTCTTCGCTTACGAGCAAGCGTTTGCCGGCGGCGTGCACGTCGCCCGCGGTGACTTCTTCAAGGCCGACGGCACTGTCGGTGCCGACGGCATCGACGAGATCGTCACCGCGCCCGGTAACAACTCACGGCCTCTCGTGCGCGTGTTCGCGCTCGACGGCACGATCCGCGCGAGCTTCTTCGCCTTCGATCAGAACTTCTCGGGTGGCGTTTACGTCGCAGCCGGCAACTTGGACGGCGACACCAGCAACGGCGACGAGCTCGTGGTCGCAGCTGGTCCCGGCGGCGGGCCCCACGTCAAGGTGCTGAAGATCAAGGGCGGCGGCGACAACGTGCAAGACATCTCCAATGGCGGCTTCATGGCCTATACGACCGGCTTCCGCGGTGGCGTCCGCGTCGCAGTGGCCAACGAGTCCGGTGACGCCAAAG
Organism: Actinomycetota bacterium; assembly: GCA_041166225.1. Classification (GTDB taxonomy): domain Bacteria; phylum Actinomycetota; class Acidimicrobiia; order Acidimicrobiales; family JACCXE01; genus JACCXE01. The sequence continues at coordinate 18,387 of JBEEFT010000014.1, read as the reverse complement.
ACGAGATCATCACCTCGCCCGGTCCCGGCGGCGGCCCCCACGTCCGCGTGCTGAGCGTCAACTCCAACAACGTCACCGAGACGGCCGGGTTCATGGCCTATGACCCTGGCTTCACGGGAGGCGTCTTCGTTGGCGCCTCGGCCGGCAAGATCGTCACCGGCGCCGGCGCCGGCGGCGGGCCGCATGTCCGGATGTTCAACGGCAACGGTACGGCCCAGGGTGACGGCTTCTTCGCCTACGCCCCCAGCTTCACCGGCGGTGTTTCCGTAGCGCTCGGCAATCTCGACAGTGATCCGGCGGCGGAAATCGTCACCGGTGCTGGACCCGGTGGCGGTCCTCACGTGCGGGCCTTCAAGCAAGACGGCTCCGCCGCCTTCGGCACCGGTTTCTTCGCCTACCCGTCCGGGTTCACCGGCGGCGTCGAGGTCTCGATCGGCAACGGCGGCAGCTAGTTCTCAGCGTTTGGGTGCGTGACAACCGGATATCCGGTTCTCACGCACCCAAACATCAGCTAGTCGTTCACGACGTCGTGGAAACGCGACTTCATGTGTTCGTGGGGCTCGTACTGCGTCGTGAGATGGGGATCGCGGCGACGGTTCGGGTGATGCCGGATCGCCGCGTTCGGATTCGTCACACGGCGTCGACGGTTGCGGCGGCGCCGGCGCACCACCACGAGGCGCAGTCGCAGTAGTGCGACCAGCAGCCCGATGGTCGCGAGCGCGCCCAGGGGCAACAACACCGATAGCGACAACCCGCGGGTGTGTGCCGCCGCTTCTAGCGGCGCCGAGCGCACGTCGGGCGCCGCGGCCGCCGTCGAGCGGTCTTGACGTGCGGCGGTGGTGCGGGGCGTAGCGGCGAGTGTGGGTCGATCAGATCGAGAGGCGCGCGCGTTGTCGGCACCTACGGCCGTGATGGTCAACGAAGTCGGAACCGCGGGAAGCCGGTCGCTGACTGCGGGCAGCGGAGCGGCGAACGCGGCATCGAGCAGCGCCGCGGCCCATCCATAGGTGTCGTCGACGCTCATAACGACCACGATCTCCGTGCGCCCGTTACGCGTGGCCGCAGCGATGAGGCCGCGGCCGGCTTTGCGGGTGTAGCCCGTTTTCACGCCGACGGCGCCGAAGTAGCGCGTGAGCAACTTGTTGTGGTTGATCAGACGGTGCGGTACGCCGCCCGGATCGGTGAAGCGGCTGACCGGTGCGGCCACGATCGGGGCGAGCCGCGGTTCGTTCAACAGCGCGCGTGTTGCGATCGCTAAGTCGCGCGCCGAAACGAGGTTGCCGCCCCCGATCGACGTGGAGTCGTCGAGGCCCGAGGGGTCTTGCAGCACCGGCGCGTCGGCCATGTGCAGCTGCGCCGCGAGTTGATCGAGCGCGCCGCCGAAGTTCTCGAGCGACCCGCTGACCCGTTCGGCCAGCGCCGCACCCGCGTCGTTGGCCGACGACTGGAGCAACGCGTGCAGCACGTCGTCGACCGGCCACACCTCGCCCGATTTCATACTGAGTTTGTGCGCCGGCATCGCTGCAGCGCGCTCGCTTACGGGGACGGTGTCGGTCGGTGCCAACGCCGCCACCGTGACGAGCGCGGTGAGGATCTTCGACATGCTCGCCGGCGGCCGCGCCACGCGTTCGTTGCTCGCCGCCATCACCCGTCCCGTCGCCTGGTCGACCACGATGTAGGCCTTGGGCGGTGCCCCGGGTGGTGGCGCCACCGCCGGGCCCGCCACAGTGGGCACAACGGGGTCGACCGTGGCGAGCGCAGGACCGGTTAGCGCGCAAAACGCCGCGACGAACACGACTGTGACGTGGCGGCCCCGCAGCATGCGGGAAACAGGTTAAAGCAAACGCTCGGCGACGTAATCGATGGTGGCGCACAACGCGGCCACGTCGTCAGGCTCAACGGCTGGGAACATGCCGATACGGATCTGATTACGACCGAGTTTGCGGTAGCTATCGGTGTCGAGCACGCCGTTACGCCGGAGGATGTCGCAGAGGAGCGCGGCGTCGAAGCCTTCGATGTCGATCGTGCCGACGACGGGCGAACGCTCGTCGGGTTTGGCCACGAACGGCGTTGCGAATGCCGACGACTCGGCCCACCCGTACAGGAGCGACGAAGACTTTTCGCTGCGGCTCGCCGCCCAACTCAGCCCGCCGTTGGTGAGCATCCATTCGATTTGGTCGGCGAGCATGATCAGCGTCGCGACAGCGGGCGTGTTCAGCGTCTGGTTGCCGCGCGAGTTCGTTACCGCAGTCTGCAGATCGAGGATGGCGGGAATCCAACGGCCCGACGCGCTGATGCGCTCGATGCGCGCGACCGCAGCGGGCGAGCACAGCGCGAACCAGATCCCACCGTCGGACGCGAAGCACTTCTGCGGCGCGAAGTAATAACAATCGAACTGGCTCGGATCGACGACGACGCCGCCGGCGATCGACGTCGCGTCGACGGCCACGATCGCGCCGTGATCGCCCCCGGTGGGCCGCACGATCGGCGCCACAACTCCAGTCGAGGTTTCGTTGTGCGTGAGCCCGTACAGGTCGATGCCTGCGGTGCCTACGGCGTCGGCCTTCGTGCCGGCCGGCGCTTCGATGATCTGTGGTTCGTCGAGGAACGGCGCCGCTTTGGCGGCGGCGGCGAACTTCGAGGAGAACTCGCCGAAGCTCAGATGCTGGCTCTTGTTCTCGATCAGAGCGAACGTGGCTGCGTCCCAGAACAACGTGGTGCCGCCGTTGCCGAGCAGCACGTCGTAGTCATCGGGCAACTGGAACAGCTCGGCCAGGCCGCTGCGCACCCGTCCGACCAGGTTCTTTACCGGCGCCTGCCGGTGACTCGTGCCGAGCAGCGTCTTCGCCGCGGCGGCGACGGCTTCGGCCTGCGCCGGGCGCACTTTGGACGGCCCTGAGCAGAACCGTCCGTCTACCGGCAGCAGGTTCGACGGCACGGAAATATCGAGTCTTGGGTCGTCGCTCATCTCTGCCAGCATTACAGCCGTGAATCGCTTGTCCCGACGAATTGCCGCCGTCGCTCCGTCGGCCACGCTCGCCATCGACGCCAAGGCCAAAGCCATGGTCGCCGCCGGCGAAGACGTGGTCGGTTTCGGTGCCGGTGAGCCCGATTTCCCGACCCCCGACTCGATCGTCGAGGCTGCCGTGCTCGCTTGCCGCGACGCGAAGAACCACCGGTACACGCCGACGTCGGGACTGCCCGAACTTCGCGACGCGCTGGTGGCCAAGACCAAGCGTGACTCGGGCTACGAGGTCACGCCGCAGCAGGTGCTTGTTACCAACGGCGGCAAGCAGGCGGTGTACAACGCGTTCGCAACGCTGTGCGATCCCGGCGACGAAGTGATCGTGCCCGCGCCGTATTGGACGACGTATCCCGAAGCGATCCAGCTCGCGGGCGGCGTGCCTGTTGCAGTATTGGCCGACGAGGCGCAGGGCTTCCGCCATACCGTCGACCAGCTTGAGGCGGCCCGCACCGACAAGACGAAGGTGTTGCTGTTCTGTTCGCCGAGCAACCCGACGGGCGCGGTCCACACGCCCGACGAAGTAAAGGCGATCGGCGAGTGGGCGCTGGCCAACGACCTCTGGGTCGTCACCGACGAGATCTACGAACACCTCGTGTACGGCGACGCGAAGTTCACGTCGATCCCGGTGCAGGTCCCCGACCTGGCCGACCGCACGCTCGTACTGAACGGCGTGGCCAAGACTTACGCGATGACCGGCTGGCGCGTGGGTTGGATGATCGGCCCGAAAGACGCGGTCGACGCGGCTACGAACCTGCAATCGCATGCGACGTCGAACGTCGGCAATGTCGCCCAACGCGCCGCGCTCGCAGCGGTGTCGGGCGACTTGTCCGCGGTGGCTTCGATGCGTGAGGCGTTCGACCGGCGGCGCAAGACCATCGTGTCGATGCTCAACGAGATTCCCGGCGTCACGTGCCCTACGCCTGACGGTGCGTTCTACGCCTACCCCTCGCTAACCGGGTTGCTCGGGCGCGATATCAACGGCAAAGCCGCGACCGACACGCTGGAGCTCGCCGCGTTGGTTTTGGACGACGCGAAGGTCGCGTTCGTGCCGGGCGAGGCGTTCGGTTCGCCCGGTTACGGTCGCTTCTCGTACGCGCTCAGCGACGACGCACTCGTCGAAGGCGTCACGCGGCTCCAGAAGTTGTTCGCATAGTGGCGCGCGTTCTCATCACCGAAGAGTTGGCTCCGTCGGCCAACGCCGCGCTCGCCGCGGCCGGTCACGACGTCGACGTGCAGCTCGGCCTATCGCCCGAGCAGCTGCTCGACGCAGTGAAGGGTGCGCACGCGTTGATTGTTCGCTCGGCCACGAAAGTCACCGCCGAAGTCTTCGCGGCGATGGACGACATGATCGTGGTTGGCCGAGCTGGTGTCGGCATCGACAACATCGACCTCGCCGCTGCGACGGCCAAGGGCGTGATGGTTGCGAACGCGCCGTTCAGCATCGGCGTCTCCACCGCCGAACACGCCATGGCCTTGTTGCTCTCGTTGGCCCGCAACATCCCGCAGGCAAACGCGGCGATGGTCGCCGGCCGTTGGGAGAAGTCGAAGTGGGAAGGCGTCGAACTCCACGGCAAGGTCTTCGGGCTTCTCGGCCTCGGCCGCATCGGGTCGTTGGTGGCCCAGCGCGCGAACGCGTTCGGCATGCGGGTGGTGGCGTGGGACCCTTGGATGTCGGCCGAGCGGGCCAAGCAGATGGGCGTCGAGCTGATGGAACTCGACGACCTCGCGGCGGCCGCCGACTTCATCTCGATTCACCTACTGAAGACACCCGAATCCGTGAACCTGGTCGACGCGAAGTTCATCGCGAAGATGAAGCCAACCGCTCGCATCATCAACGACGCGCGCGGTGGCATCGTCAACGAAGCTGATCTCGCCGAGGCGCTGCGCGAGGGACGCCTCGCCGGCGCGGCCCTCGACGTGTTCGCCGACGAACCCCTCACCGAGTCGCCGTTGCTGGGCCTCGCGAACGTGGTGGTGACGCCCCATCTCGGTGCGAGCACCGCCGAAGCGCAGGACAAGGCCGGCGTGCAGGTCGCCGAGCAAGTGGTGTTGGCGCTCGCCGGCGACTTCGTGCCCAACGCGATGAACGTGAACGCGCACGCCGCGTCCGAAACGGTGCGGCCATTTGTCGGTCTGGCCGAACGTCTTGGTCGGTTGCTCGCCGGGCTACTGGATGAGACAGCGCCGACGCTGCTCGAAGTCGAATACCGAGGGCCGCTGGCGGATAACGACGTCAGCCTTGTCACGCTGTCGGCCACGCTCGGTGTGCTCGACGTCTTGACCGATCAGCCCATTTCGTTCGTGAACGCGCCCACCATCGCCGAGGCGCGCGGGCTTGACGTGAAGGAACTGAAGCTCGGCCCGACCGAGCAAGCGAGCGTGTTGGTGTTGCGTTGCGCGGATCGATCGGTCGCCGGAACGATCACCGGTTTGCGACGCGAAGCGCGCATCACGGCGATCGACGGCATCAGCTGCGAGGTGCCTCCGGCCAAGCACCTGTTCGTCGTGCGCAATGACGATCGGGTCGGCATGCTCGCGTTGGTCACCAAGGCCATGGCCGACGCCGATATCAACGTGGCCGACATGCACCTCGGTCGATCGACCGACAGCTCGACTGCGTTGATGATCTTGGCCACCGACGTATCGGTGCCGACCGATGTCGCCGAGGATCTCTTGCGCAACGCCGGAATCTTCGACGCCCGCAGCCTTTCGGCCTGAACGCGTCTAGCGCTGGGTTTCTTTGAACCCGGCACGCCGTGCGGCGCCCTCTGACGCGTAGCAACGGTCGGGTTTGCTCGTGTCGTAGTTCGGCGTGCCCGGCTTGCGAAACACGCGGCTACCCAGCTTTGCCTTGATCGGGTGTGAGGTCGGGCACACGTCGCCGACGGGTTCCACCCACGACACCATCACGGGCGGGGGGCCGGTGGGCGCGGCGTCGACGGGGACCTTGCGGTTCGTGCGGGCAGCCGGGTTTGCCTTTTTAGCGGCGCGCTGTGCTTTGAGGGGCTCGGCGCGAGTAGTCCGCGTCGACGCGGCGGCCGCCTTTTTGGCCGCTTTCTTCGCAGGAGGCGGAGCAGGGGGAGCGATCGGCTCGGGCTCGGGATCAGGCGTCGGCTCCGGAGCCGCCGCGGTGGGCTCGGGCGAGGGCTCCAGTGCGGGCTTCACCTCAGGTTCTGGGGTCGCTGCGACCTCGGTCGGCAGCGGTTCGGGCTTCGGTGCCGGTGCCGCCTGCGGCTTCGGTTCAGGTTTCGGCTTCGGTCCAGGCTTGGGCGTGGGCGTCGCGGCTGGTCGCGGCTGCGACGATGGCTTGCCTGTCGACGTGGGGCCCGTCGACGTGGGGGCGGCCGCCCGGACCGCCGGTTGGCGCTTGCTGTCGAGCAGTTTTTTTACGACGAACGCGACTGCGACGAGGACGCCGAGCCGGAACGACCACTTCGCGCTGCGCCGAATCATCCCAGCAAACTAACAATCGCGCCGGTGTTGGCTTTACCACCCCCGTGGCCGGGTCAGAGTCGCCAAAACGCAACGCCAGAGCAAACATTGGTGGACCTCGTTAGGGTGCAGTGCATGGATGTATCTAGAACCGTACGTGCACGCTGTCTCCAGGCGGGACTGGCGGCCGTGTTGCTTGCGGGCGCGTCGACGTTGGTGATCTCCCAGTCGAGTTCCCCGGCCGCCGCTGCACCCGCCAGCGCCTGCAAGGGCCCCTCCGTACCGCCCATCGTGCCCACCACCACGACCGTGGCGCCGACAACGACGACCACCGTGGCGCCCACAACGACGACCACCGTGGCGCCCACGACGACGACCACCGTCGCGCCCACGACGACCACGAGCACGACCGCTGCCGGTGGCCTCATTGGCACGGGGCTGCTTGGTTCGCCGATGCTGGCCCAGGTCGCTACGACCACGACGGTCGCTCCGACGACGACGACCACCGTCGCTCCGACGACCACGACCACGGTCGCTCCGACGACCACGACCACGGTCGCTCCAACGACCACGACCACTGTCGCTCCGACCACCACGACCGCGGCCCCGCGGCCCCACGTACCGGTCATCGTTACCGGCGCCGGCCCCGGCGGCGGCCCCCACGTGCAGGTCATCAACCCCGCGAACGACGACGCAGTCGTCGGCGAGTTCATGGCATATGACATCGGCTTCCGTGGCGGCGTCAACGTTGCGCTCGGTGACGTCGACGGCGACGGTTACCAAGACATCGTCACCGGCGCAGGCCCGGGCGGCGGCCCGCACGTGCGCGTGTTCAGCGGCAAGAACGGCCTCTTGATGCACGAGTTCATGGCGTACGACATCGGCTTCCGTGGCGGCGTAAACGTTGCGGCCTGTGACGTGAACAACGACGGCAAGGCCGACGTCGTCACCGGCGCCGGCGCGGGCGGCGGTCCGCACGTGAAGGTGTTCAGCGGTGCGTCGGCACTCAACGGTGCCGATTCCAATCTCATCACTCAGTTCATGGCGTACGGCACGCCGCAAGTTCCGTTCTTCGGGGGCGTGCGGGTCGGCGCCGCGGACATCGACGGTGACGGTAGGGCCGACGTGATCACCGGCGCTGGCCCTGGCGGTGGCCCCCACGTTCGCGTGATGAAGATCGCGTCCAACGGGAACCCGACGGAACTGCTCGGGTTCATGGCATACGGCAGCTTTACCGGCGGCGTCTTCGTCGGTGGCAACGTCGGCGCCGACCAAGTCGCTCGCATCATCACGGGCGCCGGTCCGGGCGGTGGCCAGCACGTTCGAGTGTTCGACTCAAACGCGCACGAGATTGCCGGTGTCATCCCACCCGAATCGGGCACTGAGGGTGCCACGGTGGCGATCGGCCAACTCGACGGCGACGCCGCCGACGAATACGTGGTCGGCGACGCCAGCCAGTCCACCTTCGTGCTGTCGTTCGACCTGCCGCAGACGGTGACCGACGCGTTCGAGGCCTACGAGAACTTCACGGGCGGCGTCTCCGTCGCCGTCGGCGTCATCTAAACGAACTGTTGTGGTCGCGGCCGGCGCACGGCCGGCTGCGACCGCACAGTTACGAAACCCGGGGGAGCCAGGCCTGGCGGTTCGCCTCGTAGCTGTCGATCGCATCCGCGTTGCGCAGCGTGAGGCCGATGTCGTCGAGCCCCTCGAGGAACCGCATCTGCGTGAAGTCGTCGAGAGGGAACTGTTCTTCGATGCCCGCTTTCAAGCAGCCGACGGTGCGCGACGCGATGTCGACGATGATCTCGAGCGTGGGGTCGTCTTGCACCGCCTTCATGAGCGCGGCACCGGCCTCCGAACTCACCTGCACCGGAACCAGGCCCGCTTTGGTGGAGTTGTTGCGGAAGATGTCGCCGAAGCGCGGCGAGATCACCGCCTTGAACCCGTAGTCGGTCAACGCCCACACCGCGTGTTCGCGTGACGAGCCGGTGCCGAAGTTCGGGCCTGCGATCAGGATCGACGCGTCCTCGTAGCGCTTGTCGTTCAGCGGAAACGACGCGTCCTTGCGCCAGGCGCCGAAAAGGCCTTCGCCGAACCCCGTGCGCTCGACGCGCTTGAGCCACTCGGCCGGGATGATCTGGTCGGTGTCGACGTCGCTGCGGTCGAGTGGGATTGCCGTCCCCTGAATCGTGACAATGGGTTCCATCGGTTAGACGTCCTTTGGGTTGGCGAAGTGTCCGGCCACCGCGGTGGCTGCGGCGACGGCGGGTGACACGAGGTGCGTGCGGCCGCCCGGCCCTTGGCGTCCTTCGAAGTTTCGGTTCGACGTGGATGCGGCGCGTTCACCCGGAGCCAACTTGTCGGGGTTCATAGCGAGGCACATCGAACAGCCCGCCCCCCGCCACTCGAAGCCCGCCGCGCTGAACACTTTGTCGAGACCTTCGGCCTCAGCCGCCTCTTTCACGACGTTCGAGCCCGGCACGACGAGCGCGCGCACACCCTTGGCGACCTGCTTCCCGTCGAGCACCGCCGCTGCGGCTCGGAGGTCTTCGATACGCGCGTTCGTGCAGCTGCCGATGAACACCGTGTCGACGGACACCTCGGTCATCGGCGTGTTCTCGGTGAGGCCCATGTACTCCAGCGCGCGCGCCGCGGCGTTGCGCGCCGTTGGATCCGCGAACGACTCGGGCGTGGGGACGCGCCCCGAAAGCGGGATCACCTGACCAGGGTTCGTGCCCCAGGTGACCTGCGGCTCGATGTGAGCCGCGTTCAGTTCGACGGTCTTGTCGAACGACGCGCCGGCGTCGGTTTGCAGCGTGCGCCAGTCGTCGAGCGCGGCTTCCCAGTCCTTGCCCTTGGGCGCGTGGCGGCGGCCTTCGAGATACGCGAACGTCGTGTCGTCGGGCGCAACCATGCCGGCGCGGGCGCCCGCTTCGATGCTCATGTTGCACAGCGTCATGCGCCCTTCCATCGACAGGCCGCGAATCGCCGACCCGCGGTACTCGATAACCGAGCCGATCCCGCCGCCGGTGTCGAGGCGCCCGATGATTGCGAGCGTCACGTCTTTCGCAGTGACCCCGGCCGGCAGTTCGCCTTCGACGACGACCGCCATGGTGCCGGGCGTGCGCTGCGGCAGCGTCTGGGTGGCCAACACGTGCTCGACTTCGCTGGTGCCGATGCCAAACGCGAGCGCGCCGAAGGCACCGTGCGTGGAAGTGTGGCTGTCGCCGCACACGATCGTCATGCCCGGCTGGGTCAAACCCTGCTCGGGGCCGATGATGTGGACGATGCCGGCGTCGCGATGACCCATCGGGTACAGGGTGATGCCGAACTCTTTGCAGTTCTCCGCGAGCACTTCCATCTGCCGCGCGCTGATCGGATCTTTGACGGGCTCGAGCAAGTTCGTGGTCGGCACGTTGTGGTCCATCGTGGCGACGGTGAGGTCAGGGCGACGAACGGTGCGGCCGCTCAGCCGCAGCCCGTCGAAGGCCTGCGGCGAGGTGACTTCGTGGATGAGGTGAAGGTCGATGAACAACAGGTCGGGCTCGTTCGGAGCGGAGTGGACGACGTGGCGATCCCACACCTTCTCGCTCAGTGTCTTGCCTGCGGTCGCTTGGGTTTGCTTCGCTGACATTTGAATCGTCTCACAATCTGAGATAGCGTTCCCGCCTGGTGAAACGAACGGTAACAAGTGTGGGGGTGCTCGACAAGTCGGTGGCAGTGCTCGACGCGCTCGCGGGCGGTCCGCTCACGCTTGCGCAGATGGCGCCCGCCGCCGGGCTGCCGCGAGCCACTGCGCATCGGCTCGCGCTTGCGCTCGAAGCACACGGCTTCGTCGACCGTGACAACGACGGTCGGTTCGTGCTCGGCCCCCGCCTGGTGGGCAGCGATCTCGTCACCGTCGCGGCGCCGGTTGTGGCGGCGTTGCGCGACCGCACGGGCGAAAGTGCGCAGCTGTACGTGCAGCGAGGCGACACACGGGTGTGCGTGCTCGCGGCGGAGTCGCCCCACTCCTTGCGCACGATCGTCGCAGTGGGCTCGGTGCTGCCTCTTAACCGCGGCTCGGCCGGAAAGATCCTGCGCGGCGAGACCGGTCCGTCGGGTTGGGTGGCAAGTGTCGAAGAGCGCGAGGCCGGGGTCGCATCCGTGAGCGCGGCAGTGGCGAACCACGGTGAAGTCGTCGCCGCCGTATCGGTGTCGGGCCCTGTCGACCGCTTGGGACGTGCGCCCGGACGAAAACACGGCGCGGCTGTGTTCGCGGCGGCGCGCGACATCGAGCGGGCGTTGTTGCATTCGTGACACGCCACCGGATCGCAGCGCGGCCGCGCCACACTGGTTCCCTCATGGGACGCGCACTGCGGGTGACGGGTTTATGGGTAGCGACCGGCGCGTTGACGGCGGCCGCGCTCGGGGCGTGCGGCCGTGGCAACAACGTCGACGCCGACTCCCCGACGACGCGCCACGGTGGACGGTTCCCCGCGGCGGTTGTCGAGCCCAGCACGCCCGACGTCACCAACGCCTTCGGCGTCACCGCGGCGACGACGACCACGTCGACCACCCGCAAGCCTGCGGTCACACCGACCGTGGCGAACGCCAACCCCACGACAACCGCCGTAACGACGCCGACCCGAACGCGTCCGTCGCCCACGCCGATGCCCGCGCCGCGCACTTCGGTCGGCGCGACGGGTTGGCAGGGACTCGTGGTGGTCGCGGGCGGCACCGACGCCAGCGGTCACCCCTCGGCGCGCGTGGACTCCTACGACCCCGCCACCGGCGCATGGACGCAAGCGCCCGGCTTGCCACAGGCCGTGAGCGACGTCGCGCTCGGCGTACTCGGCGACGACCTTTGGGCGGTCGGCGGCTTCACCGCGGAAGGCGACCAGAAGATCGCGCAGGCTGCGACGTATCGCTTCCACCCGGGCGACAAGGCGTGGAGAGCGGGACCCGTGCTCGCCACGCCACGAGGCGGCGCCGCGCTGGGCGCGTTGAACGGTCAACTCGTGGTGCTGGGTGGCGCGACGACCGACGGCGGCACGCTCGACTCGGTCGAGACCTTGGATCTCGGCGCCAGCGACTGGAAGTTGGCTACGCCGCTGACGCAGAAGCGGGCATACGCCTCGGCGATCGTCGGCGGGGGACGGATTTACGCCGTCGGTGGGCGCACCGAGGGGGTGGCAACCGCGCTCGACAGCGTGGAGTCGTGGAAGCCGGGCGACCCGTGGCGCGTCGAGCAGCCGCTCGTTACCAAGCGGTCCGGGGCTGGCGCGTCAGGGCTGTGCGTGGCCGGTGGCGAGAACGGTGATGGCACAGTGGGCACGGTCGAATGCATCGCGGCGCGGAAGTGGTCGACGAAGTTCCAGATGGCGGTGCCGCGTCACGGCCTTGCCGTGGTGACGTTGGGTGGGTGGCTGCACGCGATCGGTGGCGGGCCGACAGCGGGGCCGTCGGTGAACTCGTCGCACGAAATCTTCGACCTGCAGTAACGGCTTACGCCGAGATTTCGACGATCTCCACGCGCATCTTCGACCCGTTGGGAGTGTCGTACTCGACGACGTCGCCGACCTTGTGACCGACAAGCGCAGCGCCGAGGGGCGAACCTGGGGAGGCGACCTCGATGCCCTCGCGCCGTTCCTCGATGGAGCCGATCAGGTACTGCTCGACGTCGTCGTCGCCCTCGTAGCGGATGCCGACGACGGAACCCGTAATCACCGCGTCGCTGGTCGCGGCGTCGACGATCTCGGCCTGGTCGAGCAGCGCCTCGAGCTTGCGGATGCGCGCCTCCATATGGCCCTGCGCGTCTTTGGCTGCGTGGTAGTCGCCATTCTCCGAAAGGTCGCCCAACGCGCGCGCCGCTTCGATGGCCTGCGCGATCTCGACGCGACCGACGCCGGTGAGCTCGTTGAGCTCAGCGGACAGGCGTTCGTACGCTTCGCGGGATAGTTGTGCAGGCGCCATAGCGGCTGAAGGCTACAAGCTCGCGGAAAACCCTCTAAACTGTCGTCCGATGCATACGTTCTTCGTAATCATCATCACCTAGCGCTTCTGCGACCATCGCAGAAGCGCTTCGCCGTCCCCCTTCGTGGAGGACGGTTTTTTCGTTCTAAGGAGACACGCAGTGGCACACAGGGTGGCGGTTATCGCTGGCGACGGGATCGGTCCCGACATCACCGCGGCAGCGCTGAAGGTTGTAGCCGCTGCGGGCGTCGACCTCGACACCACCCACTTCGACGTAGGCGCCGACCGGTTCCTGCGTGACGGCCATGTCCTCGACGACGACGACCTCGCTGCGATCGGCTCGCACGACGCCATCCTCAAAGGCCCGCTCGGTCCGCCGATCGGCGACACCAAGATCCCGGGCGGCACCATCGAGCGCGGGATCATCTTGAAGCTGCGCTTCGCGCTCGACCAGTACATCAACCTGCGCCCCTTCGAAGGCAAGGGTTTGGAGTTCGTAGTGATCCGCGAGAACACCGAAGGCAGTTACGCGGGTGAGGGCGGCTTCCTGCGCAAAGGCACTCCTCACGAGGTCGCCACGCAGGGCTCGGTGAATACGCGCCACGGCGTGGAGCGTTGCGTTCGGTACGCGTTCGAGTTGGCGATGACGCGCCCACGTCGTCACCTGACCCTCGTGCACAAGACGAACGTGCTCACGTTCGCCGGCGACTTGTGGTCACGCACGTTCAACGAGGTCGCGGCCGAGTACCCCGACGTGAAGACTGCGTACAACCACGTCGACGCCGCGTGCATTTACTTCGTCGAAGACCCGCAGCGTTACGACGTCGTGGTCACCGACAACCTGTTTGGCGACATCCTCACCGACCTCGCCGGTGCTGTGGTCGGCGGCGTCGGGCTGGCCGGCACCGGCAACCTCAACCCCGACCGCACCACACCGTCGATGTTCGAGCCGGTTCACGGTTCGGCGCACGACGCGCTCGGCACCGACAAGGTCAACGCCACCGCGCAGATCATGGCCGCTGCGTTGATGCTCGAGTTCTTGGGTGAGGCCGACGCCGGCGCCCGTATCCGTAAAGCAGTTACCACCGTGCTGGCCACCAATCCCGTTCCGTCCACCATTGGCGACGCCGTCGCCGCCGCCCTGTAGGAGACAACGAATGCCTATTACCCCTTCAGAGAAGATTTGGATGGACGGCGAGCTCGTCGATTGGGCCGACGCCAAGATCCACGTGCTCACGCATTCGTTGCACTACGGCATGGGCGTGTTCGAGGGTGTGCGCGCCTACAAGACGTCGCAGGGGCCGGCCGTGTTCCGGCTTACCGACCACATCGTGCGCCTCCACGACTCGGCGAAAATCCTGTCGATGGAGATCCCGTTCTCCGTCGACGAGCTCGTCGAAGCCACAAAACAGACCGTGGCCGTCAACGGCTTGGACGAGTGCTACATCCGTCCGCTGGTGTACCTCGGTTACGGCGAGATGGGGTTGAACCCGTTGCCCTGCGAGGTGAAGGTGTCGATCGCGTGCTGGCCGTGGGGGTCGTATCTCGGTGAAGAGAGCCTGGCCGCCGGCGTGAGGATGAAGATCAGTTCGTGGCAGCGCCACGACCCGAATGCGATGCCCCCCGCCGCCAAGATCACCGGCATGTACGTCAACTCGTCGTTGGCGAAGGTCGAGGCGCTCAACGCCGGTTACGACGAGGCGATCTTGCTGTCGCCGCAGGGTTACGTGTCGGAGTGCACGGGCGAAAACATTTTCGTGGTGAAGCGCGGGCGCATCATCACGCCGCCGGTGTCCGCGGGTGCGCTGGAAGGCATCACGCAATCGGCTGTGTTCACGATCGCGCGCGACCTTGGTTACGAGGTCGAAGTCGGCAACATTCTGCGGTCCGATCTCTACACCGCCGACGAGGCGTTCGTCACCGGGACGGCCGCTGAAGTGGTGCCGATCTTTTCAGTCGACGACCGCGTGATCGGTGGTCGCGGTCCGATCACCACGGCCATCCAGGCTGCGTACTTCGCGGCCGTGCGGGGCGAGACCGATCGTTACAAAGACTGGAACGAACATGTCACCTGATAACGCCGTGCGACGGACTGGCGCCGTAACGCTGCCAAGCAGCGTCGAGATCTACGATACCACGCTGCGCGACGGGTCGCAGCTCGAAGGCATCTCGCTCACCGTCGACGACAAGTTGCGCATCGCCGAGCAGTTGGACTGGCTCGGCGTGCACTTCATCGAAGGCGGTTGGCCCGGTTCGAACGAGAAGGACAACGAGTTCTTCCGACGCGCTGCGAAGGAGTTGAAGCTCGACACCGCGCACATGGTCGCGTTCGGATCGACGCGTCGGAAGGCGGGCAAAGTCGACAGCGACGACACCCTGCGCCATTTGATCGAAGCCGGCACCGAGACGGTATGCATCGTCGGTAAGAGCAGCGAGTACCACGTCGTGAGCGCGCTCGAAACCGACCTCGACGAGGGCGTGGCGATGGTCGCGGACTCGGTCGAGTTTCTCGCGGGCAACGGGCTGCGGGTGATGCTCGACGCCGAGCACTTCTTCGACGGCTACCGCGACAACCCCGAGTTCACGATGCGCGTGCTCGAAGGCGCCGTGATGAAGGGCGCGACGCATCTCGTGCTGTGCGACACCAATGGCGGTTCGCTTCCCTCCGATGTGGAGGCGGCCGTGAGCGCCGTCGTCGCGCATTTCAAAGACGACGTGATCGTGGGCGTCCACCTCCACGACGACGCGGGCTGTGGTGTCGCGAACGCGCTGGCGGGCGTGCGCGCTGGTGCGCGCCAAGTGCAAGGAACGATCAACGGTTACGGCGAGCGCACTGGCAACTGCAACCTCACCACGATCATCCCGAACCTGACGCTGAAAATGGGCGTGGAGACGATCCCGCGCGACCGGCTCGAGCGGCTCACGCCCGTAAGTCATCACGTCGCCGAATTAGTCAACATGCCGCTGCACCCGCAGTCGCCCTACGTCGGCCAATCGGCCTTCGCGCACAAGGCGGGTCTGCATACGTCTGCGATCGCCAAGCGGCCCGACGCGTACGAACACGTACCGCCGGCGTCGGTCGGCAACGGCACCCGGTTCGTCGTGAGTGAACTCGCCGGTAAGTCGACACTGATCCTCAAGGCGAAAGAACTCGGCCTCGACCTCGACGGACCCGCACTCACCGAGACCATCGACACGCTCAAGCGCCTCGAGCACGAGGGTTACCACTTCGAAGCGGCCGATGGTTCGTTGGAACTGCTGATGCGACGTGCCGCGGGGTGGGAGCAGGAATTCTTCCGGCTCGAATCGTTTCGCGTGATCGCCGACGAGCGGGGCGAGGGTGGCTTCTCCACCGAAGCCACTGTGAAGTTGTTCGTCGGCAGTCGGCGGCTGGTCGAAACCGCGGAAGGCGACGGTCCGGTGAGCGCGCTCGACAAGGCGCTGCGTCAGGCGATCGGCGAGGCGTACCCGGCGCTCGAGCGCATCCACCTGACCGACTACAAGGTGCGCATCCTCGACAGCAACAAGGGCACGGGTGCGGTGACTCGCGTGCTGCTGGACTCGACGAACGGCGACCGTTCGTGGTCGACCATCGGCGTGAGCGAGAACATCATCGAAGCGTCGTGGCAGGCGCTTCAGGATTCACTGGTGTACGGGCTTTTGCACACGAGCGAATAGCGCCTGTGGCGCTTTGCGAGGCAGCGGCATTGGCTCGCTACGCTCGCTCCGTGGCCCAGCCTGAGTTTGTTCCCGTTGCCGACATGGACGTTCCTCGTCCTCAGGACAAGCTGCCGCCGTCGGAGCGGTGGCTGGCCACGCGTCCCGGTGACGCTGGTATCTCTGAAGGCAATGGGTTCGGTTCACCCGGCCCCGACCAGGGCTACGCGCTGAGTTTGGCCCGTCGGTTCCACGACAAGCTCGAACTGGTCGACGGCGAACACCGCAACGACGTCGTGGCCGGGTGCGTGGCTGTGGCCACGAAACGGTCGTCGCTGTTCGGCCGGGGTCCCACGATCTACGACCTTGAGTTCGCGTTCGCGTTGTGGGGTTACCTCGGTGGCGCGGCGACCGGCCTGATCAGCAAGCGCAAGGAGCTTTTCGCCGAGGCGTCGCATCATTATTGGAAGCGGCGCGCCATCGCCGATGCGGTTCCCGAGGCCACGCTGCGGATGACCCCCGCGGTCGTAAAGAACGCGATCTGGAGCGACCTGCTCAGTCTCTAGATACCTAGAGATTTACCGATGATCTCTTTCATGATCTCGGTGGTGCCGCCGTAGATCGTGGTGACGCGGGCGTCGGTGTAGGCGCGTGCAATCGGGTACTCGAGCATGTAGCCGTAGCCGCCGTGCAACTGCAGGCAGTGGTCGATGGCCCGCTTCTGGAACTCGGTGCACCACCACTTGGCCATCGCGGCCTCTTCGGCGGTGAGCGTGTTCGCGTTGAGCGCAATAACGCAGCGGTCGACGTAGCTCTGCGCGATCTCGAGTTCGGTCGCGATCTCGGCGAGCACGAAGCGCGTGTTTTGGAACGAGCTGACCGGTTGGCCGAACGCCTTGCGTTCCTTCGTGTAGTCGAGCGTCCACCCCAACGCAGCGCGCGCCGCGGCCACGGCGCTGATGGCGATTGACAAACGCTCTTGCGGCAGGTTGTGCACCAGCTGGATGAATCCGTCGCCTTCGTTCGGGCCCAGTCGGTTGGCGACGGGCACCTGCACGTCGGAGAAGAACAGTTCGGCCGTGTCTTGCGCGTGTTGACCGATCTTTTCGAGGTTGCGGCCGCGCTCGAAGCCCGGCATCCCGCGCTCGAGCACGATCAGCGACATCCCCTTGTGCTTCTGTGACGGGTCGGTCTTCACTGCGGTAATCACGAGGTCGGCGTTGATGCCGTTGGTGATGAATGTCTTGGCGCCGTTCACGACGTAGTTGTCGCCGTCGCGGATCGCAGTGGTGCTCATCGAGGCGAGGTCGGAACCGATGCCCGGCTCGGTCATGCCGATCGCGGAAATGAGGCTGCCGTCGGCCAGACCCGGCATCCAGCGTTGCCGCTGCTCGTCGTTGCAGTACTTGAGGAAGTACGGCATGCAGATGTCGTTGTGCAGCGCGATGCCGAGGCCCGGGCCGCCCACGCCCGCCGCTTGAAACTCTTCGTCGAGGATCATGTTGTACCGGTAGTCGGCGACGCCGCCGCCGCCGAATTCCTCGGGCACGTCGAAGGCGAGAAAGCCCTGCGCGCCCGCGCTCTGGAACACCTCGCGGGGCATGATGCCGTTGGCGTCCCACTCGTTTGCGTGAGGCACCATTTCCTTGTCGATCCAGCCCCGGACGGCCGAACGAAACTGATCGTGTTCGTCTTCGAAGATGTCCCGTTCCATCGAAATGAGGGTATCGGCGCCGCGGATGCGATCATGCATCGATGGCCGTGCGCACTCGCTTTTCGCCGTCACCCACGGGCTATTTCCACGTCGGCGGCGGGCGCAGCGTTTTGTACAACTGGTTCTTGGCTCGTCAGTCGGCCGACGGCGTGCTGATCCTTCGCATCGAGGACACGGATCGCGAACGGCACGGCGAGGAGCACGTCGACGGCATCCGGCGCGCCATCCGCTGGCTCGGTCTCGACTGGGACGAGGAGTACCGCCAGAGCGAGCGCGCGTCGTTGTACGCCGACGCCGCGGCGCGTCTCGTCGCGCAGGGTGACGCGTATTACTGCTCGTGCACCCGTGACGACATCGATGCCCGGCGCGTCGAAGGACAACCGCAGGGTGGCTACGACCGGTTCTGTCGCGACCGCGGCCTCGGGCCCGACGGCAACGCGCTGCGGTTCAAGGTGCCGCTGCCGGGCACGACCGTCGTCAACGACGTGGTGCGCGGTGAGGTCACCTTCGATCACGGGTCATTGCAAGACTTCGTGATCCAGCGCGCCGACGGCTCCGCGCTGTTCATCCTCGCCAACGTGGTCGACGACATCGACATGCGCGT
>JBEEFT010000013.1:0-4249 GCA_041166225.1 Actinomycetota bacterium | reverse complement strand
CGGTCGCGGCCGATGCCCAGCTCACGAGCGTGGCGCTCGTCACCCACGACATGGGCGACACGGTCGGCGGCGAATTACTCGCACGCGAGATCGAAGGCACCCTCTCGTTCACGGTGACCGAACGCGTGCTCACGAATGGGTCGATCTACATCGACATGGCGCAGCTCACGAGCGGCCAGCAGTTCCTTCTCGCGGCCGACGATGCGTTGTTGCCCGAAGGATGGGGTGGCGATGGCGCCGGGTTCCGAGCGTCGCTCGCGGCGATCTGTTCACCCGATCATCAGCCCTCGCCCGACGATTTGGCCGCGCTGTGGCAGTTCATGGCCCGCGGCGGTGGCGATCGCTTGATGGCTCGAACGATCCGTTACATCGAAGACCGCCGCGCCGAAGAAGCGCGCTTCACCGGCGCGATCGAACGGCATCCGTCACCGTTGGGCATCGTGTGGGGCGCGCTCGACCCTGTCGCCGTTTACCGGATGACCGACAAGCTGCTGGGCGCGCGGCCCGACGCGCGTCGCATCACATTGGAAGACGTGGGGCACTTCCCGATGCTCGAAGACGCGCCACGCACCGCCCAGGCGATCGTTTCGTTGCTGCGGTGAGGGTCGACCTGATCGACGGGACGTACGAACTGTTCCGTCACTTCTACGGCCAGCGCGACGAGAAGACGCGCACCGGCACCGCCGCGGTCCGCGGTGTGCTGGCCACGGTGTTGCAGACGATCGAAGGCGGCTCCAGCCATATCGCGGTCGCCACCGATCAGGTGATCGAGAGCTTCCGCAACCGGCTGTGGACGGGCTACAAGACGAGCGCTGGTATGGACCCCGAATTGCTCGCAGTGTTTCCGCTACTCGAGCACGCGTTGATGGCTATGGGCGTGGCCACCTTCGCGATGGTCGAACTCGAGGCTGACGACGCGTTGGCCACCGTCGCGGCGGTCGTGGTCGAAGACCCGGCGGTCGAACAGGTCGCGATCTGGACACCCGATAAGGACCTCGGCCAGTGCGTGCGCGAAGACGAGCGCGTTGTGCAGGTCGACCGGCGCGCCGGCAAGATCATCAACGCCGACGGCGTGCGCGAGAAATTCGGCGTCGACCCCGCGTCGATCCCCGACTTCCTCGCGCTCGTGGGCGACAGCGCCGATGGCTTCCCGGGGCTTCCCGGCTTCGGGGCGAAGACGGCGGCTGCATTGCTCAAGCACTACAAGCACATCGAGAACATCCCCGACGCGCCCGGCCAGTGGGAAGTAACGGTGCGGGGCGGCGGAACGCTGGCGGCAACGCTCGCCCAGCACCGCGATTTGGTGGCGCTGTTCAAAGACCTGGCGACGCTGCGGATCGACCGTTCGCTACTCAGCGGTGTCGCCGACGTCGCGTGGAACGGGCCGACCGCCGACTTCGAAGTCGTGAGCAAGCAGTTCGACGGCCAGCACCTCGCGGCGCGCGCCGCCGGCCTCGCGCCTTAGAAGCCTGTTGAAGAATTGTCCGCCGCTGCGCGGCGGTGGCCCAGATTGCTCGTCAAACGCTTCACGCCGCGCCGTAGCTGGCGTGTCCGGTAGTTCTTCAACAGTCTTCTAGAAGAAGAACGCGAGCGCGGCGGGCAGGCACGTCGCGCCCGGCGCCGCCGCGAACGCCGCAACCCCCGGCTGCAGTACCGCGGCGAGCTGGGATTCGCCGGCGAGCACTTGCGGGCGGACCGGCGCGTACAGCGGCGCGATCGCGTCGTAACCCTGGTTCTCGAGCGGCCGCAGCACTGACACGACTTGGTCGACGGGCAGCGAGTCGAGTTGCTTGCCGCCGGCGATGATCGCGGGGCCGAATAGCGGGAAGGCTGGTTCGAACGCGGGCACCATCGCAAAAGCCTCGGGCGAGAATGGGCCGAAGACGGGAATCAACGAGACGAGGTTGGCGAGCCCGGCCGACTCGGTTGGTACTGCGAGACCGACTTCACACGGCGCGAGTGTGGCCGGTGCGTCCGGCGCCGGGGCCGCTGCGGGCGCGGAGGGGGCCGCTGCGGCAGGAGTGGCCGGCGACGCGCTCGCCACGCGCTCGACGGCCGCCGGCGCAGAACCCGCGTCCGCCGCATACGACGCCGACGCCGGCGCGGCCACCCGCGGCGTGGTCAATGAAAGCGCATTGTTCGGCACCGTGATGCCGTTGCGACCCGGCTCGTAGGCGCGCGCGAGCAGAGCGAAAACGGCCAGCGCGGCGAACGCGGCGACGACAACCACGAGGGCGACGGTGCGGACGCGGGGCGACGCGGTCACTTGGCCGCCTCCACCCGCTGCTGCTGCAACCGCAGACCGACGTTGTTGCACGCTTCACACACCTCTTCGGGGATGATCCCGAACCGCATCAGCACGGCGAACACTTTGCAGCCCAAGCACAACCCGACGAACGCTTCGAGCGACGCGGCCACGAGCAGGAAGCCGAGGACGACCTGCGCGCCGAACCAGTGGCCCGTCAACAGAAGGGCCAGCGCTCCGCCCGAGAAGGCCACGCCCATGCCTTGTGCGAAACGCTTCGGCGGGCCGGCGACGAGCTTCTCCTTGAACGGCAGTCGCGGCGTGACCACCCGCGTCACGAACTGGCCCAGCGGGCTCAGCTTGGGCCCCGTGAGCACGCGGGCAACGAAGCCGTAAAACAAGATCGGCAGGATCCACTTCGCGTCGAACAGCACGGCAGACAGCGCCATGATCACCACACCGGTGGCAACGAGCCGAGCCGATACTTCGTTGACCGGGTTGGGGAACCCGATGATGTTCTTCATGACGGCGTCCTCCGAAGGGTCGCGGGATAACAAAAACGCCAAGCCGACTATCAGGATTCCCGGGACGACGAAGAACCACGGGAACAGCCAAAACGGTGGGAGCGCTACTACGGCGTTGTAGTTGCCGAGGTTGTCGGCCATCGCCGCGATCATCGGCGCCATGCGGCCCGACTGCACCGGCCATTCAGTGCTGAGCTTTTGCGCCGCGGGCATCGGCTGGCCCTGCGCGGCTGCTGCGGGAACGAGCTTGTTTCGTAAGTCGCCCTCGGCCAAACCGATCGTCAGGAAGTAACTCTGGACGCGGTTGATCTTGGCCGGCTGCATCAGCGGTTTGAAGTCGTCGATCATTGCGGCGCCGCCTGGCGCGCGCGTGAACATCTGGAACACCGCCGGTGCTGCTATCAAGCCCAAACCGAGCGCCGCGAGCGCGATCACGCGACCGCGCTTGGGACGACGGACGCGGTCGCTGTCGCGTACAAGGCTCCACCCGGCGACGCCCGCGATCATCACACCGGGCAGCACGAAGAACCAAGGGAACAGCACGAACGGCGGGAGCGCGGCGATACCGCGGAACTGCGGGATGTCACCGCGCATCGTGGTGAGCATGTCGCCCATGTCCGCGTTGATGCCGGGCCAGTCGCGGTTCAGCGCGGTTACGCCGGGAAAGGTCGCCGCAGTCGGTTTGGCCGAGGCAAGCACGGCTGAAGACTCGGTGTTCGCGGCACTGATGTCGCCCAAGAAGTGTTTGAAGCTGTCGATCTTTTGCGTGCGCATATACGGCTTGAACGACTCGATCATGTCGCCGCCCTTAGGCGCGCGCGTGAACATCTGGAACGCCACCGGCGCGAGCGCGAGGCCCAGACCGATAGCAAGCGCCGCGGCTTGCGGGCCGCGGCGCGTGCGCGCCTTGGTCGTTGGCCCCGCCGGCGGCGATGGGGGCAGCGGCCGGTCGTCGTCGTCGTCAGTGGACGTGCGGGCGCCGGGCGCGAGCAGCGCGACCGACGCCAGCATGCCGGTAAGCGCAGTGATCACGATCAGCCACGCCGGGGGCTTCCAGCCCTTGCGGTCGACGGCTCCGATCGCCTGTAGTGATCCGTTCGACGCGGGCAGCGTGGTGGGCGCGTCGACTTGTTCGCCCGCGACCGCGGTGGGTGCCGTTGTGGCGGTTGCGCCCTTCGGCGCCGCCGCCGCGGCCGCCTTCGCGTTGGTGGCGCCGCCACTGGTCGCCGCCGAAGGCCCCGCGGCGACCGACCCCGACGGGTGAAACACGCCGGACAAGTGCCACGTGCCTGTGAAGTCGTTGAACGGACCGCCCACGACGGTGCTCGCCCACTCGAGCACGAACGCACCGGTCGACGCGTTGTAGGTGCCGTGCGCCGCCGTGGTGAGGCCGGGCTTGGACCCGTCGGGCTTGGGGGCACCCTGGTTGAAGTACTGCTTGTTCCAACTGGCCGACCACGCTTTCAGGTCACCGCTGAGG
>JBEEFT010000012.1:0-4719 GCA_041166225.1 Actinomycetota bacterium | reverse complement strand
CCGCCGCCGCCACCATCCTCGCCGGCGTCATGTCGCCCACGAGCACGAGCAGCGCAGCGCCCGGCGTGATCATCGTGCGGTGGTACTTGCGCACGGCGGCGCGCGTAATCGGCGCGACCAAGTCGGGTGTTGGCATCGGGCGCCCGTAAGCATGATCGGGAAACACCCGTGCAGCTAAGGCGAACTGGGCGCGCGCCTCGGGCTGGCTGTGCAGGATCGCGATGCCTTGCTCAGCTTGCGCTTTCGCCAGCTGCACTTCGCCGTCGGGGTGGGTGGCGTGCTGCAACACGTCGGCGACGAGCGCAAGAAACCGTGGCAATTCCTCGGCCAGGGCTCCGCCGGCCAGGTAGACGTCTTCGACGTCGACGCTGGTTTGGAGCACGGCGCCCAACCGTTGCAACTCGTCGGCGATGTCGACCTGCGAGCGCGTCTCGGTGCCATTGAGGATCGTCGTACCGACGATGTCTTCGAGCACGCCGTCGCCCCATCCCCGCGCCTTGCTCACGTCGATACGCAGTCGGGCCTGCACCATGGGTACGCCGGGCTTGCGCGCCGCCAGCACGCGCATGCCGTTGGGCAATGTGGTGTCGACGACCGCGGGCAGCTTGCCCGGCTTGGTGGCGGTGACTTCGGGTTGGGTCTGCGAACTCATGACGCGACCCCCGGCTGCCAGTCGAGCACCGCGCGCGAACCGGGCGTGAACCATTGGCTGGCCGCCGCCTTCACGTCGTCGGTGGTGACGTTGGCCAGTGCGACCGGTAATTCGTTGATCAACTCGGCGCGTCCTCGTTGTTGTTCGAGCGGTGCGATGGTGAGCGCGCGGTTCATCACGCTGTCGGTGGTGCGCAGGTAGCGCGCGGTCACCGACACGCGGGTGCGGTCGAGCTCGCCGTCGGTAAGGTCGCTCTGCATCTGGTCGACGGATTCGGTGATCGCGTCGAGTATCACGTCGGCGTCGCCGCCGGGCGGATAAATCGCGATCACGTTCGTCAGCAACGGGTCGCGCATCTCCAACCAGTTATCAAACGGCCCGACGATGCCGGCCATGGCGGTGACGAGCCCGCCTTTCACCAAACGCTGGTAAAGCCGCGACGAGTCGCCGTCGCTGAGCACCTGAGCCGCGAGGTAGTACGCCGCATACGCGTCGAGGTCGCCAAGCGGATCGGGCGCGCGGTAGCCGACCACCAGCGCCGGGGTAGGCGACATCGGGTCGACGTGGGTCCCCCGCCGCTCGCTCGTGGGCACGGGTTCGGTGAACGACGGCCGTTTCGGCACCGCCCGCTTGGGGACGTCGCCGAAGTACCGCTCGACGAGGTCGATCGCCTTGTCGGGATCGACGTCGCCCGCGATCGTGAGCAGCGCGTTGCCCGGCGCGTAGTACCGCTTCCAGAAGTCGACGGCGTCGGCGACGCTGGCCGACTCGAGATCCACGAAACTGCCGTAGCCGTTGTGGGCGTTGTTGAACGTGTCGTAGGCGATCGGGGGCAGGAAGATCATCTGCATACCGCCGTAGGGCCGGTTCATGATGTTGAGCCGGATCTCTTCTTTCACCACGTCGATCTGGTTGGCCACGGTGTGTTCGGTGATCACCGGGCTGCGCATACGGTCGCTTTCGAGGAACAGCATCAGCTCGAACGCACCGGTCGGCACCACTTCGAAGTAGTTCGTGAAATCGGGCGTGGTGCTGCCGTTGAACTGGCCACCGTTGCCCTGGATCAGCTTGGCGTGCTCCAGCTTGGGCAGGTTCTCGCTGCCTTCGAACATGAGGTGCTCGAACAGGTGGGCGAAGCCGGTGCGGCCCTCGGGCTCGGAGCGGAACCCCACGTCGTAGTGCACCGCCACCGCTACCACCGGCGAACTGCGGTCGGGTGCGATTACCACCCGCAGACCGTTCTTGAGTGTGTGTCGTTCGATCGGAAACGAAGGTGCGAGAACGCGCGCGGCCACGGGGCAAAATCTAGGCGTGTCAGGCGGAGCGCGACGCGGTTCGCCGCGGCGCAGGACGCCCGACACGCGCGAGCCGCGCCACGAGCACTTCCAGCACCAGTTCGGCGGGCCACGACGACCGGCCCCGCAGGTCGACATCGGCGTCGGCCACCAGCGACAACATCCGCAACAGCGCGTCGGTACCTAGCCGGCGCGACTGAGTGAGCGCTTTGCGCGCGGGATAGGCGGCGATGCCAAGCAGGGTGGCGGCTTCGGCTTCACCGGCGACATTCGCGCCGTCGAGGCGCGCCATGCGGCTTACGTGGTTGTGCAGCGCCGAGACGATCCCCAGGGGGTGACGGCCCGACCCGCCCATCAATCGGTGCAGTTGTTCGATCGCGGCTGCGGCGTCGCCCTTGTCGATTGCGTCGGTGAGGTCCCACGGTGCGCTCGAACCGGCCTCGCCGAGATAAGGCTCGACCTGAGCGGGGCCGAGCTTGGCGCCGGGACCGAACGCCGCCGTGAGCAGCGTTACGAGCGGCTCGAGGCGCGCAATGTCCTCACCGAGGTGGCTCTCGATCAAACGGGCCGCCGCGGCGTCGACGTTCACGGGCGCGTCGTGCAACTTCTCGAGCACCCACGACGTGCGCGCCTTGCCCCGCGGCGTCCCGGCGTCGACAACAACGCCCGCCTTCTGAATCGCCTTTATCAGCGGGGCGGGGACGGTTCCGCCACCGGCGCCGACGATGATCGTCGAACCCTCCATCGGCGCGGCGACGTAGTCGATGAGGGGCGCGACCTGCGCCGCGGTAAAACGGCCTATTTCGCGGACCACGACTACGCGACGCGGCGCCAGGAACGACGGCGTGGCCGCGGCCTCGGCGGCCGCCGACGGCGCGTTCTCGTCGATGGAGAGATCCTCGACGATCAGCGCCGGGTCGTCGTCGCCGACTACTTCGTCGAGCGTGGCCATCATCGCCTGCGCGACCAGGATCGGGTCGTCGCCCTTCACGAAGTAGACGCTTGCGGTGTTCACGGTTACGCCGCGCTGGTTTCTTCGCTCAGGGCGGCAAGAAAATCGCACACGCGGCGCGAACCGGCGACGTCGTGCACGCGCACGATGCGACAGCCACCGATGACGCCGAGCGCGGTGGCAGCGTGCGATGCCTCGCGTCGCTCGCCGACTTCGAGGTCGAGCAGCTTGCCCAGGAACGTCTTGTTCGACGACGACAGCAACACCGGGTAGCCCAGCGCAACCGTCGTCGCCGAGTTCCGAAGCAGCGTGAGCGACTGTTGCCACGTCTTGCCCAGGTCGAGCCCGGCGTCGAGCACGATGCGGTCGGCGGCGACGCCAGCCTCGAGCGCCCACTGTGCGCGTGTTGCGAGGAACGCGTTCACGTCGCGCACGACGTCGTCGTAAACCGGTTCGGGATCGGCAATGCGCGGCTGCAAACGGATGTGGGTGGCGATCACGGTCGCTCCGGCCTGCGCGGCGAAGGGCAAATAATCCGGGTCGCCGAAGCCGCTGATGTCGTTGCCGACCACCGCGCCGATTTCGTACGCGCCGCGCGCGACCGACGCCCGCCACGTGTCGACCGATACGGGGACGTCGAAGCGCATCACCAGCGCTGCGATAGCGGGCAGCACCCGTTCCAACTCCTCGGCCTCGGTGACTTCGGGGCCGGGGCCCGCCTTCACCCCGCCGACGTCGAGGATGTCTGCGCCGTTGTTCACGTGCTCCTCGGCCCGGCGGAGAAACGCGTCGAAATCCCAGAACTCGCCCTGGTCGTAGAACGAGTCGGGCGTGCGGTTGAGGATCCCCATCACGAGGGCGCGGTGAGTGACATCGACGGCCCGTTCACCGAGGCGGAGGATCACCCGGGTGACGGTAACCGGGATCGCTGCGCCGATCGGTCACGCGAATCACCAACGGCGGTCCCCCGTCGGTGACGTTGACCACGAGTGGCCCCGCCACTGCCACCGCGCCCCGACGGGCGGTATGGGCGCCTGCGAGTTGGTGGTGCTCGGGGGCGAGCACTACCCGCGGCCGCAGCGCCTGGACCAACGGCCACGCCGCATCGGCCGCGGCCGGGCCGGGCCGGGTGACGACCAGCACGTCGAGGCGGTGGACGTGGCGGTTTCGCAACGCCTCGAGCAGCGTCGCTGAGGGTGGGCCTCCGAGCAGCAGCACGCTGTGGCCGCCCAGCGCCCAAAAACGCGACCCGGCGTCGAGCTCGGTGCCCTCGGCGGCGGCGGGGCCTTGGAGCGCGAAGAACACCACCGCGGCGAAAATTGATGCCGCCCCCACGGCTACGGCCGGGCGCGCCGGGGGAGGCACGCGACCTGCGGCAAGAACAAGCCCCGCCGCGATCGCAACCGCCAGTACTCCGGCGAGGCCCAGGGGCGCTAGCGGCACGCGCGCCGCCCAAGTAGCAACACCCGCCTCCCATGCCAGCGACACGTGCGTCGGCGCGTGAACCACGCCGGCCCACCACGGCACCAACCCGGCGACGGGCCCCGCCGTGAGGCCCCACATCATCAGCGGCCCGGCCACCGGCACCGCCAACACGTTCGCCGGCAAGGAAACGAGCGGGACCGTGCCGAACGTGGGCACAAGCACGACCGCGGCGCCAACTTGGGCACCGATCGACGCCGCCAGCAGCAACGGTACGCGCCGACGCTGGAGCACCGGGGTGAGCACCACAAGCCCCGTCACCGCAGCGACCGACAACTGAAAGCCCACGCTGTGTACGAGCAGCGGATCGATCAATAGGCAACCGATTACGGCGAGCG
>JBEEFT010000011.1:0-3874 GCA_041166225.1 Actinomycetota bacterium | reverse complement strand
ACACGCACGCGGTCGCCCAGGCGCAGGTCGTTGGTTTCGTCGTGCGCGTACAGCTTCTTGGTGCGCTGCACGGTCTTGGAGTACTTGGCGTGACGGACGCGTTCGGTGACCGACACCACCACGGTCTTGTTCATCGCGTTGGAGGTGACGAGGCCCTCGCGGACCTTGCGTCGGTTCGGACGCTCGGTTTCGTTGGTATCAGGTGCGGTGTCGGACATCAGGCGTTGGCCTCCGTGGCCTCATGGGCGGCGATCTCGCGTTCGCGGATCAGCGTCGCGATGCGAGCAACCTCGCGACGCAGCTGACCGATACGAGAGTTGTTGTCGAGCTGGCCAGTGGCGAGGTTGAACCTCAGGTTGAACAACTCGGCTTTGGTCTCGGTGTAGCGGGTGGCCAACTCTTCGTCGGCCAGTCCGCGCAGTTCGACTGCGGGCTTGTTCGGCATCAGACCTCCACCTGCTCGCTCTGGGCCCGGCGGGAAACAACCTTGGCCTTGATCGGCAGCTTCTGAATCGCGCGCTCGAGTGCGGAACGCGACAGCTCTTCGCCGACGCCGCCCAACTCGAACAGGATGCGGCCCGGCTTCACCACGGCGACCCAGAATTCCGGGTTGCCCTTGCCCGAACCCATGCGGGTTTCGGCCGGCTTCTGGGTGACGGGCTTGTCCGGGAACACGCGGATCCAGACCTTGCCGCCGCGCTTGACGTGACGGGTCATCGCGATACGAGCGGCCTCGATCTGACGGGCGGTGATCCACCCGGGCTCGAGCGCCTGAATGCCGAAATCGCCGAACGACACGGTGGTGCCGCCCTTGGCCTGACCCGACATACGCCCGCGCTGTTGCTTGCGGTGCTTGACCTTGCGAGGCATCAACATGTCAGTCGACGTCCTTGTGGAAGTGCGGGGTGTCGTGGTGTTCCTTGAGGCGACGATCGATGTCTTCCTCTTCGCGCAGGATGCGCTCGAGATCCGGATCGGCCTCGGCCAGGATCGGCGCCTCCTCGACCACGGGTTCGGTCGTCTCGGGTGCTGGTTCGGTGCCGGGCTCGGCGCCGATCTCGCCCAACGCCGCGCTGCGCTTACCGCCGCCGGCAGTGACGACGCGCTTGGGACGAGGCTCGCCTGAGGTATCGCCGACGGCCATCGCAGCCTCGCGGCTGATCTTGTCGTCGGTGGACAGCTTGTAGGGAAGGATGTCGCCCTTGTAAATCCAGACCTTCACGCCGATGCGGCCGTAGGTGGTCTTGGCCTCGCGGAAGCCGTAGTCGATGTCGGCCCGCAACGTGTGCAGCGGCACCCGGCCGTCGCGATACGTGAGGCTGCGCGACATTTCGGCGCCACCGAGGCGGCCACCGCAACGGACGCGAATGCCTTGGGCGCCCGCCTTCTGCACGGTCTGCATCGCACGCTTCATCGCACGCCGGAACGAAACACGGCCAGCGAGCTGGTCGGCAATGCCTTGCGCGATCAGCGCGGCGTCGAGCTCGGGCTGCGCGATCTCACGGATGTTCAGCTGCACCTTGGGGTTGTTCGTGATCTTGATAAGCGCCTCGCGCAAGCGATCGGCTTCGGCGCCGCGGCGGCCGATGACGATGCCGGGACGCGCCGTATGCAGGTCGATACGCAAGCGGTCACGCGTGCGCTCGACTTCGATGCGGCTGACCGCAGCGCGCTCGAGCTGCTTGCTCAA
Organism: Actinomycetota bacterium; assembly: GCA_041166225.1. Lineage (GTDB taxonomy): Bacteria > Actinomycetota > Acidimicrobiia > Acidimicrobiales > JACCXE01 > JACCXE01. The sequence goes on along the minus strand of JBEEFT010000011.1, from coordinate 2,184 downwards.
GAAGTCGCGGATCTTCCAGTCCTCGATGACGTAGTCCTGGTACTCGCGATCGGCGAACCAGCGGCTCTTCCAATCGGTGGTTACGCCGAGGCGGAAGCCGTACGGATTGACCTTCTGTCCCATTATTCTGTTTCCTCGCCTTCGGCGGAAGCCTCCGGCATTACGTCGGTCTCCGTGTTCTCTGCATCTGGGGCTGCTTCTTGCTCGGGGGCTGACGCCTCTACCTCAGGGGCATCTGCGTTGGCTTCTTCGGTGGCCTCTACTGCGAAGGCGCTTTGCTCGTCGAGGTTCGCTTCGGCGGCTTCGGTGAGCGCCTCTTCGGTTTCGAGCGCGTCGTTCACGACCACGGGGGTTTCGTTAACGACGACGGCGTCTTGCATCGCCTCGCCCTCGTGAGCGTGACCCTCGTGGCCGCTTTGCGCGGCCTGCGATGCGGCGACCCGAGCGCGGCGACCGCGCTCTTGGTTCGCACCGGTGCGACGGCTGCGACGTTCGGCTTGCGCGGCCTCAGCCTTGGAACGCATACGGGCGAGGCGGTCTTCGGGCAGGCGGCTCACGATGATCGTGATGTGGCTGGTGCGCTTGAAGATCTTGCCGGCGCGGCCACGCGCACGCGGCTTGAACCGCTTCTGCGTGCGGGCTTCGTCGGCGAAGCACGCGGACACGAACAGCTCTTCGCCGTTCATCTCGTCGTTGTGCTCGGCGTTGGCCACCGCGCTGTCGAGCAGCTTGCCGACAATCGTCGCGGCGTCGCGCTCGCAGAACTCGAGCACGTCACGCGCCGACTGCACGTCGAGGCCGCGGATGAGGTCGAGCACGACGCGCACCTTGCTGGCCGAGCCGGGGCAGTTGCGCAGCACGGCACGCGTGCCCTCGCGCTCGTTGGTCTTTGTCCCGAAACCCATTACCGGCGGCCCTGACGCTCTTGGCCCGCGTGGTAGCGGAAGGTGCGGGTGGGGGCGAACTCGCCCAGCTTGTGACCGACCATCGACTCGGTGAGATACACCGGGACGTGCTTGCGCCCGTCGTGGACAGCCACGGTGTGGCCGACCATGTCGGGGATGATCGTGGAGCGACGCGACCACGTCTTGATCACTCGCTTGTCGTTGGTGGCGTTCAGTGCGTCGACCTTCTTCAACAGATGACCGTCGACGAACGGGCCCTTTTTGAGACTGCGTGGCATGTCTTAGTTACCTCCGCGCCCCGCGCCCACGGCGCCGGCGGATGATCATCGAATCGGAATCCTTGCGACGGGCGCGGGTGCGTCCTTCGGGCTTGCCCCACGGCGAGACGGGGTGCCGTCCACCGGAGGTCTTTCCTTCGCCACCACCATGCGGGTGGTCGACGGGGTTCATGGCGACGCCGCGCGTCTGCGGGCGCTTGCCCAGCCAACGGCTGCGTCCGGCCTTGCCGATCTTGATCAGCTCGAACTCGGAGTTGCCGACTTCGCCCACCGTGGCTCGGCAGTCGATCGGCACGCGCCGCATTTCCGACGACGGCAGGCGCAGCGTGGCGTAAGCGCCTTCACGAGCAACGAGCTGCACGCTGGAGCCGGCCGAACGAGCCATCTTGCCGCCGGCGCCGGGATACAGCTCGACGTTGTGAATGACGGTACCGACGGGGATGTAGCGCATCGGCAACGCGTTGCCGACGCGGATCTCGGCGCCCTGACCGCTTTGCAGCGTCTCGCCCACGGCAAGGTTCTTGGGCGCCAGGATGTAGCGCTTCTCGCCGTCTGCGTAGTTCAGCAACGCGATGCGGCAGTTCCGGTTCGGGTCGTATTCGATGCTTGCGACCTTGGCGGGGATGCCGTCTTTAGTGCGCTTGAAGTCGATCTTGCGGTACTGCTGCTTATGACCGCCGCCGCGGTGACGCGACGTCTTGCGGCCGTAGCTGTTGCGTCCACCGCTCTTGGGAGAGGGCTCGAGCAGCGACTTCTCAGGGGCTGTCGCAGTGACGTCTTTGAAATCCGAGACCGACTGAAAACGGCGCGCCGGGCTCGTGGGCTTGCGCTTACGAAGTGCCATCGACCTAACCCTCGAACATTTCGATTCGGTCGTCGCCCTTGAGGGTGACGATGGCGCGCTTGGTATCGGCGCGCTTGCCGTACGTGAAGCTGCGCCGGTTGCGCTTGCGCTTGCCCTGGCGGTTCAGCGTGTTGACCTTCTCGACCCGCACGTTGAA
>JBEEFT010000010.1:0-32584 GCA_041166225.1 Actinomycetota bacterium | reverse complement strand
GCCGCGACTTGCACGATTTGCGGGCCGCGGGTGCAGTCGCCGGCGGCGTACACCCTCCCCACCGACGTGCAGCCGTCGTCGTCGACGGCGACGAGGCCGTCGGCATCGAGGTCACAACCGAGCGCTGCGGCCAAGTCGGTGAGCGGTGCTTTGACGCTGTACAAGAAGATCGCGTCGCACGCGATTGACGAGCCGTCGACCAACTGCACGCCTTCAACGCGGTCGGTGCCGAGCACGCACGCAGCGGCGCTCGGCGCGCGGTGAACGCCCGACGGCATTTCGTTTGCCTCTACGTCTTCACAAAGCGGCACGACGGTGACGCGTGCCGCCCACTGCAACAACTCAGCGGCGAACTGCCCCACTGCATTGCCGTCACCGAGTACCACCACGTGGCGGCCCTGCGTCTCATAGCCATCACACAGAGGGCACACGAACACTCCTGCGCCGTAGTGCTCGCGCAGGCCGGGCAACGCGGGCACACCATCGTTGATGCCGGTGGCAAAGATGACCGCCGCACATTCGAACACCCCGACGTCGAGGTGGGCGCGGAAGGCGTCGCCGTGGCGGTGGACAGTGCGCACACCAGTGGTGATCAACCGGACGCTCGGGTAAAGCCCGACTTCGGCGCGGCCGGCGTCGAGGATTGCTTGCGGCGGTTGTCCGTCGAACCCGAGGTAACCGAAGCTGGCTTCGACCAAGCGGTTGCGGTGTTCACCGCGGTCGGCCACCACGGTGTCGAAGCGGTGGCGGCCGAGCCACAACGCGGCCGCGAGTCCAGCAGGGCCTCCGCCAACGATCAGCACGTCGGCCGTCTCGGTCGACGCCATGAATGTCAGTTACCCGCGTTGCGAACCGCCCATGCTTGGGTCGATCGGCGCGGCGAGCGCGCTCACCGCTTCGCCACCAATCGCGGTCAGCAACGCGGGAGGCGCCAAGACCTTGCAGGCGCGGCTGCCGCCCCCGAGCACGATGCGCTCGCGGCCCATCACCGCCGCGTCGACCCAGATCGCCACGGCCGACGGCAATGCGAGAGGCGTCACGCCACCGATCGCCATGGCCGTCAGTTCCTCGACTTCCGCCGCTGCTGCGAAGCTCGCCTTGCGGGTGCCGAGGCGACGCCGGACCACACCGTTGACGTCGAGCCGCGTGGTCGCCAGCAATACGCAGGCGGCGAACACCGGCGGCTCCGACTTGCCTTTCACCACCACGCAGTTCGCCGAATCCTCCAGGGCGAATCCGTAGGCCCGGCAGAACTCGGCGGTGTCGGCCAGGTCGGGATCACAGCGAAAGATCTCAAACGGCACTCCCGTGGCCCGTGCCGCAGCGTGAACGCGATTCTCGATCGCCTGGTCTGTGTCCATGCCCGTTAGCTTCGCCGCGGCGTACCGTCGCTTGCATGGAGATCGAAGTCGTCGTCGAAATTCCCAAGGGCTCGCGCAACAAGTACGAGATCGACCATCAAACGGGAGCGGTCTGGCTCGACCGCCGGTTGTTCACGGCGATGTCGTATCCCGCCGACTATGGGTTCATTCCCGACACGCTGTCCGAAGACGGCGACCCACTCGACGCGATGGTGTTGTTGGAGGAGCCGACGTTCCCGGGCTGCCACATCCGCGCCCGCGTGCTCGGCGTGTTCTGGATGACCGACGAGGCGGGGCCCGACGCGAAGATCCTGTGCGTGCCAGATGGCGACGAACGCTGGGAGGATCTGAAGGACTTGTCGGATCTTCACCGCACGCACATCCTCGACGAGATCGGGCACTTCTTCGAGACGTACAAGGCGCTCGAACCGAACAAGGGCACTGAGACGCGCGGGTGGGAGGGCCGCGAGGCGGCGTTGGCCGAAATCGCGGCGAGTCGCGCTCGCTACGTCCCCGGCCACTAACGCAACGACCGCCGTAGGCTCGCCCCGTGAACATCCTCTACTCCACGACGGCAACCGCCACCGGCGACGGCCGTAACGGGCACACCGCGACCGAAGACGGCATGGTCGACGTCGACGTGCGCACCCCGCCGGAATTGGGCGGCCCGGGCGGTGCGACGAATCCCGAACAGCTATTCGCAGCCGGCTACGCGGCGTGCTTTCACTCGGCGATGAAGCTCGTCGCCAAGTCGATGGAGGTCGACGCGACTGATTCGGCCGTGTCGGTCACCGTGGGTCTCGGCACGCTCGAAGGCGGTGCGTTCAACCTCGCTCTCGAGATCGTGGTCGACGTGCCCAACGGGTCACCCGAGCAAGCGCAGGCGTTGGTGGAGCGCGCACACGAGGTGTGCCCGTATAGCAACGCGACGCGCGGCAACGTCGACGTCACGCTCGGAATCATCTAGTCGAACCAGTCCCACCGCGACCACGGGTCGATCGCAGCGAGCGTCGCGCTGAACCGCGCGGTTTCTACGACGTCCGCCAACACCGTCGCCGCGTCGGTGGGATCGCCGTCGAGCCACGCCACGGTCATCGTCATCGGCTGCAACTCGGGCGGGCTGAGCTCGCTTGGCGCGAACGCCCACGCTCCGGCCACGCCTTCGATTGCGCACACCTCGTCGAGCGGCACCGCGGTCTGCGTCAACCAAACGTGCGCGCCGCGGTTGGGCCGGTACGGAACGGCGTCGGCGCCCACGAGCGCGGCGGGCGCGGCAGAAGCGTCGGATACTTCTAAAGGCCCCGCGAGGTGCGACGTGCGGTGCTCGTGGAAGCGATTCTTGTCGCGCAACGCAACGGCGAGGTCGCGGAACTCGTGCAGGGTCTGTTCGATCGGCTCAGCCATCAGGTAGAGCGTGAAGTAGTGCGTGCGGTCAAGGGGCGGCTCGGCGCGCGCCGAGCGCCGCAGCGCCGGCGTCAACACCCAACGCTGGCCGAACACCAGGCCCGCGAGCGGGAACTGCTCGGGCATGTGGTCGAAGAGATGCCACGCGTTGTAGGTGGCGTGATGTCCCGGTTCTACCTCGGTGAACGACACGAATCCGTTGGTCACCCGAGGTTTGCGCATCTGGGAGATGATGACCGATGGCCAACGATCAGACGCGTTATGTCGAACCGGGATGGTTCACCCGCAACGTGTTCAACCGCGCGATAGCGGGTCTCACCCGCATCGGACTCAGCGTGTGGGGATCGCGGCAGTTGCGGGTGCGCGGCCGCAAAACCGGCGAGTGGCGCTCGACACCGGTGAACTTGTTGGTCTTCGACAGCCGTCGTTATCTCGTCGCGCCCCGCGGCCACACGCAGTGGGTGCGCAACCTGCGCGTGAGTGGCAGCGGCGAGTTGCGGGTGGGCCGGCGCGTGGAAACCTTCAACGCCACCGAGGTCGACGACGCCGACAAGGTGGCGGTGCTGCGCGCATATCTGAAGCGCTGGAAAATGGAGGTCGGTGTGTTCTTCGGCGGCGTCGATGCCAACGCGTCCGACGCCGAACTGCTGCGCATCGCGCCCGACCACCCGGTGTTCGTGCTGTCCGAGTAGCGCGAGAGCGCGCCGTAATGTCTCGACATGCCCGTGGAAGGTGAATACGAACCGAGCACGTGGGCTTGGGTCCGCGAGCAGGTGGAGACCTACGAACGCGCGGCAGGCGCCGAGGCGAACACCCTGCGCGACAGCGACATGCCGATCATCATCGTCACGACGCGCGGCGCGCAGTCCGGCAAGGTGCGCAAGTTCGCACTGATGCGCGTGGAGCACAACGGTGAGTACGCGCTGGTTGCATCCGTCGGGGGTGCCCCCGCCAACCCCGCGTGGTACCACAACCTCGTCGCTGATCCCACTGCGCTGGAGATCCAAGACGGGCCGGAGCCCTTCGACGCGGTCGCACGCGCCGTCGATGGTGAGGAGCGCGCCGCGTGGTGGGAACGCGCCGTGGCGGCGTATCCCCCGTACGCCGAGTATCAGCAGCGGATCGACCGGGTGATCCCGGTGCTCGTCGCCCGCCGGGCGTAGAGCTGGGCTACATCGGCATCGCGCGCGCCACGACGGCTACCGCGATGTCGTCATGGCACCGACCCGGTACGAACGCGCCGGCCTCGATGAGCACCTGCTTGACGATTCCCTCGCAAGAGTCCCCGTAGTTGTCGTGCACGACCTGGCCCAGACGCTCGGGACCGAACCGGGCGTGCGAGTCGGTGCGGCCCGCAAGCAAGCCGTCGGTGAAGGCGATGAAAATCTGTCCGGGTTGCACCGTGAGCTTGCGGGTCGTCCACGTTCCGTTGCGAGTGCCGAACAGCGGTCCGGTCTCCGAAAGCAGTTCGACGCGGAGGCCGTCGCACAACAGCGCTTCGGGATGTCCGGCGCTCGCGAAGCTCAGCTCGCCGTTGTTGCAGTCGAGCCTCGCCACCAAGACCGTGACGCCGAGCTTCATGGCGTCGGGCATGAGTTCGCTCGCCCACGCGATCGCACTGCCGACGTCTGTGTGCGTACGCAGCGCCGCCCGTACTAGTTCCTTGGCCCGCAGACCGGCTGCGGCGGCGTCCACGCCGTGCTCGGCCGCCTCGACGAGAAGCACCGTCATCGTGGTGCCGATGCACGTGACGTCGTAGCCGTCAGCCGCGACTATCCCTGTCGCGGGCACGAGGTCGGCGCACATGTCCCAGCCCGGCGGCAGAGTGCGGGCCGCGAGATGGGTGCGGGCGCGCAGGGCCATGAGTGCGTCTGAGTGTTGGCCCAACATCGAACGCGTACGTGCCGCCTGCGCCAGCTCGTCGTGGAGCCGGTCGCGCAGACCCTCACTGCTCTGAGCGAGTTCCCGGAGTTCGGCGGGCCCGCCGGCCGCGGGAATGTCGTCGACCGCGTCGGCCATACGCATGTGCTCGGCGAGCGTGTTTATCGGGCGCACCAACCACGCGGTGGCCGCGACGCGAACGAAAACGAACGCGAGTGCCACCGCAACCGCGAACCCGATGCCGAATTCGAGCGCGTGGAGTCGCGTCCCGTCGGCGTGCGAGGCCGCGGTGTTCTCTGCGGCCGCGAGATCACGGTCGAGCACCCGAATCGCACGGGTGACGTCTTTGAACAACGGTGCGGCGTCTCCCTTCGAGTACTGGTCGATCACTTGCTGATAGGCGCCTTGCTGCTCGAGTGCGATCAGTGGGTTCACGGCGGTCGTGCGCCACGTGAGCGCGGCGTGGCTCGCGTTCTCCACGTCACGCGAAAGGCGCGCGCCGGTGACGAGCCCCGCGAGACGGCTGGCCAGATCTGTGGACGCTTGGCGGGCGTCCGAATAGCTCTGCAGCGACGACGCATCGGCGGCAAGGAAGTACGCACGGATGCTGGCTGCCTGCGTGACCAGGCTCTTGTCGAAGTCGCCCGCGGTCGTTACGGCTCGGTCGATCTGCGCGTGATGGCGGCTCGCGTCGCGGGCGCGCGTGAAGAGGGTGGCTCCGCCGATGGACGCGCCAAGGGCAACCACTAGGAAGACGGTACTGAGCAGCGTCAGCCGGCCCCGCAACGACACTTTTCACCTGCCCCGTAGATGCACCCGCCGACTGTTTCGACGCAGCGCAACTTGAAAAATCAGTTTAGCGAGTCGCGAAATGCCTCAAACGTCGGGTTATTCTCACGACGAAATCCTTGAAGCGCCAGGGATCCGGCCCGTCTCGCGAAGGCGCCTTCAAAATGGTCGTATATCCCGACGACTTCGTTCGAAACCTTCAAGAACTGTCGCGCGTGATGGTCGACGAAGAGTCGCTAGACAACACGCTGCAGCGCGTCGCGACGCTCGCCACGGCGTCAGTCGACGGATGCAGCCTCGCCAGCGTCACACTCGAAGGCGAGTCGAAGCGCACCGCAGCATCGACGGATCCGATAGCGCTCGAACTCGATGTGGCCCAATACGAGGTCGACGACGGCCCGTGCCTGCACGCGCTGCGAACCAAGACGGTCGTCGGCGTCCCGTCGATGGGCGAGGAACAACGGTGGACGCACTTCGTCAGGTGCGCGCGCGAACATCAGGTGTTCAGTTCGCTGTCGTTGCCGTTGGTGGTGCAAGACGTAGGTCGCGGTGCGCTCAATCTGTATGGACGCGTCCCAGCCGCCTTCCCACCCGAAGATGAAAACCGCGCGCTGCTACTGGCCCAGCTGGCGGCCGTCGCTATCGCGAACAGCGAGGTCTACTGGCGCACGTTCGCGCTCACCCAGAACCTCCGAGCCGCGCTGGAAAGCCGCGACGTGATCGGCCAGGCCAAGGGCATCTTGATGGCGCAACACGGAATTACTGCCGACGAAGCGTTCACCCGACTGCGTCACGCTTCACAGCGCCACAATCAAAAACTGCGCGCGATTGCCGACATCGTCGCGTTTACGGGCGACTTGCCGCCCGACGAGGCTTAAGGCGTCGCGCTCCGGCGCTCGATCACTTCGAAGCTCAACAATTCGGCACCGTGCGCAACAGGCGCCGCCGACGGCGCCGGTGTTTGATCGGTCGCGACGTGAGCGTGCGCCTTCGCGAAGTCTTGGCTGTTCAGCCAGGCCTGGTAGGTCTCCTCGCTCGCCCAGCGGGTGTACACGAAATAGCGGGTGCCGCCCTCAGTCGGCCGGAGCAGCTCGAAGGCTTCGAACCCGTCGCTGTGCTCGACCGCTCCGGCTCGCGACGCGAACCGCGCTTCGAAGTCTGTAGCCCGTTCGGGCGGCACATCGACAGCATTGATCTTCACGACGCTCATGCCAGCGAGGTTAGGCCCGGTTCGTCGCTACGGTTTCCGCGTGGGACGGGGCCGACTCGACGCGTTCAGCGACGGCGTGTTCGCTATTGCCGTCACCCTGCTCGTACTGGATCTAAAGGTGCCCGGCTTTGGCGCGGGCCACGGTTCGTTGGCCCATCGGCTCGCTCACGGGTGGCCGGCATTCGCCGCGTACACGGTGAGTTTCGCCGTGATCGGCATCATGTGGGTCAATCACCATGCGCTGCTCGCTCTGACCGAGTCGGTGTCGCGCCGACTCGTGATGGCGAACCTCTACTTGCTTGGTGTCGTCGCCGCGCTTCCGTTCACCACGAGCCTGTTCGCCGAATACGTTCGGCACTCGGGCGCCGACGGTCACGTCGCGGCGGCCGTGTACGGCGTGTCGATGCTCGCCGCCGCGATCGGATTCAATCTGCTCGCGTGGTGCGTGGTGCCCCGTCCGCCGATGGCGCGCTTCAGTGCGGGGCTCGTTCTGTACGCGTTCACGATCGTCCTGGCGTTCGTGAGTGCACCGCTGACGCTGTCGGCGCACGGCGCGATCGCGCTGTACTACGCCTTCGACCAGTTGCGCTAGCGGCTGACGAACTCGGCCCAGACGACCTTGCGTCCGGTGGCCTCGTCGACACCCCAGCGCCGCGCCAAACGGTCGACGATGACCAGCCCTCGCCCGTCTACTTCGCTCGTGAGGGCCAAACGCAGCCGCGGATTTGCGGGGCTGGTGTCGTGGAACTCGAGGCGAAGGTAACCGTCGCCCGGGACGATCACGGCGCGAAACGGCCCGCCGGCGTGCCGTACGGCATTCGTAGCGAGTTCTGAAGCCACGAGAAGCGCTTCGGAAACGAGTTTCTGCGGGTAGGTCAGCGCGAGGGCACCGGCGACGAAGCGCCGTACCCCCACGATGGAGTCAGGCACGGGCAGGAACGTTTGGGCCTGCTCGGCGGCCACGACCTCGGGTAACTCGGTCCACCGATAGCTGGCGGGCGGAATCACTGCAGAATGTCGTTCGCATACGAGCGACGCGACCTCGAGGTCATCGCAGTTCGCGAATGCCGCGGCGCGGTAAGCGCAGTACACCGTGAAGGGGCGATCGTTTCCGAGGTTGTTCCACAACGTCTCGAGTTCTACCGCTGCGAGAACGTCGCCTCGCTCCCACAACAGCGCCACCATCTCACCGAACGCAAAGACCGGAGCGGTGCTGGCGTCGAGGTAACTGTTGAAGACCGTGGCGAAACGGTCGGGATCGGGACGGCCCTCGACCATGAACTGATCCATGAGCCACTCGACGTCGAGCGTGACGTAGCGACCCTCGGCCGCTGGTGTGGTCGTGTCGATGTCGTTGGCTGCGAGCCACTCGGCGATTTCGGCCCGGTGAGCCTCGGTCGCCACGATCAAAACGGTGGCGTCTGAAGCGAACGCGTCGGCAATACAGTGACCGACGCCCTCAGCGAGGTCGCAAGGTCGATCGTAAAAGTGCACCAGATGCCGCAGGGCGGCCGCGCTATTGGACGAGCCCACGAATCCCACGTACCCCGGCCTGCGGTCGTTCAGACGCGCCCCGCCACTTTTCGCGGCGGGCCGCCGCGATCCTGCGGCGCCTGCGGCACTCCGGTGTACACAGCACGCGGGCGGTAGCGCAGGCGATACCGGTACTCCTCGGCTGCGTGCGCGAGCCATCCGACGGTGCGAGCGACGGCAAATATCACCTCGCCGGCGTTGTCGATCATGTCGTAGCGCTCGGCTAACGCCGCGATCGCGAAGTCGATATTGGGGAAGGGCAGCGCTCGTTGCCGCATGAGCAGTAAGAGTTCTTCCTCGACGGGGTCGCGCCGGATCGCCGCCAGCATCTCGAGGAGGATGACCGCCCGCGGGTCGTGGGTCTCGTAGACACGATGCCCGAACCCGGGGATGAGCTGGTTGTCGCGCAGGCGGCTGCCGATCGCTTCCGCAGGCGACGTAGTGCCTGACTGCGCTTCGCGCATCAACTCGCGGGTCGCGCTGCTCGCAGCCCCGTGCAGCGGCCCACCCAGCGTCGCCAGTCCGGCGAGTTCGACGAGGTAGGGATCGGCCCACGTACTCGCGGCGACGCGCGCGGCCAACGTCGACGCGGCCATCTCGTGATCGGCGAGCAGTACGAGTGCTGCGTCGAGGAGCTTCACCAGCCGGGGCTTGGCCGGCTGCGCCGTAAGGCGCGGCCACAGTCGCACCGCCACCGACGCACCCGCGCCCTCGCGTCCGTGTAGGGGCAGCGAGTCGAGCAGCGTCGCGATGATGGCCCGACCGGCGGCGGCAACGGCTTCGGGGCGTCGATCGTCGCGGAAGGGATCCGCCGACCGAACCGCTGCGACCACCGCGCGCAGGCGGTCCATCACGGGCGCCGCTGCCATGGCCGCAGCAACCGGGCGGGCGACCGCGAGCATGCCCGCCGGCGCATGCACGTCGACCCGCTCACGCTTGCCGTGCCACAACCACGACGCCACTTCCTCGAACGTCGCATCGGCGACGGCATCGACGACGTCCCAGCCGCGGTAGGCGAGCACGCCCGCCGGGTCCAGCATCGTGAGGTCGGTTTCGACGATCAACTCCAGGCCGCCGGCGCGTCCTCCGCCCCGCTGGCGGGCCGCAAGCCGTTCGACGTCGGCCCGCAGGAACCGGCTGCGCCGACTGCCAGGAATGCGCTCGCTCTTGAGTACGCCTCGGCTTACGTAGGCGTAAAGCGTTTCCGGTTTCACCCCCAGTCGCTGCACGGCCGCCTCCGAGGTCATCCATGGGTCTGGCATGCGTCAACTCTATTCACATTGATGCAATCAATCTTGACGATATGGCGGCTTTGCGGTTCGATGGCGGTGACGAAAGCGAGAACACGATGAGCGTGAACAGTCCCGCGGTGAGCGCCGCGATGACGGAACCGGCGATAACGGCGGAGTCCGACGAGTCACTTGAGGTTGCCGCGACACGGATGCGCGACCACGGCATCGGCTCAGTGGTGGTGATCGACGCCAACCGTCCCGTAGGCATCCTCACCGAGCGCGACTTGCTCCGGGCCGCTGCGGCCGGGTGCGACCCCGCCGCGGCCAGCGTTCACACGTGGATGGCGCGTGAACCCGAGTGCGTGCAAGCCGATGCGACGATCGACGAGGCGTGGCACCAGTTGTCGGACCGCGGTTACCGCCACATTCCCGTCACGGTGGGCGACGATCTCAAGGGCATCATCTCGATGCGCGACCTGATGGCGATGGCCCAGCTGCGTCCCGCCGGCGAGCTCGCCGCCACCGCGCCGGCCGGGCTCAAAGGCGTGGTGGTCGCCGAGACCCAGCTAGGCGACGTCCGGGGTGAGGAAGGCTTTTACCACTACCGACAGTTCTCGGCCCCGGAGCTCGCAGCCACGCGCAGCTTCGAGGACGTGTGGCACCTGTTGATCGAGGGTGCGCTGCCGACGCGCGCCGAGTGTGCCGCGTTCAGCGCTGAGATCGCGCCTCTCCGCCACCTCCCCCCTGCGGTGGCCGAGGCCCTGCCCGGCATTGCGCGCAGCACTCCGGCGCCGGTTGCCGCGCTGCGCACTGCGATCTCGTTGCTCGCCGGCGTAGAGGACCTGCCCGCGTCGCTCGACGTTGACGGCGTGCGACTGAAAGCCGACGCCATGCGACTGAGCGCCGCGGTCCCCACGCTGATTGCGGCGATCCACCGTCTGCGCAACGGCCGCGAACCGATTGCCCCCGATGGCAGTCTCGCCTACGTCGCCAACTACCTCTACATGATCGACGGCGTCGTTCCCGATCCGGCGCGAGCCCGGGCAATCGAGCAGTACATGATCCTGGGCGTCGACCACGGCTTCAACGCATCCACGTTTGTCGCCCGGGCGGTGACGTCAACCGGTGCCGACTTGGGTGCCGCCGTCGTGGCGGCGTTGGGGTCTCTGTCGGGGCCGCTCCACGGCGGTTCGCCGAGTCGCGCGTTGGACACGCTCGACGCGATCGGCGAGCCGGCGCACGCCGCGGAATGGGTGCGGAACGCGGTCGCCTCGGGTCAGCGCATCATGGGCTTCGGTCACCCCGTGTACCGAACTGCCGATCCCCGGTCGGTGATGCTGCGCGGTGTGGCGCAACAGATCGGCGGCGACCTCGTTGACTTCGCGGTACAGGTCGAGGCCGAAGTACTGCGCACGCTCGCCGACCTCAAGCCCGACCACAAACTGCACACGAATATCGAGTGGTACGCAGCGGTGGTGATGAACGAGTGCGGGTTGCCCCGGGATCTGTTCACGCCGACATTCGCGGCCAGCCGCGTTGTGGGATGGTGCGCACACGCGCTCGAGCAACACGCCGATAACCGCATCATCCGCCCGAGTTCACGCTATGTGGGGCCACCCGCGCCTCAGCCCGTGCCGCTCCCGTAGCCGTACTTCCACCATCGGTATTTCCATAATCCCGACTGGATTAGTCGGGATTATGGAGTTACCCTCAGCTCATGACGTTTTCGCCGACGCTCGCACCGCCGAACTCGCTTTCGGATCACGCGCTCGAACTCATTGCCAGCGGCCTGACGTCGCTGGTCGACACCCGCCCGGTGCGGTTCCGTCGAGGTGAAACCCGTCGCTACACCGAGCTGCTCGACACACCCGATTACAACGCCTGGCTGATCGCCTGGGCCCCGACGGGTGCGCTCGAACCGCACGACCATGGTGGGTCGCGCGGCCTGGTCGAGGTCATCCGAGGTCGGCTCGTGGAGAGCTACGTCGACCGAGGCGAGGATCGAGCGCCGCGAAGCCGGGTCGCGATTGCCGGATCCACCCTCGCCGTTCCTTCGCACCGCATCCACGAGGTGTGGAACCCGGGCCCTGACATCGCTATCAGCGTGCACGTGTACTCACCGCCACTTACCTCTATGGAGTTCTTCGAACTTCCCCGCGAACGCTCGGCATGATGTGGGGGTGAGTGCGATCGACCGATTGCTTGCCGATGTGCGCGCCAGCCTTCCCCGTCGCCCCACCGCCGATGAGTTGCCCGCGCTGCGCGCCCGCCACGCGCTAATCGTCGACATTCGCCCCGTCGAACTGCGCGCGAAAGACGGGGCGCTCGAAGGAGCAACGGTCGTAGACCGCAACCAACTCGAGTGGCGCCTCGACCCAAGCAGCGAACATCGGCTTGTCGAGGCGACCGGTCGTGATGTCGAGATAGTGCTGGTCTGCGACGAGGGTTACGCGTCGAGCCTCGCGGCGGCGACGCTGCAGCAATTAGGTCTTCGCAATGCCACCGACCTCGACGGTGGGTACCAAGCGGCGCTCGCCGCCGGAACCGCGTAGCGGACCAACCCTTACGCCAGGTCGAACACTTGCGCGAGCCCCTCGACGAACCAGCGATCGTTCGCTGCGAGATTGTGCACGAGGTCGGCGCGCTGGCTCAGCCCCTCGATCAGGTCGACGGCGCGCCCTGACACGCACGGGCCGTCGGCGTCGCCGTCGTAAACCCGCACGGTGGTGGCGGCGGCCACGCAAAGCGACAGCGACGGCTCCGTCGCCTTGACCGTGAGGGTGCCGCTGTGCTCGCCCCCGGAGACCACGACGAACGCAGGACTGAGACCGGCGACGTAACGAAGCGCGAGATCGATCTCGACGTCGTCTTCGGTAGGCGTGAGTCCGAGCGGGATCATGATGTCGCGCTCGTGAACCCACCCGTCCCACAACGCGTGCAGTACGGCGATGCGCAAGCGCAAGTGGCCGGGAGGCGCTTCCGCCGGGAGCTCCCACTGCGCCGCGTCGAGGTTCGCCAGGGTGGCTTCGAGTTCGTCGACCTTCTCGCTGAATTGCGCGAGCACGTCGCGGGCGGCAAGGTCACGCATACCGCCGACCATCTGGGCCGGAGTGGCGACGGGATCGAAGCCGACGAGCACGCGTGTGGGCTCGCCCCGTAGGCCGGCTGCGAACGCGAACGCCCAGAATTGGTCGGTTCCAACGAGATGCGCCACGACGTCTTGCACCGTCCAGCCCGCACACCGGGTGGGTGAGGCCCACTGCTCGTCGCTCAGCGTGCCGAGCGTGGCGAGCATCCGACGGCGCTGGCCCACCAGCGCCCCGCGAGCGGTGTCACCTTCGCACGCGACATCGAGGGCGGGCGCATCGTCGTAGCGCGGTGAGATCTGCATTCCGATCTTTTATCGCCTTCGTCCGCGTCGTGCCCACTGGCCGCCGGGACTTGACTTTGCACGGAGGTATTACATTCGATGAATGGCGCGAGCCCGGACGACTTCCGAAACAGACGGGCGTCAGAACAAAGCACCACTGCAAAAAGAATCGTCGCTGCTGTCGCCCCGGCGAGTGGGCGCGCTCAATCGCTCTCGTGTGCTGCGCGCGCTCACAGACCACGGTCCGCTCAGCCGCTCCGATCTCGCCCGCGAAGCGGGCGTGACCCGAGCGACCATGGGCACGATTGTGCAGAGCCTGATCGATTCGGGTCTGCTCGAAGAACACGAGGCAGTGGGCTCGGGGGCGATCGGCAAACCGGCGCGGCCGGTGTGGTTCGCCCCCGGGGCTGGCCTCGCGGTTGCCGCTTCGGTCTCGGCGTCCGGTGTCGACGCGTGTCTTGTCGACGCGGTCGGCACCGTTCGCACCCGCACGCGCGTAGATATCGCCGACCGTCACGACCCCAAGACGGTGTCCGACGCAGTGAACGAAGCGGTCGCGATCGCAGGCGCCGATGCCGCAGTGGTCGGTGTCGGCCTTGCTGTGCCGGGCTTGTGCGACACGTCGACGGGACGGGTGATCGGTTCCGGCCAGGTACCGGGCGCTGGCGGTCGCCTGGTTGCCGAATCTCTCGCGGCGCGCAGTGGACTGCCCGTGTTCGTAGACAACGATTCCAGGGTCCAGGCGCTGGCGGAACGGTGGTTCGGCTTGGGTCGCGGCCTCGATACGTTCGCCGCGGTGCAAACCGGCGACGGCATCGGCGTGGGCATGGTGCTCGACGGGGCGGTCGTGCGCTCGAACCATGGCACGGCCGGGGAGGTCGGTCACACCGCTGTGGTGATCGACGGCGAGCAGTGCAACTGCGGATTGCGCGGATGCTGGGAGACGATCGCAACGCTGCCGTGGCTGCGGCGCGAAGCGAAAGTTGCGGGCCTCGCCGGGGCGACGGTGATGACGTGTGCCCGGCTCACGACGCTGGCCGCTGACTCCGAGGCCGCCGCCGACCTGCTCGATCGCTACGCCCGAAATCTGTCAATCGGGCTCGCCAACTTGAACCAGGTCCTGAGTCTCGAAACCTTCATCGTCCACGGAGACGTCGTAGGCGGCGGCGAAGAGTTCCGCGCCCGTCTCGAGCGCCACGCGCGGTCGCGGTCGCTCACCCGCTTGCGCGTGCTTCGCAGCGAACTCGGCGCCGATGCGACCCTGCTCGGCGCAAGCGCGCTCGTACTCTCCGAGATCTTCCAGCTAGTTGCGTAGCGCCTGACCGAATTAGAATGAGTTTCATACTTAATCTCCGCCATCCGGACACGAACCTGGCTTGCGTCGAGATCGGCGGCAGCAGCATCGAGACGGTGCTGTTCACCTCCGACGGCGGCGTTGAGCGCGTCGACGGCGCCGTGCGCCCCGACGGTTGCCGCCTCGCGATTGCGTGTCCGGGCCTGATTGCCGAGGGACGGGTGAAGGGTGCCGCCAACCTCAACTGGTTCGACGTCGACCCCGCCGAGGTGCTCGGCCTCGGGGCGCCGGCCGAGATCCTGTTGAACGACGCCGAGGCAGCCGCATTGGGAGAGTCGGCGCTGCGCAACCTCGCCGACGTGGTCTTCGTCTGCGTGGGCACCGGCGTCGGGGGCGCGGTCGTGGTCGACAGCAAGATCGTGGCGGGAAACCTGCTCGGCCATATCGACGGATTCTCGGAACGCGTGTGTACGTGCGGGAACGTCGGATGCCTCGAAACCGCGGCGGCCGGGTGGGCGCTGCCTGACCCGCTCACCGCGAACGACGTCGACGCCGTCGCGGCCGCAATTGCTTCGGCGCTCGAGCGCGAGCCCGCGGCGAGCGGGCGTCTCGTAGTGCTCGGCGGGGGCATCGCGCGGCGGTATCCCTCGTTGTGCGAACGCCTCGCGAGGTACGCACCGTCGCGCCGAGTCGAAACCTCCGCCGCCCCGGCTGCGTACAAGTCCGCCGCCGCCTGGGGCCTGCGTCAAGCATTGGAACCGTCGGTCGCGAGGAGATGACCGCACGCCGAAAACTCTCGCGAGGATTCGGCGCGTGGATCAGGCGATTCGGAGAGCGCGCGTCCGGTCGGGTGGGCCGACGCGGTCGGGATGCAGGATCGCTGCGGTCGTCTCGGCGCCGTCGATAACGCGGGGTCCTGGACGTACGAAGTGGGCGTCGGCGTCGACCGCCCACACTTCGGCGCCCGCGGGCAGCGTGCCGTGCGCCAACGTCGACTCGGCGAGCGCTGCCGCCGCGTCGAGGTGATAGCCACACGGCGCGACGATCACGACGTCGGCTGCGGCGGCGGCAACCTGGTCCCACTCGAGTCGCTGCGAGTCGGCGCCGGGGTTGGCCAATAGCGGCGCGCCGCCGCCCAGCATCGCCAGATCGGGCACCCAGTGCCCCGCAGAGAACGGCGGATCGGTCCACTCGAGCATCAGAGTCGGACGCCGCGGCGCGTCGACGAGTGTGTCGACGAGTGTCTTCACGCGGTCGCGAGCGCCTGCGACGAGCGCAGCGGCCGCGTCACGCGCACCGAGCACGTCACCGACCTGCTCGATAGTGCCGAGCACTTCGTCGACGCTGCGAGGGTCGAGCGTGATCACCTGCGCCCGGCACCCGAGGTAGTCGAGCGCGTCGTCGACCCGCTCGACGTCTACCGCGCACACCGCGCAGAGATCTTGCGTGAGGATCACGTCGGGTTCGAGGTCGCGCAGTGCGTCAGCGTCGAGGCGGTAAAGGTCTTCACCGTTGGCGATGCGCTCGGTCACGACGCGATCGATCTCGGCCGGGGTGAGCCCCTCAGGCAACGCGGACGTCGACACAACCCGTCGCTGGCGCGCCGCCGCGGGGTAGTCGCATTCGAACGTCACACCGACGAGGTCGTCGCCTCGCCCGAGGGCGAACACGATCTCCGTCGCCGACGGCAGCAGGGACACGACGCGCACGGCAGGATCGTAGAGATGTCGGCCGAGCGCGCTACTACCGCCACGGGCCTCGTCCGTTTCGGTACACCGACCGCGCGCTGGATCATTGCGGGCACCGCCCTCGGCTCGGGTGTCGCCTTTCTCGACGGCACCGTCGTGAATATCGCGCTGCCCGCGATCAGCGCGGAGTTCCACGCGTCGCTCGCCGCACTCCAGTGGACGGTTAACGCGTACCTCGTGATGCTGTCGGCGCTGTTATTGCTCGGCGGCAGCCTCGGCGATCACTACGGGCGGCGCCGCGTCTACGTGATTGGCCTGGCCGGGTTCACGGGCGCGTCGCTGCTGTGCGGGCTGGCGCCGAACACCGCTTCGCTGATTGCGGCGCGCGCTGTACAGGGCGTCGGCGCCGCGTTGTTGGTGCCTGGGAGCCTGTCGATCATTGCCGCGAGTTTCGATCACCGCGACCGGGGTCAAGCCATCGGTGCGTGGTCTGGCCTTGCGGGCGTGTCGACTGCGCTCGGGCCCTTCTTAGGCGGATGGCTGATCGAGGCCGCGAGTTGGCGGCTGATCTTTCTCATCAACGTCCCGCTGGCCGGCGCGGCCATAGCGATCGCGTTGCGCCACGTCCCTGAATCGCGCGCACACGATAAACGGCCGCTCGATCTCAAAGGCGCGGCCTTTGTGACTGTGGCGTTGGCTGCGCTCAGCTTCGCCGCGATCAATCACGCGGGACGGGGTGGCGTCGCCGCCGCAGTAGCCGGGGTCACTGCGTTCGTTGTGTTCATCGTGATCGAGAGCCGCAACCCTCACGCAATGATGCCGCTCGCGCTCTTCAAGAACGCGCAGTTCTCAGGCGGAAACCTGGTGACGCTCACCGTGTACGCCGCCCTCAGTGGGTCGCTGTTCCTCGTCGTGCTGCAACTTCAGCGGACGCTGCACTACTCACCGCTGGAAGCGGGCGCCGCGACGGTGCCGTTCACACTGTTGATGCTCACGCTGTCGCCCTTGTCGGGGCGCGTGGCCAGCCGTATCGGCGCACGCCTGCCTATGACCGTCGGGCCGCTTTTCGTCGCGGCATCGCTGGTGCTGTTCAGCGTGGTCCGCGCCGGGAGCAGCTACGTGGGCCGCGTTTTACCGGCCGTCGGTTGCATGGGTCTCGGCATGGCGATCACCGTTGCGCCGCTGACCGCCGCGGTGCTGGCCGACATCGACGACGAGTTCACCGGGATCGCGTCGGGTATCAACAACGCCGTGTCGCGCTTCGCCGGTCTTCTTGCGGTCGCCGCGCTGCCCGCGCTCGCAGGAATCAACGCGCGCGTCTCGCTCGACCAAGGACTTCACGAGGGCTACGCCACCGCGATGCGGATCTGCGCGGGTGCGTGCGCGGTGGGCGCAGCAATTGCATTCGGCACGATCCGCAAAACCGCCCGAGCAACAGGAGCCAGCTCATGAGTGACGTAGAGGTCGTCGACCAGAAGGCCCACGATCGGTTCCTCGCCGAACTCGACGGCGGAGTCGCCAAACTCGAGTACCGCGTCAACGCCGACCGCCTCGTGCTCATCCACACCGAGGTGCCCGACGCGCTCGAGGGGCACGGCGTAGGCGGCGCGCTTGTACGTGCGGCCGTCGACCGCGCTCGGGCGGAGGGGTTGACGCTTGTGCCGTGGTGCGAGTTCGCCCGGGATTGGCTTGTGAAGCACGAAGACGAAGCGGCGACGGTTGAGATCGACTGGGACTCGCAGCCTTGATGCGGGCCTAGGTTTCACACACAACACGAGCGGTAGGAGACCGACGATGACACGCCTCGGATATCAGATCCCCAACTTCAACTATCCCGGGGTCGATCAGGGCGGGCTGTTCGACGCCATCGCTGCGCAGGCACGGGCCGCCGACCGCTCCGGCTTCGACACGGTGCTGTTGATGGACCACTTCTACCAACTGCCCATGCTCGGGCCGCCGGAGAACTACATGCTCGAGTGCTACACCACGCTCGGCGCACTGGCGCGCGAGACCACGAACGTGCGCCTCAGCGCGCTGGTCACCGGAAACACGTACCGCAACCCGGCGTTGCTCGCAAAGGTCGTCACCGCACTCGACGTCGTGTCGAACGGCCGCGCCCAACTCGGGATCGGTGCCGGCTGGTTCGAATTCGAACACGACGCGCTCGGCTTCGAGTTCGGCACGTTCACCGACCGCTTCGAGAAGCTCGAGGAAGCGCTGCAGATCATCCTGCCGATGCTGCGCGACGAGCGGCCCTCGCTCGAGGGCAAGCACTACACGGTGAAGGACGCAATCAACCAGCCGCCGCCCGTCGGGCGGATACCCGTAATGATCGGCGGCTCGGGCGAGAAAAAGACGCTTCGGATGGTGGCGCAGTACGCCGACGAGTCGAACCTCACGTCGCCGTACGACCAGCTGCCGCACAAACTCGAAGTTCTCGCGGAGCACTGCGAACGCCTCGGGCGTGACCGCTCCGAGATCACTCTCAGCCAACACCTCAACGTGGCGATCGCCGACACGCACGACGACGCTTACAAGACGATCGTCGAGTTCCTCGGCCGGCGCGGCATCGACATCGAGGCGATGGACGACGCGTCGCGCACGCAGATCCTCAACATGATCGTTTGGGGCGACGAAGACGAGGTCGGCGAGAAACTCACGGCGGTGCTCGAACTCGGCGCGCAGGGCATCACGTTCTCGCTACCGGGCAATGGCTGGGATCCCGAGCGCGTCGAGCAAGCGGGCAAGGTCGCCGCGAAAGCCGTCGGCCTCTAACCGGCTACGACGCGTTCCACACCGATTCCACTTCTTGCTCGGGTCGCCGTTTGCCCTGTTCGGCAATGTTGTCGAGGGTGCGCTTGTCTGCCTCGGTCAGCGGCGGCTGCACGATGCTGCGAGGCCACAGCCGCCGCGCTCGCACGACGTTGATCTCCGACGCATACAGCGCCAGTTGCGCGCTGAGGTACAGCCAGGAAACGAGCCCGAGGACGGACGCGAAGTAGCCGTAGACCTGCGAGGCGTGTCGCAGGTTGTGCCCGACGAGCAGCGCTCCCACCACTTGGAGGATCGACCACCCGACCCCGCCCACGATCGCTCCGGGCAGCAGATCACGCGTCGCGATTGCCGGCGTCAACACCCGGAAACCCAGCACGAAGAGGCTCACATTCAGCGCCACACTGACGAGCGGCACCAGCACGCGCCCGAATCCGCCCAGGGGTGCCCACGCGCCCAGCGAGACGATCGCAGCAGTGAGCACAACACCCAGCGCAAGCACCCCGAGCAGCATCAGGCTGCGCACGAGCCGCGGGAAGAAGCCGGGTCGGTGCTCACCGGGAATGTTCCAGATCTCGGCCATCGCGTATTGCGCGGCCTGGCTGATCCCCATCGAACCCCACACGAGGCCGAGTAGCCCGACGATCAGCCCGACCGGGCTGCCCTTCAGCGGGTGGACAGATTTCGCCAGTTGATCGCCGACGATCGGGAAGTCGCGCAGCGCGGAGGTGAGAATCGTCTGGCGGGCGTGGCTGTTCTTGTCCATCAGGAACCCGAGGACGGTCGTGAGCAACAACAGCAGCGGGAAGACGGCCAGGAAGCCGTAGTACGTGATCAGCGCCGCGAGTGATCCGCCTCGATCGTCGCCGAACTTCTTGATCACCCCGAAGCCGAACGCGGCGGGCCGGTGATCTTGCTGGAACGTGTCGACGCGGCGGATGACTCGCTCGGCCGCGTTCACCGGTTTACCGCTCGTAGCGGCGAGCGAGCCTCACACCGAGATCCGCGGCGAGCGCCTCGCTGGCCAAGTCGCACTGCAGCTTGTCGAATGACAGCACCTCGATCAGGGCGGCGACGCGTTCGCCCAACATGATCGGGAACGCTCCGGCGGACTGTAGGCCATGGTCGCGCAGGACCCGGCCCAGTCCCTTCCATCCGACCCGGGGAATGGAATCGGTCCACACCGGGCCGCCGAGACGTAACGCAGCCGCGCTGAGCGACGTGCCTTCGACGCCAAGACGGAACAGGGCGCTGGCCAGTTCGCCATGATGAATCGCTTCGTCGCCGAAGAGCTTGCCCAGCGGCGTGAGGGGATCCCCCGGCTCGTTCGAACACATCGCATAGGCCAGCAGGTCGGGTCGGCCTTCGCACATCTCGAGGCACGCGGCCGCGATCGCATCGCGCAGCGTTGGGGCGCGCACGATCGCCAGGTCGGTCGCGGTCGGGGTGTCTTGTAGGCACAACGCCTCAGCGGTTGAATTCGAGAGAGGCGTGAGCGTCGAAGACATGCCCACTGCTACCCCCCCGTTCGGGCCGGTAACCGTGGACTAGGTAGGTGGATCTAGTGCGGTGAGAACCGCCGCTTCGCCCGTGGGACGCTCGTCGCTCAACCGCGTAACCACGTCGGCGTCTTCTGGGCTCGCCGAAGGGCCGTAGCCGACGACGAGGGTGCCGGCCATAGAGCACCAGGGGCAGGTGACCACGGCCACCATCGCCATGTCGGCTGGGTCGCTCGGACCCTCGGCTCGCCCGATCGCGTTCACCGTGACAGAGCCCGCGTCGCTGACCGTGCGACACGAACCGCACCGCACCCCGCCACCCTCGACGGCGGTGAAGGACATCACGAAGCCTTGGTCTTGATAGCGCTGGACGATCTCGGACACGGTCGTGGCGTC
The DNA here is from genome assembly GCA_041166225.1 of Actinomycetota bacterium. Lineage (GTDB taxonomy): Bacteria > Actinomycetota > Acidimicrobiia > Acidimicrobiales > JACCXE01 > JACCXE01. The sequence goes on along the minus strand of JBEEFT010000010.1, from coordinate 12,155 downwards.
GGGAAGGTCGAACGTGTCGGGCTGGTGGGGTCCCTGCGTCATGGGTTCTTGCGTACCCGACCCCTCCAGCACTGAACCTAAACCCGTTTATCGCGGGCGGTGCCGGGTACCCGCGTAGTGCAGCACAACTCGATACAAGGAGCTCGTCATGGACAATGCCGATCAAGTCAAGGGTCGCATCAAGGAAGCCGCCGGTGATCTCACCGACAATTCCGACCTCAAGCACGAGGGCAAGACCGACCAGGCCGCCGGCCGCGCCAAGGAAGTTTTGGGCGACGTAAAAGAAAAAGCAGAAAATGCGGTTGACGCTCTGAAGGACCGGGTACACGAGATTTCGAGCAAGGATCGCTAGCCCCAGCGGCCCTTGCTCCGACAACCAAATAGAACTGCTCGGGGTGGATCCCCGGACCGCCCCGCCCCGCGTCCGCCCCGAGCAATTTCCCCAGCCCGCCTTGTGAAAACGAGGCGGGCTGGCTGGTTGTTCGGGCTCGGCCTGGCGGCCTCGCCCGAGTTCCATAAGGACGCCGCCTTTGGCGGCGCGGGTTTTCGCCTCCGGGCCGAGTAAATCGGACCCTGCGGCTGCCCGTGGCCGTTACTCCGGCGGGCTCGTCGTAAGCCCGTCTTTGGCCTGGCTCGTCGCCGGCCTGCCGGCGACGAAGATCAGACCTGGGGTTTTACCGCTCCGAGCCTCGCTAGGGCTTCTCGGAGGAGGCGGGAGACGTGGACTTGGCTTACGCCTATGCGGTCGGCGATCTCGGACTGGGTGAGGTCTTCGAAGTAGCGCAGGTAGACGATGGTGCGTTCGCGTTCGGGGAGCTTTTCCATCAGCGCCCGGACGGTTACCCGGGCTTCGATGTTGTTGTAGCCGTCGTCTTCTTCGCCGAGCAGGCGATCTTCGCGAGACTCCCCGTCGCCGTCGGGAGTAGACAGCGCGCCCGGTTTGTAGGCCGCGCCCGCTTCCATCGCTTCGATGACTTCTTCGTCGGAAACGCCCAGATGGCCTGCGAGTTCGGGGATCGTGGGGCCCCGACCGAGCGCGGCGTGCAATTCGGCCACCGCGGGGGCGACGCGGAGGTGGAGTTCTTTGATGCCGCGCGGCACCTTGACCGACCAGGTCTTGTCGCGAAAGTGGCGCTTGAGCTCACCCAGGATGGTGGGCGTGGCAAAGCTGCTGAACGCGGCGCCCTGTGCCGGATCGAAGCGTTCCACTGCCCCCACGAGCGCCATGCTCGCCACCTGGATCAGGTCTTCGAGCGGCTCGCCGCGGTTTTCGAAGCGCCGGGCGAGCGAAACGGCCAGCCCGGTGTAGCGCTCGACGATGGTGTTGCGGACCGCTTGAGCGCGTCCCGCCGTGTACTCGCGGAAGAGCGCGTCTTCGTCTTCGCGATCGATCACGTGTCGGTCGGACGATGCTTGCGGAACATGGTGAACTGGATCTCGGAACCGTCCACCGAATAGCGGTGACTGTCGACGACGGCGTCCAGGACTTGTTCGCTCAATTCGTCGGGCTCGAGGGGCGGGGCGGATTCCGACACCGGCACGCGGCCCGTCACGGTGATGCCTTCGCTGTCGCCGCGCAGCGACAGGGTCAACTCGGCCCCGGTAATCGCACACGCAATCACGTTGCTGCACAGTTCGGACACGGCGATGCGAACGTCTTCGATCGCGTCGTAGTCGAAGCCGATCTTGCCCGCGAGCGCAGTCGCGGTCAGACGGGCATAACTGATGTGGTCATTGGTAGCCGCCACCATCAGGGTGACGGACGCGGTTTGGACGTCAGCACTAGGCATGTTCGGCACCGTATCCGGCGTGGAGGGCCATTTCGGATGACATGAGGCGCGGCGACATCAACGTGAGTGCAATCCAGACATGTGGCCTACCGTACCCACCGCCGGTTTCGCAGCAAACCTGAGGGGGTAGCGCTCGCATTGGATGAGCAATGCGATCTCATATGTGCGCGACGACCAGCCCGGCATAACGCGCCGGGGCAAGAAGCGTTTTCGCTACGTCGACATGACCGGCCGTGAAGTCGACAACGGTGAACGCCGACGCATCGAGTCGTTAGCCATCCCGCCCGCATGGACGAACGTGTGGATATGTCCCGATCCCGCCGGCCACATTCAAGCGACGGGGCGCGACGCAAAGGGGCGCAAGCAGTACCGGTACCACTCGACGTTTCGTCAGCGCCGGGAGTCGGCGAAGTTCCGCGACCTCGCGCCCTTCGGCGAGGCGCTGGGCAAGCTGCGCAAGCAGGTCGACGCCGACCTGCGCCATCCGGCGCTCACCCGGGACCGTGTTGTTGCCGCGATCGTCTCGCTGATGGAGCAGACCTACGTGCGGGTCGGTAACCACGGGTACGCGCGCACGAACAAGACGTACGGGCTCACCACGTTGCGCGTGAACCACGTGGAGGTTTCCGGCGGGCACCTCCATCTCAACTTCGTGGGTAAGGGCGGTAAAGAGGTGGACGTCACGTGTTGTGACTCCCGCCTCGCTCGGGTGGTGCGCCGATGCCAAGATCTGCCGGGCCAGAACCTGTTCCAGTACCTGAACGACGACGGTCCGTGTGCGGTGTCGTCGACCGATGTCAACGACTACCTGCGCGCTGCGACCGGGCTCGACGCGACAGCAAAAACGTTTCGCACGTGGGGTGCGAGCTTGATGGCGGCCCAAGCGTTCGCCCCGCTCGATCCGCCACAGTCACCAACCGAATTCGGCCGCGTGGTGAACGAAACGCTGAAACCCGTCGCGCAGGCACTGAACAACACCGTCACCGTGTGTCGGAATTCGTACGTGCACCCAACGGTGCTGCGCCGCTACGAGGACGGCACGCTCGGCGACCTGTGGGCGTCGGGGCCCTCACGCGCCGCGCACGGCAACAGCGCCGACGAGCGGCGCTTGCTTGTGGTGCTCCGCTCGTAGCGCCGCTCACCTAGGGATGCGACGGGTGACGCCGGGGTACGCGCACCCGACGTAGCCGATCTAAGGAGCAACCGCTAATGGACCCGACCCGCATTCTCGAAGTGGACCACCGCATGGCGAAGGACCTGATCGCCGAAATCAAAAAGACGAAGGGCCAGAAGCGGATGCCGCTGATCCAGGAGCTCGCATCGGCGCTCAAGAGCCACATGGAGCTCGAGGAGAAGGTCGTGTATCCCGCTATGAAGCCCATCACCGGCGAGGAGACCGTCACCGAGGGCTTGGCCGAACACAAGCTGTCGCGCAAGACGCTCACCGATGTGCTCGGCATGGCTCCGGAAAAGCCCGGCTTCGGTGCCGCGCTCGACGCGCTCGAGGCTGGCCTCGATCACCACATCGAAGAAGAAGAGAACGAGGTCTTTCCGAAGTTGCGTTCGAAGGGCGAAAACGAGTTGGCCGCGATGGCAACGCCGTTCATGAAGCGGCGCATGAAGCTCGGTATGCCGATGCCCGCGCCGGCGCTGGCCAAGGCGTTCAGCAAGCAGGAACTCCTCACCGAAGCCGAGTCCGCAGGTGTCGGCGACGCCCGGTCGATGAAGAAAGACCAGCTAGCCCAAGCGCTCGCCGCCCGGATGGCGAACTAGCGACGAGCGCGCTACTGGGCCAGACCCGACAACGCCGGACCGAGCTCCTCCTGCCAAAACTCGAGGAAGCCGCGCTGATCGGGACCGATCTGATGCAGGTAGATGTGGTCGAAGCCGGCGTCGACGTACTCGCGGACCGACTCGACGAACGGCTCGACGTCGGGCCCGACCGGCGTCGACTCGGCCGCCTTGTCTTCGTCGACGAGCTCGGTCGCCTGCTTGAAGTGATTCCACGTCGGCAGATCTTGCGACAGCTGGCCAGGCACAGCGCCGTTCGGCCACACCTCGTGCACGGTCTTGCGGGCCGTGTCGACGTCGGGCGCCCAGCACACGGTCGCCTGCACATACTTCGGTCCGCTTCCGCCGCTCTCGCGGAAATGGTTGACGCTGCTCGGGTCGGTGCCATGGCCCCACAACCCGTCGCCGATCTTGGCGGCTAACTCAATCGCCTTGTCACCGAACCCCGACACGATCACCGGCAGGCGCCCGGGCGGGTCGAACAGCCGCGCGTTTTCGACCTCGTAAAAGTCGCCCCGGAAACTGACGTTGTCGCCGGTCCACATCTGGCGCATCACCTCGACCGCTTCCTCGAGCATCTTGAGCCGCACGTCGGCCGCGGGCCACCGATGGCCGAGGATGTGCTCGTTGAGCGCTTCGCCGGTACCGACGCCGAAGAAGAAGCGGTCGCCGAAAAGCAGCGACGTGGTCGCGGCGGCATGGGCGACCACCGCAGGGTGGATCCGGATGATCGGGCACGTCACGCCCACGCCGACATCGATGTGCGTCGTCGCAGCTGCGATCCCGCCGAGGACGGACCACACGAACGGGCTGTGGCCCTGCGTCTCCATCCACGGATGGAAATGGTCGGAGATCGATAAGAAGTCGAAACCGGCTTCCTCGGCGAGCCGGGCATTGTCGACGAGGGTCCGAGGACCGTGCTCTTCGCTGGACAGTGTGTAGCCGAACCTGATCATTCGCGGCGCGTACCCACGGTTCCCACGCGGAACACGAAGAAAACGTGCCTAACCTTCCTCAATGTCGTTGCGGGCGCGGTTGACGGTTCTGTGCGCCGCGTTCCTCGCGGTGGCCGCCGGCGCGTCGGCGTTCGGCGCCGTCCTCGTGCTGCGGGCCAACGACCGGCGTCGCGAACACGCCGAGCTCGTGCAGGCGGCCGACACCGCGCAGCGGTTCGAGACGACGTACGTCGGAGAGGCCGCATCGGTGCGCGCCTACTTCCTCGACGGCGACACGAAGTCGCTCGACGAGTACAACGCGGGGCGCGCCCACGCCCAAGATCTCACCGGGCGCCTACAGGGCACTGTGATGAGTTCGCGCTCGCTCAGCCGCCGGGTCGACGCCGTGAATGCGGCGGCCCGACGCTGGCGCAACGATGCGATCCTCCCGCTCATTTCGTTGCAGCAGGTCACCGGGCCGTCGCCGCAAGTGATCGCGCAATACCGCGACGGTCCTGCGGTGCGGAGCTTTCAAGCGGTCGCCGACGCGCTGCACCGGGTGCGCACAGGCGTCGATGCCGCCGTCGCGGGGTCCGACCGGCGCGCCGCGGTCGGCCGTCGCCACGTCGCGCAGTTCGCCGTGGGCTCGCTGGCCGCAGCGATCGTGCTGTTGCTCGTGCTGCGGGGGTTCACCCACCTGTGGATTTCGCGGCCAATCGAACGACTGGCCCGCTCGGTGGACGCGGGCGACGTCGACGGTGGCGCGTTGCCGTCGCGGGGCGCGACCGAGATCGCGTCTCTTACGGCCGCCGTGCGCCGCGCCAACGTGCGCGTGCACGACGAAATCGAGGCGGCGGTACGAACCCGCGAGGGCCTCAGCCAGACCGCGGAAGTGCTCATGTCGATCCGCGCCGAGCTCGCGGTGACGCCGCAGAGCTTGCCCGCAGGCTGGTCGGCTGCGGCCGAACTCGTGCCGGCCACCGGAATCGTCGCCGGCGACTGTTACAACATCGACAGCATCGACGCGCACACTGCCTCCGTGGTGGTGGTCGACGTCGCGGGCCACGGCGCCGGGTCGGCCGTCGTGGCGCTGCGGGCCAAGGAACTTCTGCGGGGCGCGGCGCGCAGCTACGAAAATCCGAGCGACGCGGTCACGTGGGCGAACGTGCAGCTGTCGGATCTCGAAGGCGACATGTTCATCACGGCCTTCGTCGCCCGCATCGATCTCACGACCGGCCTCGTGCGCTTCGTGAACGCCGGTCATCCCGATGCGCTCATCTGCGACGGCGTGAACATGATCGAGCTCACGCCCACGGGTCCGCTCATGGGGCCGTTCCCCGGCACGTGGGGTCAGCGCGAAGCCGTGATCGGGCCGGGCCAGATGCTGGTTTGCTACACCGACGGCGTCATCGAGGTGCGCAACGAGCACCGTGAAGAATTCGGTCTCGAGCGCCTACGCGACGCGTTGCGCGCGGCGTACGGCAGCACCACGGAGAACATCGTGAAGCAATGCCTGACGGAAGTGGAAGCCTTCGGCAGTGGCCGGGCCCACGACGACGTCACCCTCGCTGTGGTTGCGCGCGCGCTTGGCGAATAACGCGCCGTATGGACCCGTGTGAGTCGGGTACGCGAAACCGTGTGGCCGAAGTGACTCCACCGCTGATTCGTGAGCTACTGCTCGAGTGCCACGTGCAACCCAAGCGTGGCGCCGTCAGCGTCATACGACGCGAGGTGGAAGCGGTGCTGACACCGCTTCTGCCTGCCGACACGGTTCGCGACGTCGTACTCGTGGTGTCGGAACTGTGCACGAACGCGATCGAAGCGGCCAACGGCGACTGCGACGTGGTGGTGAGGATTGGCGTTCCGAGTTCGGGCGTGGCGACGATCGAGGTTGAAGACTGCGGCGCAGGGTTTGCACTCGATCAGCAACACGAGTCGACCGACACCGAAGAGTCAGGCCGAGGACTGAGCATTGTCAGCTGGGTGGCCGACGACCTCGAAGTGGAGCGCCGTCCGGATCGAACGGTCGTGCGCGCGTTGTTACGAAGCGACGACGAAGCGGTCGAGCTGGCCCGTGATCTCAAGTAAGCGCACCACGGCGTCCGACGGCGACTTCACCGTAAGCGCGCCACCTGCGCCTTCTGCCGCTTTGTAACCCGCGATCAGCACGCGCAGCCCCGACGAGTCGATGAACGACACCTCGTTCATGTCGATGCCAATGTTGCTCTGGCCGCCGTCGATCGCCTCGAAAATTGCCCCGCGCAGCACGTCGGCCGAAGCGGCGTCGACTTCGCCCACAGCGGTAATCAGCGTTTGACCGTTCTCGTCGGAGGAACTCACGGACAGCGGAGTTTCGGTTGCGTCAGACGTCATGGCTTCAAGCGTAACGTCCGTCGTCTCAGCCGCGGTCAAGGCGAGTCCCGGTTACTGCGCTTGCGATGATGAGCGCGAGCGCCACGATGAGCGCCCACTTCAGTGAAGCCACAAAGAGCCCGGCGCCGCCGAACAGTATGGCGAGCAGAAGTAAAAACACCACGAGTGCCATCGAGCACACCTCCCAGTAGTGGTCCTGCCAACTTGGCCGCCCCCTGCTACCCCGCGTCGCGCGCTTTCAGACGCGAGCACCCTCGGTGACACGGTCCGTCTCGGGGCCGTCGAAGCCGGGTATCAGATGGTTCATCCATCCGCCTAGGAGGCCAATGTGGGTATCGGTACGAGTATTTTCCTGTTCGCTGTCGGAGCGATCCTTCGTTTCGCCGTCGACGTGCAGACCACCGGATTCAACATTCACACGATCGGTGTGATCCTGATGATCGTCGGCATCGTCGGCGCTCTCTTGTCGCTGTTGTTCTGGTCGAGCTGGGGTGGCGTCGGTGGACGCGCCTACGCCGGCCGTGACAACTACGCCGATGGTGATGTCGTCGTCGAGCGGCCCGAACGTCAAGTCGTCGTCGAGCGTCCCGTTCGCCGTCGCCGGACCACGGTCGTCGAACGCGACGTCTAACGAGTGGCAGCAACCACTCGCGTTCTCAGCGCCGCGCCAGTAGCGACGTATGAGGACTACCTCGCGCAGCGCGGAGGATCTGGCCTAGAAGCGGCGCGGGCCGTTGCGCCCGAAGTCGTGATCGACGAGATCGATGCGGCCGGCCTCCGCGGCCGAGGTGGTGCCGGTTTCCCGACCGGCACCAAATGGCGCACGGTGCGCGAGGTCGGCTCTGACGTGTTGCCGACGACGGTCATCGTGAACGGCGCCGAGGGCGAGCCGGGCACGTTCAAGGATCACACCATCCTCTTGAACAACCCGTATCAAGTGATCGAAGGCGCGCTGATCGCCGCGACCGTGGTGAGCGGCGGCGAGGTTGTCCTCGCACTCAAGGCTGCGGCGTCTGACGTCGTGCGCAGGGTTCGCGCTGCAGTCGCCGAGATGGATGCAGCCGGCGTGCTCGCTCCGATCACAGTGCGCGTTTTCGAAGGACCGGGCGAGTACCTCTACGGCGAAGAGACTGCGCTACTCGAAGCACTGAACGGCCGCCCACCCTTCCCGCGCATCACGCCGCCATACCGTCGCGGCGCGGTCGACGTCGTGCTCACCGACGACGAGGCCGCGTCCGGTAGCGGGCAGTCGGCCTTGGTAGAGATGGCCGACGGAAACGACGCCGCGCCACCGGCGTTGATCGACAACGTCGAGACCATGGCGAATGTGCCCGGGATCGTCCTCCACGGCGCGGCGTGGTTCCGGGAGTGCGGAACCGAGCAGTCCCCGGGCACGATCGTGTGCACCGTGAGCGGCGGTACCGAGTCCGCCGGTGTGGGCGAGTTCGAAATGGGAACGCCGCTGCGTGAGGTCATCGAAACGCTGGGCGGCGCCGAGCAGGGCCGCCCGGTCAAGGCGGTGATGCCGGGGGTGTCGAACTCGATCATCCCGGCGGCTGCGCTCGACACCGCGCTCACCTACGAGTCGATGGCGCAACTCGGTTCGGGGCTTGGCTCGGCGGGCTTCATCGTGTTGACCGAAGGCGACGATATGGTCGCGGTCGCGGCAGGCGCGTCGCGGTTCCTCGCGGTCGAATCGTGCGGCCAATGCACGCCCTGCAAGCGCGACGGTCTCGCCCTTAGTGAGTTGCTGGCGCGCCTGGCTCGCAACGAAGCCACCATCGACGACGTGGCTGAAATTCGCGACCTCGCACGCATGGTGTCGGAAGAAGCGCGGTGTTCGCTTGCGAACCAACACGAAGCGATCGTCACGAGCCTGTTCGACGAGTTCGACGGCGAAGTCGCCCCGCACGTGAACCAGACCGCTCCTGCCGCCGAGCCGATGTTCGTGGCCGAGATCCTCGGCGTGACCGACGGTCTCGCCACGCTCGACGAGAGCCGGCGCGGCAAGCAGCCCGACTGGAGCTTCGACGAAACAGACTCGGGCAAGCGTCCCGTCGAACGGCTTGCTGAGCATCGCGATCACGCCACGCAGTAACGGCTCCTAACGCTTCGCGACCCGCCGGATCGCGTCGCGCAGGACCGGTACGAAGCGATCGGGTTGCATCACGCAGACGTCGTGGCCGCCGCGTACTGGGAATTCCTCAGCCCGGCTCAGTTGCGCCAGCCGGTGTTGACGGCGAGCGGGCACCAGTCGGTCGTAGGTCGTGACGACCGACGCCGCCGGAACATCGATCTCGCCGATCCATTCGCTCGAATCGAACCGACCGATTGCCAGCGCCGCTTCGACAATCGCGGCCGGGTCGTGATGGCCCAGTTCTTCGGCGACCCACTCGGGGCCTTGTCGGGCCCGCGGGTTGAATCCGATTAGTCCGCGCAGCATTTGCTGACGCACGAGCCGCGGGGTGAACCGCAATCCCAACCCCATCGCGGCGCCCATCGGCGCGAGGCGCTGGTCAATCGGGCCGAACTTGTAGCTGGTGGCACACAGCACCACACCGCGCACGACTTCAGGATGCCGATGCCACGTGAGCTGCGCGATCGGTCCGCCCATCGAGTATCCGGCCAGGATCGCGTTGTCGATGCCCAATTCGTCGACGAGCACTGCGACGTCGTCCGCGCAATCTTCGAGGTGAAACGGGCGTCGCGACTTGATGCCCCGACCGTGACCGCGGTGGTCGATCGACACCACGTTGAACTCGCGCGAAAGCGCGCCGAACACGGGAAACCAGTTCAGCAACCCGGTGGCCCCCAGGCCGTGCAACAGCACGACGGTCGGCGCGCCGCGCGGGCCATCGACGGTCCGCACCCACGTCGCGCCGCGGCGGGGCAGGTCGAGGCGGCGGCCCTCGGGCAGCGTCGTCGTCGGCATCGTTACCAGTCTCGCAAATGCCCGATGCCCTCTTGACACGAGCCAACTCACTGCGCATACTCAACCATCAAGTTGATAAACGAGATAGTTGAATAATCCACGATGACCGACGCCCCCGACCCGCTGAGCACCACCTTCGCCGCCCTCGCCGACCCGACCCGTCGGGCGATCCTTGCCCGACTCGCGCAAGGCGAGGCCACGGTCAACGAATTGGCCGAACCCTTCGACATGTCCCTGCAGGCCGTCTCGAAGCACCTCAAGGTGCTCGAGGCCGCTGGCCTCATTACGCGTGGGCAACGCGCTCAGTACCGGCCCTGCCGCCTGGAAGTCGCGCCGCTCGACGACGCGATCGCTTGGGTCGACCGGCACAAGAGGGTCTGGACCGACCGATTCGACCAGCTCGAGAAGCACCTTCAGCGCATCCAGCAACCACTGACCAAGGAGAAGAAAAAATGAGCAACCTCGGCGAACTCAAGCTGACGCGGGTCTACAAGGCACCGCGCGAACTGCTGTTCCAAGTGATGACCGAGCCCGAACACCTCCAGCACTTCTGGGGGCCGACCGGCGTGACCACCCCGATCGGCAACATCGTCGTCGAGCCCCGTGTCGGCGGTCGTTTCGAGACGGGCATGGTCAACGACGAAACGGGCGACGTCTATCCGATGCGCGCGGTCTTCGTGGAGTTCGACCCGCCGAACCGGTTGGCGTGGACCGAGCCCGACGTCGAGGGCGGGATGGTCACGACGGTCACGTTCACCGATCTCGGCGACGGTACGACCGAAACCTTCACGCATCAGACCAACGTGCCCGAGCAGTACTTGACCCCCGAAGCGCAGGCCGGGCTGCAGTCGAGCTTCGACAAGTGCGACGCCTACCTGGAAAAGATTCAAGCGTAGAACGCCCGTTTTTTCACTGGGTGCGCCAAAAAGGTTGACGCGCGCCTTGAGTGGGGACAGCATCAAAACTATGAGTGTCGCGGCGCAGCTACGCCCTCTGGTCAACCGGCTGATCGGCGAAACCGACGTACGGATCGAGTTCTGGGACGGCAGCGCGTTCGGCCCTGACGACAGCAAGGGAACGTTGTTCGTTAGGTCACCGAACGCGCTGCGGCGCATCATGTGGGCGCCGAACGAACTGGGCCCAGGCCGGGCGTACGTGGCCGGTGAGCTCGACGCCGAGGGCGATATTTTCACGATCATCGAACTGCTGAAGCCGGCGGGGTTGCACCTCCAGTCTGCGGCGCGCGCGATCCCCGCTGCGTTCAAGGCGGCCACGAAGTTGCGCGTGCTCGGACCCCCGCCCAATCCGCCGAAGGAAGAGGCACGCCACCGCGGGCTCCGGCATTCGAAGGCGCGCGACGCCAAGGCGATCAGCCACCACTACGACGTCGGCAACGAGTTCTACGAGATCGTCCTCGGGCCCGCGATGACGTATTCATGCGCGCGGTGGACGGACTCGAAGATGAACCTGGTCGAGGCTCAGGCCTCGAAGCACGACGTGATCTGCAAAAAGCTCGGGCTCGACGGGCGCCCCGGGATGCGCCTGCTCGATGTGGGTTGCGGCTGGGGTTCGATGGTGTTGCACGCGGCGCAGCACTACGGCGTGAGCGCGGTGGGGATCACGATCAGCGAGGAGCAGTGCGCGCGAGCGCGCGAGCGTGTGAAGGCGGCCGGACTGGAAGACCGCGTCGAGATCCGCCTGCAGGACTACCGCGACCTCGGTGGTGAGAGGTTCGACGCGATCTCGTCGGTCGGGATGTTCGAACACGTCGGCAAGGAACGCCTGAACGAATACTTCTCGGTGCTGCGGTCGCTCCTGCCCGAACACGGGCGGCTGCTGAACCATGCAATCTCCTCTGTCGGCGGATCCAAGATCGACAAGCACAGCTTCATGGGTCGCTACGTGTTCCCCGACGGCGAGTTGATCGACGTCGGCGACGTTGTGCTCGCAATGGAGGCCGCCGGGTTCGAAGTACGCGACGTCGAAGGCCTGCGCGAGCACTACGCCCTCACGCTGCGGTCGTGGGTCGCCAATCTCGAAGCGCAGTGGGACCGCGCCGTCGAACTCGTCGGCGGCCCGCGGGCGCGGGTGTGGCGGATCTACATGGCGGCCTCCGCGGTCGGGTTCGAAGACGGTGGCCTTGGTTTGCACCAGGTGCTCGGGGTGATCCCCGACGCCGACGGCGGCAGCGGGATGCCGCGGACGCGGGACGGGTGGGGGCGGCGCCGGCACCGCCCGTTGCGCACGACCTAGCGGCGCCGCCGGCACCGCCCGTTGCGCACGACCTAGCGGCGGCGCCGGCACCGCCCGTTGCGCACGACCTAGCGACAGGAA
>JBEEFT010000009.1:0-7405 GCA_041166225.1 Actinomycetota bacterium | reverse complement strand
CCGTGTCACGCCAGTGCAGCACCAGACTGGTCAACTTGCCCTCCTCCACGACGTTGACGGCCACCGTGCAGCCGTTCGCCGTGGCGTCGAGGTCGGGGGCGCGCTCGACGGTGAACCGCACCTCTTGGGCAGCCGATGCCTCCGATCCGGTCGACACGGTGACGGTGGCGCGATCGTCGCCCTCGGGCGCGGTGTCGAGCGCTCGGACGACGACGCTCTTCGTGGCGTGGGGGTCGATCGAGCCCTGCGGCGGCGTGACCTCGGCCCACGACTCCGACGTTGTGGCCCGGTAGGTCACCACGTTGTCGGTTGGGTTGTGCAGCGTGATGCTGGCGATCTGTCCCGCGACCGCAGGAACCCCGATCGACAAGGCCCCGGACTTCGACACGCGGGTGAGGCGAGTGAGTGCACCGGGAGCGGAATCGCGCGCCGCGCCGTACGTGAGCGCAGCGGTGACGCCGATCAGCACTGCGACGCCCGCTGCCACGCGGGCCGGAGTGAACACTCGGTGGCGCGCGCTCGGTACGTCGTCGGCGAACAGTGGCGGGGGCGCGGCCGAGGGACGCTTCGTGCGGCTCACCCGGCTGACCTCGCGCACGGGCGGTGGCACTTCCACGTTCGTGTCTCCGAACAGCGTGCGCACCGGCGCCATCGCGCGTAACCGGTCGCCGCAAGCGATGCAGCCGTGTGCGTGTGCGTGCACTGCGGGCGCCGCCGCAACGAGATCGGCGACCGTTGCGAGATCGCTGCCGTGCAGAATCTCGGCCAACCCGTCGCAGTCGCCCGCGCCGCTAAAAGCCAGCAGCGCGGGGTCAAGCGTTCGTTCCCAGGTTTCGGCGATGTCGTTACACCGATCGACGGCTGCGCTGGGCCGGGCGCGGAACGCCTCACCGAGCGCGGCGAGGTCGCCGGCCGTGCGGCCTCGCAAGTCGAGCGCAGCGCGCTCTTCGGGCGGCCGGGTTGATGCCAACGTGGCGGCGAGAGCCGTCATGTCGAGCACCACAGCGTGCACCGACGACAGGTCGACGGGCGCGTTCTCAGCCGCTCGCGCAACGGCTTCGGCGCGTGCGTGCGCCAGTACCGACCCGCGGGCTCGCCCGGCTCGGCGCAGTGCGCTGATCGCCACGTCGCCGGCGGCATCGGGGTCACCCAACATCGCCAGCCCGTGGCCGTAGGCCAATTCGGCCGGATCCCCGCCCATACCGGCACGCTACCGGAAGGCGCTGAGGATCCCCGTTTGCAGGGGTTTTCCGCGTCCCCTAACATGGCTCGCTGGCTTTGTGCGCCCAGTGTTGTCAAATGCTGGGCGCCTGCCGCATCCGTCGCAGTACTACTCCAGAGGTTTGAGTGCCCACCATCGCGCAGTTGGTCCGTAAGGGCCGTGAATCAAATAAGTCCAAGACGAAGTCGCCGGCCCTGAAGGGGTCGCCGCAGCGTCGCGGGGTGTGCACGAAGGTGTCGACCACTACGCCCAAGAAGCCGAACTCGGCGCTACGCAAGATCGCTCGCGTGCGTCTTACCAGTGGCGTCGAGATCACGGCTTACATCCCGGGTGAGGGTCACAACCTGCAAGAGCACTCGATCGTGCTCGTCCGTGGTGGCCGCGTGCGCGACCTGCCCGGCGTTCGTTACAAGGTCATCCGCGGCGCGCTCGATGCGTCGGGTGTCAAAGACCGTAAGCAGGCCCGCAGCCGCTACGGCGTGAAGCGGGAGAAGTAAGAGATGCCTCGCAAGGGACCCCCCTCGCATCGTGAACTGAATCCGGATCCGATCTACCGGAGCCAGCTGGTCACTCAACTCGTCAACAAAGTGCTGTCGCGGGGCAAGCGTTCGCTCGCCGAACGCATCGTCTACGACGCACTTGCGATCGTCGAAGAGCGCACCGGCGCCGAGCCGATCTCCACGCTCAAGCGCGCCCTCGAGAACACCAAGCCCCAGCTCGAGGTCAAGAGCCGCCGAGTGGGTGGCGCCACCTACCAGGTGCCGATGGAGGTCCGTCGCGAGCGCCAGACCACGCTTGCCATCCGCTGGCTCGTGGGCTTCGCCCGCTCGCGCCGTGAGCGCACGATGACCGAGCGCCTCGCCCTCGAACTCATCGACGCTGCGAATGGCGTCGGCGCTTCGGTGAAGCGTCGTGAAGACCTCCAGAAGATGGCCGAGTCGAACCGGGCCTACGCCCACTACCGCTGGTAGAAGCCCTCCCGCCAAGATTCATTCGGAAGCGGGCCCAAGCGGCCCGCTTTCATTTTGTCCCCACAACCAGTTGAGAACCCACAATGCCTACGCGTGAACATCCACTAGCGAAGACCCGCAACATCGGGATCATGGCCCACATCGACGCGGGCAAAACCACGACCACCGAGCGGATCCTCTATTACACCGGCAAGAGCTACAAGATCGGTGAGGTCCACGACGGCGCCGCGGTTATGGACTGGATGGAGCAGGAGCAAGAGCGCGGCATCACCATCACGTCGGCCGCCACAACGTGTATGTGGAACGACACGCTGATCAACATCATCGACACGCCGGGCCACGTCGACTTCACCATCGAAGTCGAGCGGTCACTGCGCGTGCTCGACGGCGCGGTCGCGGTGTTCGACTCGGTTGCCGGCGTCGAGCCCCAGACCGAAACGGTGTGGCGTCAGGCCAACAAGTACGGCGTACCCCGCATGTGTTTCATCAACAAGATGGACCGCATCGGCGCGAACTTCTACCGCACCGTCGACATGATCAAAGACCGTCTCGACTGCGTCGCGGCCGTCATCCAGCTGCCGATCGGTTCCGAGAGCCTCTACAAGGGCCACATCGACCTCATCGAGATGAAGGCCGTGGTGTGGGACGAGTCGTCGGCGAAGGGCGAGGAATACAACACGGTCGACATTCCTGCGGACATGCAGGCCGAAGCCGACGAGTGGCGCGCCACCCTGATCGACGTACTGTCGAATTTCGACGACGTCATCACCGAGAAGTACCTCAACGACGAGGAGATCTCGACCACCGACATCAAGAGCGCGCTGCGCAAGGCGACTCTGGCGAACGCGGCCGTGCCCATCCTGTGCGGCACTGCGTTCAAGAACAAGGGCGTGCAGTCGATGCTCGACGCCGTTGTCGATTTTTTGCCGAGCCCGCTCGACATCCCGCCGGCCAAGGGCACCGATTTCAAGGGCGTCGAAGAAGTCGAGCGTCCGGCCGAAGACGACGCGCCGTTCTCGGCCCTCGCCTTCAAGATCATGACCGACCCGCACATGGGCAAGCTGACGTTCATCCGGGTGTACTCGGGCACGCTGAACAAGGGCGACTCGGTCCTGAACTCCACCAAGGATCGCAAGGAGCGCGTCGGGCGCATCCTGCAGATGCACGCGAACCACCGCGAGGATCGCGACGCCGCGTACGCGGGCGACATTGTCGCGGTTGTCGGCTTGAAGCAGACCACCACCGGTAACACGCTGTGCGACGAGAAGAAGATCGTGATCCTTGAATCACTCGACTTCCCCCAACCCGTTATTCACGTGGCTGTCGAGCCCAAGACCAAGGCCGACCAAGACAAGATGGGCAAGGCGCTTCAGTCGTTGTCCGAAGAAGACCCGACCTTCCAGGTCCACTCCGATGAGGAGACCGGCCAGACGATCATCGGCGGTATGGGCGAACTGCACCTCGAGGTGCTCGTCGACCGCATGATGCGCGAGTTCAAGGTCGAGGCCAACGTCGGCAAGCCCCAGGTCGCTTACCGCGAGACCATCACCGAAGCCGTCGAAAAGGTCGAGGTCCGCTACATCCGCCAGACCGGTGGTAAGGGTCAATACGGCCACGTCGTGCTGTCGCTCGAGCCCACGGGCCCCGGCGGTGGTTATGAGTTCATCGACAAGATCACCGGTGGTGTCATTCCGAAGGAGTACATCCCCTCGGTCGACGCCGGAATCCAAGAAGCGATGCCCGGCGGTGTGATGGCCGGCTATCCGATGGTCGACGTCCGCGCCATCCTGACCTTCGGTTCGTATCACGACGTCGACTCGTCGGAAATGGCGTTCAAGATCGCGGGCTCGATGGCGTTCAAGAAGGCCGCGCAACAGGCCAAGCCTGTGCTGCTCGAGCCGATCTTCGCGATCGAGGTCGTCACGCCCGACGATTACATGGGTGAAGTCATCGGCGACTTGAACTCACGGCGTGGTCGCGTCGAAGGCACCGAGCAGCGGGGCAACAGCCTCGTCATCAAAGCTCAGGTGCCGCTGGCGCAGATGTTCGGGTACGTTACGGACCTCCGGTCGAAGACTCAGGGCCGCGCGAGTTCGACCATGCAGTTCCACTCGTACCAGCAGGTACCGCAAAGCATCGCCACGGAAATCATCGCCCGTGTCCGAGGCGAATAACATCTACCGGCCCACTTCGGCGGCCGAAGTTTTGATCCACCTACCAACACCAATAACGAGGAATCGCCATCATGGCTAAGCAGAAGTTCGATCGCACCAAGCCCCACCTCAACATCGGCACCATGGGTCACGTCGACCATGGCAAGACCACGTTGACGGCGGCCATCACCAAGACGCTCGCCGAGCGCGATCCCTCGGGCAACACCGTGGCAACCGCTTTCGACATGATCGACAAGGCCCCCGAAGAGAAGGCGCGCGGCATCACGATCAACATCGCGCACGTCGAATACGAGACGCCGAACCGGCACTACGCGCACGTCGACATGCCGGGCCACGCCGACTACATCAAGAACATGATCACCGGTGCCGCCCAGGTCGATGGTGCCATTCTCCTCGTGAGCGCAGCCGACGGCCCGATGGCCCAGACTCGTGAGCACGTGCTGCTCGCCCGTCAGGTCGGCGTGCCTTCGATCGTGGTTGCCCTCAACAAGGCCGACATGGTCGACGACGAAGAGCTGCTCGACCTGGTCGAGCTCGAAGTTCGTGAGCTGCTCAACGAGTACGAGTTCCCGGGCGACGACACCCCGATCATCCGCGTATCGGCGCTCAAGGCGCTCGAGGGCGACTCCGAATGGCAAGACAAGGTCATGGAGCTCATGGCTGCCGTCGACGACTTCGTCAAGGAGCCCGTCCGCGAGCTGGACAAGCCGTTCCTTATGCCGATTGAAGACGTGTTCACCATCACCGGTCGTGGCACCGTCGTAACCGGCAAGGTCGAGCAGGGCACCGTTCACACCGGTGACGAAGTCGAGATCGTCGGCCTCGCGGCCACGCAGAAGACCACGTGCACCGGCGTCGAGATGTTCCGCAAGCTGCTCGACGAAGGCCACGCCGGCGACAACATCGGCGCCCTGCTCCGCGGCACCAAGAAGGAAGACGTCGAGCGCGGCCAGGTGCTGTGCAAGCCGGGTTCGATCACGCCCCACACCGAGTTCGAGGGCCAGATTTACGTGCTGTCGAAGGACGAAGGCGGTCGTCACTCGCCGTTCTTCAACAACTACCGTCCGCAGTTCTTCTTCCGCACTACCGACGTCACCGGTTCGGTGCAGCTGCCTGAGGGCACCGAAATGGTCATGCCGGGCGACAACACCACCATCAAGGTGGAACTCGGCAAGCCGATCGCCATGGAAGAGGGCCTTCGCTTCGCAGTTCGTGAAGGCGGCCGCACCGTTGCATCCGGCCGCGTAACGAAGATCATTAAGTAGCTCTGGCTCTCATGGCGCAAAAAATTCGCATCCGGTTGAAGGCGTACGACCACGAGGTCATCGACCAGTCGACCAAGAAGATCGTCGAGACCGTCCTGCGTACGCAGGCAGTGGTTCGTGGCCCGGTGCCGCTCCCGACGGAGAAGCACCGCTTCACGGTGATCCGCTCGCCGCACAAGTACAAGGACAGCCGCGAGCACTTCGAGATGCGGATCCACAAGCGCCTGCTCGACATCGTCGAACACACGCCCAAGACGGTCGACTCGCTTCAGCGCCTCGACCTGCCCGCCGGCGTCGACATCGAAATCAAGATTCAGACTGCGTAAGCAGTCGACGTGTTGAAAAGGCCCCGCCTTCGGGCGGGGCTTTTTCGCGCTTCAGGGCGTAGAGAGCCCTCGCAGCGCGCCTCTACGTCCGGTAACAATTCGAAGTAGTTCCTCGCCCGCGCTTCGATCACACTCCCGCCTCGGGGCCCAACTGACCATCCCCCGTCGGTGGCGACGTAGCGGTTCTTGCGTGCCTTGGGTGACACTCCGAACGCGAACCACAGCTTCAGTTCGGCTTCGAGCGCAGCTCGCAGCGTGTCGTCGGCCGGGTGGACCGGAAGACCAGCGGCCTCCGAGATGTCGGCCCGGTGAACGAGAACCTCGCCCAGCGCCACGACGTTCGGCATACCCGGCACAACGAAGCGACCGTCGCACGCAGAGCGAAGCCGCGCACACAGTTCCTCCGGCGTCGCGTCCATCGCCGTGCGCCGTGCCATCTTGTCAATCGACCGATTCGGCCGGGGGTCGACGAGCATGCCGCGGGCCAGAAACGCGAAACGCGATTTCGCCTCGGCGAGTACGACTAAATGCGCGACGACTTCGCGCACGCGCCACCCTCCGCACAGGCTCGGAGCGTCCCACGCTGCGTCGTCGGATTTCAGGAGGACATCGCTTAGGGCGATGCGCTCGGCTGCGACACTCGCCCAAACCTTCGTGTTCTCCATCGACTGGTTCTACTTCGGGCTGGCTGAAGGTGCTTGCGTGAGGCGGAGCAACTAGCGTTTACGTACGCACGAATTGCTCTAACTGAGCGCTCTCCGTTCCTGAACGTTGAATCCTCGCGACCACAACCGCCGTGCTGTGCGCTTTGCGCTGCTTGTTCTGGCGACCCTGTGCGTGGCCGCGCAGATGGTGGCGACGCCGCTTGCCAGTGCCGCGACCAAACACCCCAGCAAAGTCGACTCCGCACGCGCGAGCGCTCGACAGATCAAAGCTGAACTCGCGCGCGTCACCGCGGCGCTGCAGGCCCAAGAGGCGCAGAGCGCGGCGGCCAGTCAAGCGTCGGCCGCCGCCCGGGCGCGGTTGCGGGCCACACGCGCCGAGGAGGCTTCCGTGGGCCATCGCTTGGACGCGGTAAGGGCGTCGGCCAAAGGCGTCGCCGTCCGGTCGTACATGAAGGGCGACGCCGCGCTCGCGGCTGCGGCCAGCACGCTCGACCCGGCGACGCGCGCCCGGTCTGACTATCTGCGCGACACGGTCGTGGGCTCGGCGGTCGACATCGCCGATGGCCTCTCCGCGCTGCGCCAAGACCTGATCGCCAAGCGCCAAGCAGCTGAGGCGGCCGCGCACGTCGCTTCGGATCGCCAGCGCGCCGCCGTCGACGCGGTCAACGCGCTGCGGGCGTCGGAAGCGCGTCAGCTGAAGTTGGCTGGCGCGGCCGAGTCCCGCGTGCGCGAAGCCGACGCCGCGGCGCGCATCAAAGCACCGCCCCGCGCTAGCCGCGGTG
>JBEEFT010000008.1:0-21673 GCA_041166225.1 Actinomycetota bacterium | reverse complement strand
GCGTCGGCTGCACCCGTGGTGATGCTGGCGCTGCCGTCGGACCGCGACGTGTCGGTTGCACTGTTCGCAATCACGATGTCGTCGGCTGCGATCGAACCCGCGCCGCCGGTTGTGACGGCGTTGCCGGCGCCACCAGTGCCGTTTGCCGTAGCTGCGCCGCCTGTAGCTGCTCCGCCCGTGGCGTTGCCGGTACCGAAACCGCCGAACCCGGGACCGCCGGTGGCGCCCCCGGCACCTACACCACCGATACCCGTGCCACCGGGGCCGGGCGCACCCCGAGAAATCGCTCCGGTGCCGCCGGCTCCGCCGGCACCAGCCACAGCGGTTGCCACTGAACCCGCTGCGACGGCGGTGGCGGTGGCGCTTCCGCCAGCACCGCCCGCACCACCCGATCCGGCGGTGGCAGCGGTGGCCGCGCCGCCAGCGCCGCCGAGTCCGCCGCCGCCGGCACCACCGGCACCGCCGGCACCGCCGGTTCCAACGCCACCCGTACCGGTACCGACGCCGACGCCGCCGAGTGCGGGCCCAGCAACACTTACGCCGGTGCCGGCACCGCCGACCGCGGTGACGTCAGTGGCGCCGCCGGTCGCACCGACGGTGGCCGACTGCACCTCGTCGATCGAAGCCGACGAGTCGTTGCCCGCGGCCCCGTTGGCACCGCTGACCGACGCCGCCGTGCCTGTGTCGGCAACGCTCGATGCCTGGTCGACCAGCCCGAAGCCGGATACGTCGAGATCGGCAGACTGCGCCACGCTGGTTGCCGCACTGCTGCCAACTGCGTTGGCCGCGCCCGAACTAATCGAGGCGCTGCCGTCGGAGTCGGACACCGAAGACGATGTGTTCGACGCGACCACGTCGTCGGCGTTGACCGAAGCAGCACCGCCAGTGCCCGCCGCGTTCGCGGCCCCACCCGTGCCGGATGTCGTGGCCGCACCGCCTGCGGCGGGACCGCCCGCGCCGGTACCGGTGCCGAAGCCACCGAACCCGGAGCCACCCGCACCACCGAGATTGCCGGCACCACCGATTCCGGTTCCGCCCGCACCGCCGGTAGCGGTCGACGCGCCGCCGGTGCCACCCGCACCACCAACGCCACCGACCGCGAAGGCGTCACCGACTGTGGAAGTTGACGTGGCAAACCCGCCGGCGCCACCCGCGCCGCCAGTGCCACCGGGGCCCGATTGCGCCGCTCCGCCGGCACCGCCAACACCATTGCCACCCGCGCCGCCCGCACCGCCGGCACCGCCCGTGCCGGCGCCGCCTACGCCAACCCCGACGCCCACTCCACCTGCGCCTGCGCCACCCAGGCCCACAGCGGTTCCCGCTCCGCCTCTGGCCGTGGAGGTTGCCGCACCGCCGGTCGCGCCGACGAAGGTCGACTGCGGGGCCGCAATCGTGCTGTCGGAGTCGTTGCCAACCGCCGCGTTTGCACCCGAAACTGATCGTGCAACACCGGTGTCGGTAACGGCGACGTCTTGGTCGACGGAGCCGAAGGCGCCGTCGACGACATCGGCCGTCTGCGAAATATCGGTTGTGGCCGCGCTGCCCGAGGCGTTCGCTGCGCCCGTAGTAATCGACGCGTCACCATCGGAAGTCGACCGCAGCGAAGCGTTGTTGACCGACACGATGTCGTCGGCCGAGAGCGACGCGTCGCCACCGGTGCTGGTCGCGTTCGCCGCGCCGCCCGTGCCCGTGGCCGTTGCTGCGCCGCCGGTGCCGCGGCCACCGGTTCCGGTTCCATTACCGAAGCCCCCGAAACCGGACCCGCCGGCGCCACCGACGCCACCGATACCGCCGAGCCCGGTCCCGCCGGGGCCACCAGTAGCGATAGACGCCCCACCTGTGCCACCCACGCCGCCAGCGCCGCCGCCCGCGGTTGTGGCAGACGTCGTTGAGCTGGCCTGTCCGCTGCCTGCGGGGCCGCCGGCGCCGCCGGTGCCACCGGCACCAGAAGTAGCCGCGCCGCCGGCGCCACCCGTGCCGGTGCCACCGGCGCCGCCAACGCCACCACCGCGGCCGACTCCGTCGCCGCCTGTGGCTACGGCCGTGCCGACTCCGCCGACGCCGGTTCCGCCAGTTGCAATGCCGGTGCCTGCGCCGCCGGTGGCGGTAGCCGTGGCGGCTCCGCCGATTGCGGCCGTACCGGCAAACTGCGCGTCATCGATCGACGACGACGACGCGTTGCCCGCGGCCACGTTGTTGCCGGTGACCGCAGTGCCGACACCGTCGTTGGCGACATCGACGCTCTGATCCAGGAACGCCGAACCGGTCGCATGCGCATCTTGGCTCACGGCCGTGAGCGCTTCGTTGCCCGACGCGTTCGCGGTGCCGGTCGTGATGCTGGCGTGGCCATCGGAGATGTTCGCCGCGTCTTCGGTGTTCACGGCGACGATGTCACCGGTCACGTCGATAGTGGCCGAGCCGCCGACGGCGTTGGCCGTAGCCGATCCACCCGTACCAGTACCGGCGCCTGCGCCTCCCGTGCCGTTCCCGCCCGTGCTCGTAGCCGTACCGAAACCGCCAAAACCGGCGCCGCCGGCTCCGCCGGGTCCGCCGGCTCCGCCCGTACCAGTAGCGCCCGCGCCACCCGTCGCGGTGGAAGAACCGCCTGCGCCGCCATTGCCGCCGTCGCCGCCCCTTGTGAACGGACCGACGGTGTCGGTGCCGCCGGTGCCGCCGACGCCACCTGCGCCACCCGCGGCCGAAAGCGCCGCGCCACCCGCGCCGCCAGTACCAGTGCCACCGGCGCCACCGGCGGCACCGGCGCCGCCGCGACCGCCGCCGGCGACCGCGACAGCGGTGCCGTTGCCGCCGGCTCCGTTGCCGCCCGTTCCAATTCCCGTACCGGCGCCGCCGGTCGCGACTGCAGTCGCGTTCCCGCCCGTCACCGTCAACCCGGCGACCTGGTTCGCGGCGGACTCGCTGTGCGAGTCGTTGCCGACTGCGCGGTTGCCGCCGGTCGTTGCCACAGAGTCGCCGGTGTTCGTGACGCTTGCCGTTTGGTCGATAAAGCCGATCGACGCGGTGCCGTCGGACGACTGCGAAACGTCGGTGGCCGCCACGTTGCCAGTGGCATTGGCGCTGCCCGTACGCACACGCGCGGTTCCGTCGGACCGGTTCTCGGCGTCGGACGAGTTGGTGGTGACGACGTTGTCAGCCGTAAAGCTTGCGTCTGCTCCGTTGGCCGTGGCGCTGCCTGCGCCGCCAGTACCGGTCCCGGTGCCGGCACCGCCGGTGCCCGCTCCGCCCGTGGCCGTCGCTGTGGCCGCGCCGCCGGTGCCAATACCGCCCGCGCCCCCGCCGCCACCCGCGCCGCCGGTGGCGGGTTGCCCCGTGCCGCCGGTCGCCGTGGTCGAGCCGCCCGCGCCGCCGGGGCCGCCATCGCCTGCAAAGAAGATCGGCGTGCCCGGGGCACCCGCGGTGCCAGGGGCGCCGGTGGCGCCGGGGGCGCCGGGCGTGCCCGGGGCACCCGTGGCGCCCGTGGCGGGACTGCCCGCGCCACCCGTACCACCCGCACCAGCGGTGGCAGGACCACCAATGCTTACGTTGGTTCCGTTACCGCCATTGCCGTTGCCGCCGTTACCGATGCCCGTGCCGTTCCCACCCGTGCCGATGCTCGTGGCGTTACCGCCGGTGAGCGTGAACGCGGCGTCCTGGTCGTCGAAAGTGCGGCTGCGTGAACCGTTGCCCTCGGCAACGTTGTCGCCCGAGGTGGCGAGCGACGTGCCCGCGTTGTCTACTTCTACGTTCTGATCCACGAAGAACACGCCCGCGGCGGTGCCCATGCCGGTCTGGTTCACGTGGGTCGTCGAGATGTCGCCGGTGGCGTTGGCGTCGCCGGTGAGGATTTCAGCGGTGCCGTCGCTCGCGTTGCGGCGCCGCGACCGGTTTGAAAGCTGTACCTGGGCCGCAGCCAGCGTGACGTCGCCGGGCGCGCCAGCGGCGGGTGCGCCGGGCAGACCCGAGCCCGAAGCGGTGCCCGCTCCGCCGGTGCCCGTGCCGCCGGTGGGGTTGCCGTTGGTGCCGTTGCCGTTTCCGCCGGTGCTGACGCTGTTGCCGTTAGCACCGGTCGCTCCCGTTGCTGACGACGCACCCGTGGTTGCGCCGCCCGCGTTTTGCGACACGTCGGTGAGGTTGTCTGAGTCGTTGCCTGCCGCGGCGTTGCCGCCGGTGGACGCAAGCGCAGACCCGTCGTCGGTGACCGAGAGGTTCTGCGACCCGGGGTTGGCGCCGCTCCAGCTCTGGCCACCGTCGTTCGTGGAAGTACTGCCGACCGCGGTGCCGTCGCCCGAGTCGATCAGCGCGTGACCGGTCGATGCGTTCGAACCCGAACTGCCGTTGTCGCCCTGGGTCGTGCCGGCACCGCCGGCGCCCATCGTTGCCGTACCGGTGCTCGTCGACCCGTTGCCGTCGGCCCCGTTGCCGCCGGTCCCCGCAGCGGCCGAACCGCCGTTGGAGATCGCGGCCGTGTCGTCGGCCGCGGCGGGCTGGCTCATCGGGCGCAGCATCAACATCGCAGCGACGGCGGCGCCTACGGCGGCGGCGCGCGCGGTGTTGCGCTTAGCGGCGCGATTGGTGAGAGCGTTGGACTGTTTCACGGGACCTCTAGTGGGCTATGGCCAAACGGGCATTTTGGTGGCGGGAGCATACCTACGCGCGCGTCGTTCGAGTGCGACCGAATCGGTCGTTTTCGCAAAAAAGTCCCGCGCCGAACTCAGCCCGTCGATAATGGCGTTCTCCGGAAGCGGCAACGCGACTGGTGACTACTGTCAGTGTCGTGCGGAGGCTGGCGATCGTTCTTGCGGGATTCCTGGCCGCGGTCGGGCTGTGGCCCGTGCTGCCGGCGGCCCAGGCCGCGCCCGGGTGCGGGTCGGCAGACAAACCGGAGCGGGGCATCCCCGGCGAGGTCCCGCTCGCCGATCAGCGCAGCGGTCGCGCCGACCAGGGCTACAACTGCGGCGTCTCGTTGGTGGGCTACAACAGCCTCGGCGCACGGGGTGGCAACGCGAACATGGCGTGGTCGCAGCAGTGCGCGTACATCGCCGGTGATCGCGGCGTGGCCGTCGTCGACGTGCGCGACCCTACGAAGCCCCGTCTCGTGCGCACGCTGCACGGGCCCGGATCGAACGTGTCGCTCGAGACGATTGCGGCTGTCGACGCCGGCGGCCGCCACCTGCTGGCTACCGGCCGCTACGGCATCGGTGGCAAAGGCGGCGAGCCCGGAACGGCGCCGGTCGAGTTCTACGACACGACCAACTGCGCGAATCCGCAACGGCTTTCGATCTTTCAGTTTCCGGCAAACGTGCACGGCCTCACGTTCAGTCCCGACGGACAACGCTTGTTCAGCACGCTGCCATTACAAGTGGCCGACGTGCGCAACCCGGCGAAGCCCGTCTACCTAGGAAACATCGAGGACGACCTCGAGGCGGCGGGCGTCAATCATCTCCAGTACGCGCACGAGGCCACCCTCAGCCCGAACGGCAACCGCCTGTACGTGGGCAACCAGGAGGGCAACGAAGAGCTGCTGGTGATCGACATCCACAACTGGCCGCAGCGCCCCGCGACGGTGCTCGGCCGGGCGCCATTGCCGGGACATTCGATCCGCCTCGCCACGATCAACGGCAAGCGCTACCTGTTGAACTCCGACGAGAGCGTCGTGAACTTCACCGCCAAGGGCTGCCTCAACCCCCGTATGACGCCGTTCGCGGGCGCCGCGCAGCCCTACATGACCGACATCTCGAATGAGTACAAACCCCACGCGGTGGGCCAGTTCCATCTGCCGATCAACGACGCGCAGAACTGTCGGCACGAGGTAGCCGATTACGAGAACGCGTCCGTCCACTACCAAGACGTCGACGACCTCGAACACACCACGTTCGGCCTGTTGTCCATGTGGAACGCGGGCATGCGCATCGTGGACCTGCGCAACCCGGCCAACCCGAGGGAAGTCGCGTACTTCAATCCCGGACGGTTCAAGTTCAAGAACGGGATAGCCGGCTTCCGCAGCACCGACGGCTACGGACGCCTCCTGCGACTGCAGTCGTGGACCAACCTCGATCAAGCGTGGGCGCACATCCGTTACCAGCCCGCTACCGGGCTCATCTGGTTGGCCACGCAGTCGGGTGGCTTCTGGGTGCTCGAACTCGAACCGCAGGTCCGCGCCGCACTCGGCTTGCCGGCTACCCACAGCTACCACCCGCACGGCGCCGTGCCCCGTCCCGACGCGACCAACCTCCAGATCTCGGCGTCCGACGCGGCGTCGCCCATGTACTGCACGGTCGGGCCCGTGGCGGCCAAGCTCGGATGACCGGCGAGCGCAACTGGGGACGGGCGCCGGTCCCCGCTGATCGCGCCGCGCACTACCGCGGGCAGGGATGGTGGACCGACGCCACGCTCGGCCAAACCGTGGCCGCGGGCCTCGCCGCCGCGCCCGACGCCGCGTTTCGCGTGCACTCGAAGGTGCGGCCGTGGGTGGGCACGATCGGTGACGTCGACGCGGCAGCCCGCACGCTGGCCGCGTCGCTGCAGGCCCGCGGCGTCGGGCCCGGTTCGGTGGTGGTGTCGCAAGTGCCCAACTGGGTCGAAGCCGGGATCACGTTCTGGGCCGCCGCCTACCTCGGCGCGGTGATGATTCCGATCGTCCACTTCTACGGACCGAAGGAAGTCGGCTACATCCTGCGCACGGTCGCCCCCGATGTGGTCGTGACCGCCGATCGCTTCGGCGCTACGGACTTCCTCGCCAACTACACCGAACTCCTCACCGACTATCCGGACACGCCGTGGCTTGTCGCCGGCGCCACCCCGCGTGATCAGCTCCCGCCCGGCGCGGTGCCCTTCGACGACATGCTCGGCGGCGGGCCGTTAGCCGAACCCCTCGCCGTCGACCCCGACGCCGCGACGCTCGTCGCGTTCACGTCGGGTACGACGCGCGACCCCAAGGGCGTCGTGCACTCCCACCGCACGCTCGGCTTCGAGACGCGCCAGCTCGTCAACATGCTCCCCGACATCGGCCCGCCTTTGATCACCGGCGCACCGGTCGGCCACTTCATAGGCATGCTCAACGCGTTCCTGTGCCCGCTCCTGCGGTCGCGTCCCGTGAACATGGTCGACGTGTGGGACCCGGCCGAGGTTTTGCGCATCATGCGCGAGTTCGGGGTCGGCATGGGGGGCGGGGCCACGTTCTTCCTCACGAGCCTGCTCGACCACCCGGATTTCGGCGACGACGTGGTGCCGCTGATGCCCTTCGCCGGCCTGGGCGGCTCCACGGTTCCGATCGCGGTCACCGAACGCGCCGAGGCGCTGGGCATCCGGCCCTACCGGTCCTACGGCAGCACCGAGCACCCATCGATCACCGGATGCGACCTCGACGACCCCGTCGACAAGCGCCTCACCACCGACGGCCGCCCGCTGTTCGGATGCGAGATTCGCCTCGACGAAGAAGGGGAGATTTCGAGCCGCGGACCGGACCGCTGCATCGGCTACACCGACGCCGCGCTCACCGCCGAGATGTTCGACGCCGACGGGTGGTACCGCACGGGCGACGTCGGCGTGCTCGACGTCGACGGGTACCTCACGATCACCGACCGCGTCAGCGACGTCATCATCCGGGGCGGTGAGAACATTTCCGCGCAAGAAGTCGAGGAGTTGCTGCTCGGCCACGTCGCGATCGCCGAAGTGGCAGTGGTGTCGGCACCCGACGAACGCCTGGGCGAGCGAGCCGCGGCCGTGGTCCGTACCCACGCCGGCGCGGCGGTCACGCTCGACGACCTGCGCGCCCATCTCGCCGAACGCGGTCTCGCGAAGCAGAAGTGGCCCGAGTCGCTGTACGAAGTGGCCGACTTCCCGCGCACGCCGTCGGGCAAAGTCCAAAAGTTCCGCCTCCGCCAACAACTCCGCGACGGTGAACTCTGATGGAAATGCCATTCTCCGTTTGTTAGAGTGCGCCTCTTACGAGGAGGGGGATTCGTGAGCACGATCACTACCGAGAAGCTCAGTGACAGCGTGGGTGCTCGGGTCGACGGCGTCGACCGCCACCGGCTGCTGAACGACGACGCGTTTCCGGCGTGGTGCCTCGAAGCACTCGAGGACAACGGCGCGCTCGTGTTCCCCGAACTGCACCTCGACGACGAGACCCAGATCGAGTGGAGCCGCAAGCTCGGCACCGTCGAGAAGTTGGGCAAGGGCGAACACCCCGAGATCTTCCGGGTCACCCTCGATCCGTCGAAGAACTCGGCGGCCCGGTATCTGCGCGGCACCTTCGACTGGCACATCGACGGCTGCACCGAAGACGTTCCGATCATGGCCACGATGCTGAGCGCGCATGCGGTGGCCGAGCAGGGTGGCGAAACCGAATTCGCGAGCAGCTACGCCGCCTACGACCACCTCGACGACGACGAGAAGGCGTACGTCGAAACGCTGCGGGTGGTGCACACGATCGAGGCGTCGCAGCGCCTTCACAACCCGAATCCCACCGACGAAGAAGTCGCGATGTGGCGACGCCGGCCCCCCAAGGTCCACCCGCTGGTGTGGACGCATCGCTCCGGCCGCAAGTCGCTCGTGATCGGCGCGACCGCGTCGCACATCGAGGGCATGGACGAAGACGAGGGCCGCAAGGTGCTCGCCGATCTGCTCGCCCGCGCGACCACCGCGGACAAGGTGTACCGCCACACGTGGTCGCTGGGCGACGTCGTGATCTGGGACAACCGCGGCGTGCTGCATCGGGCCTGCCCGTACGACCCGGCGTCGGCTCGTGACATGCACCGAACCACGTTCGCGGGCGACGAGCCGATTCAATGAGCGAACGCGTCGCGATCGTCACCGGTGGCGCGTCGGGCATCGGGCTCGCGATCGCCGAGCGACTGGTGAAGGACGGTCTCACCGTGGCCGTGTTCGACCCGAACGAAACCTCGGTCGGCGCCGCGCATTACGCGGTCGACGTGTCGAACAAAAGCCAGGTCGACGACGCGGTCGCGACCGTCGCCGACACACTCGGGCCGCCGACGGTCCTCGTGAACAACGCCGGCGTCGACGGGTTCAAACCGTTCCTGCAGATCACGCTGGACGACTGGAACCGGCTGCTCACCGTCAACCTCACCGGCACCATGTTGTGCTGCCAAGCCGTGATCCCGCACATGATCGAGGCCGGCTTCGGCCGCATCGTGAACATTTCGAGTTCGAGCGCGCAAGGCGGCCAGCAGATGATGAGTCACTACGTGTCGAGCAAGGCGGGGGTGATCGGCCTCACGAAGGCGCTCGCCCTCGAGTTCGGCCCCAAGGGCATCACCGTCAACACGATCCCGCCCGGCTTCATCGACACGCCGATGCTGCGCGCCGCCGAAGCCAAGGGTCTGCTCGGCCCTGGCGTCGACGCGGCGATCGCGACCACGCCGGTGCGCCGCGCCGGCCTACCCGAAGACATCGCGAACGCCACGTCGTTTCTGGTGGCCGACGAAGCGTCGTACATCACCGGCCAGGTGATCGGCGTCAACGGCGGACGGAACACCTAGGTGCCGCCCCGGCTGCCGCCGTTGCCTCCGGGTGAGTGGCCGGCCGAGATGAACGACGCGCTCGCGGCGTTGCGCCCGCCCAGTGCGCGCCATTCGTTTCCGGCGCGCGACCCGGGGCGGCCGAGGGGCCTGAACGTGCTCGGCACGCTCGCCCGGTATCCGGCGCTAGCCCGGGCGTTCCACACGCTGACGGGTCACGCGCTGTTCGCCACGAGCCTGTCGACCCGCCAGCGCGAGCTGCTCGTGCTGCGCGTCGCCGCGGTGCGGGGCTGCGAATACGAGTGGGCCCAGCACGTGATCCTGGGCCGCGACGCCGGGCTCACCGACGACGAGATCCAGCGCGTCGCGCACGACCCGTCCGCCGACGGCTGGGCCGCAGGCGAACGCGCGTTGCTCGCGGCGGTCGACGAGTTGATCGGCACGGGGCTCGTCTCCGAAACAACGTGGACTGCGCTCGGCGCCGAACTCGACGAGCACCAGTTGATGGACGTCGTGTTCACCGTCGGCACCTACGACACGCTCGCCATGGCGATGCTCAGCTTCGGCATGGAACTCGACGACGACCTAAAATCCGGAAACGTGCTTCTCCAAAAAAGAGATCGGTGATATCTTTCTGTCATGCCGAAGTTCAACAAGCCCCCTGAAGGCAGCTGGACCGAGCACTACCCCGAGCTGGGCACCGCCCCTGTCTCCTACGAAGACTCGATCTCGCCCGAGCATTACGAGAAGGAGCGCGAGGCGATCTTCCGCAAGACGTGGCTGAACGTGGGCCGCGTCGAGCAGCTCCCGCGCGCCGGCAGCTACTTCACCAAGGAACTCGACGCGGCGCGCACGTCGGTCATCGTCGTGAAAGGTACCGACGGCACGATCCGCGCCTTCCACAACATCTGTCGTCACCGCGGCACCAAGCTCGTGTGGAACGACTATCCGAAGGAAGAGACCGCGGGCACGTGCCGCCAGTTCACGTGCAAGTACCACGCGTGGCGTTACGACCTCGAAGGCGCGCTCACCTTCGTGCAGCAAGAGGGTGAGTTCTTCGACCTCGACAAGAACGACTATGGCCTCGTAGGCGTGCGGTGCGAAGTGTGGGAAGGGTTCATTTTCGTGAACCTCGACCCGAACAACACCGAGTCGGTCAAGGACTACATGGGCGCGCTGGGCGCCGGGCTCGAGGGCTACCCCTTCGGCGAGATGACCCAGGTCTACAAGTACCGGTCAGAGGTGGGCGCGAACTGGAAGCTGTTCATCGACGCCTTCGCCGAGTTTTACCACGCACCGGTTTTGCACGCGAAGCAAGCCGTGGCCGATGAGTCGCGCAAGCTGCTCAACGTCGGCTTCGAAGCGCTGGCTTACGACATCGACGGCCCGCACTCGATGGTGTCGTCGTGGGGCGGCATGGCGCCCCCCGCTGATCCAGGCATGGTGAAGCCGATCGAGAACGTGCTGCGCAGCGGCCTGTTCGGTCCGTGGGACAAGCCCGACATCGGCCTGTCCGAGCTGCCCTCAGGGCTCAACCCGGCGAAGCACCGCGCGTGGGGCATCGACTCGTTCGTGTTTTTCCCGAATTTCATGCTGCTCGTGTGGGAGCCGCAGTGGTACCTCACGTACCACTACTGGCCGACGGCATATAACTCCCACATTTTCGAAGGCACGCTCTACTTCGTGCCCCCGAAGAACGCGAGCGAGCGGCTGCGCCAGGAACTCGCCGCGGTCACGTTCAAGGAGTACGCGCTGCAAGATGGCAACACGCTGGAGGCAACGCAAACGATGATGGAGTCGCGCGTCGTTTCCGAGTTCCCACTCGGCGACCAAGAAGTGCTGCTGCGTCATCTGCACAAGACGGCGCGCGACTACGTGAGCGCGGGAGCCTGAACCGATGCCAATCTTGCCAGACAAGTTCGCCGACCTCGAGCCGTTCGCCGACTGGTCGCTCGAAAATGAAGCGCAGCGCTACGCGAAGCGACTCGCGTCGTCGATGGACGAACTGCAGGCGTTCTACGACGCCGCGTTCCCCCGTCTCGAAGACGCGATGGGTTACCTCGACGCGCTCGACCTGAACGCGCTGCCGGAAGACGCCACGCGTCTGCTTTGGCTTATGTACTCATTGGTGAACGCGTCGTTCCCGGTCGAGGTGTGGCGCCAGCCGCGCGTGCCCGACAGTGGCGCGGCGAGCATGGACGTCATCGTCGAGCCTTCCGTCTAGCGAGAACGCCGTTCTCCCTGTCGCGGGAGTAGTGTTTCCGTCGTGGCCGAAGAAGAAGTATCCGAACTCTCTTCTCGGCGCGAGCTTGCGGTAGCGCGATCACTCGACCCCGCACGCGCCCGCGCCGAGAAGCGGGTCCAGCGTTTTCTCGACGCCGCGATGGAGTTGATGACCAACTCGCCGGGCAAAGAGTTCACCGTGCAGGAAGTGGTCGAACGTTCCGGCCAGTCGTTGCGCAGCTTCTACCAATACTTCGCCGGCAAGTACGAGCTACTGCTCGCACTGTTCGAGGAGTCCGTGCGCTCCACCGCCGAGGTGCTTGCGCAAAAGGTCGCCGGCGAAACCGATCCCCTCGCGCGGTTTCACACCGCGGCCGTGGAGTACTACCGCATCTGCCAACCCGACCCGAAGGCCAAGGCAGGCAAGAAGGGTGCGGCCCCCGCGCTCGCCGACTTCGCGCAGCAACTGCTCACCAACCATCCGAAGGAAGCGTCGCGGGCGTTCCAACCGATGGTCGAGTTGTTCGAAGGCATGCTCGACGACGCGGCGGCCGCGGGCCAGATCCGTCCCGGCCTCGACAACCGGCGCATCGCGGGGATCATCCTCGAGGGCGTGATGTTCAACGCGTTCGCCGCGACCATCAGCGGCACGAAGGTGCGCGTCGACGGCGCGGGCGAAGAACTCTGGACTCTGATCCTGCACGGCATCGCCGCGGAGAAGAAATAGCCCCTGCACTCGCCCGAGAAGGTGGGCACGCATTTTGCCGACGTCTCAGCGACAAACTCGCTCGATGACGTGATCGCGCTCAAACCCGGTTGTGTGCTCTACATGGCGCGGGGCACGGATGTCGACGAGCTGTGCGCGCTGCTGGCCAGCGGCGCCAACGTGGTGACGACCCGGGGCGACTTTCACCGTCCCGCATCGATGGACGACGCGCTGCGCACGCGCATCGAAGACGCGTGCCGCGTCGGTAACTCGTCGATTCACAGCACCGGCAGCAGCCCCGGGTTCATCACCGAAGCGGTGCCGCTCGTGCTCACGTCGATCCAGCGCCGCCTCGACCACCTCGCCATCGAAGAGTTCGCCGACCTGTCCAAGCGTGACTCCCCCGACCTGCTGTTCAACCTGATGGGCTTCGGCCAACCACCGGCCGAAGTGAGCGAGTTGCGCACCGCGCACTTCCTCGCGGGGTTCGGCCCGTCGTTGCAACTCACCGCCGACGCGTTGGGGATCACGGTCGACGACATGCACGCCGATGGCGACGTGGCGGTAGCGACGCGTGCGGTCGACATCGCGGCGGGCCGCATCGAGGCGGGCACCGTGGCCGCGCAGCGCACGACCGTGCACGCGATGCGCGGCGGCGCGCCCGTGCTCAGCTTCACCGCCACCTGGTACTGCACCACCGACCTCGACGCCGAATGGGACCTGCGCGACACCGGCTGGCGCGTGCGCGTCGATGGCGACGCACCGCTCGACGTCGACATGCGCTTCGACGTCGATCTCGAACACATGGCCGAGACGACGCCGGGCTACACCGCGAACCGCGCCGTCAACGCGGTGCCGTTTGTATGCGCGGCCGAGCCGGGCATCCGAACGTCGGTCGACCTGCCGCCGATCGTCGCCCACCTCGGCTGACTCAAGGCGAAGCGACGAGGCCGCGGGCTTCGCGGACGTTGGCCGCGATCTCGTCGAAGTGCGTGTCCCACGTCCCGCAACACCCGCCCCAGATGTCGATATGCGGATACTGCGCCGCGAGTTCGCCCATGAGTTTGCCGAGCTGTACCGGATCGCCTTGCTCGAGTCGGCCGAGCGTGCACAACGCGATTTTGTCCGCCGCCGCCGCGTTGGGTCGCAGGCTGCGGACCCGCTCGATCCAGTCGCCGGGCTCGAGCGCGGGCATGAACTCGAGTGGGTGCGAGCAATTGATCCCGTAGAAGGTCGGACGGGCGTCGCCGGCGAGCGCGTCGACTGATTCGATGGCGTCTTTCAACGTTGGGCCTGTCTGCAAGCGGCTCGTCTCGTGGTCGACGATGAACGACATGCACAGAGGCAGGCCAGCGCGGTTGGCCGCGCGCGCAACACCCACGGCCTCGGCCACACCGTTGAAAGTCAGCGCAGAGACGAGGTCGACCCCGGCGCGCGCCAGCGTCGACATTTGCGCGGAGTGGTACTCCTCGGCCTCGTCGGTCGTGATCTCGCGGTTGACCTGGTACGCATCGCCGCGCGGGCCGACCACACCTGCGATCAACACCGAGGGCAGGTCGCTCTCGTACGGCTTCGCGACGTCTCGCAGGAAGTCGATGGCGCGCATTTGAAACTCGGCCAACTCGTCGTTCGAGTAACCGAGGAGGCCGGCCCAGTCGGCGCTGGCGCGATAGTCGAGCCCGCCGATCAGCGCACCGAAACCGTGGCGCGCCGCGGTCTCCAGGTAGCGCGCGTACATGCCGCGTAAGGCGTCCATCGCGTCGGCCTGGTCGAGCAACGGGAACATCGCGAATTCCGGAAGTTCGAACCCGTGCTTGTACATCACCTCCGTTTCCGTGCCGCCCTCGGTGAGGTAATTCAGTCCGGCTATCTGCTGAGGAAACGTCACGACACGAGCGTAAAGCCGGGTTACGTAACCGCGCCTTCGATCTTGAGTTCGATGATGCGGTCCATGTCGAGGCCGAGGGACACGAGGACGTCGTCGGTGTGCTCGGCGAAAAGCGGGGCGCGGCGCAACTCGGTGTCGGCACCGTCGAACTTCACCGGCGACGCCACCAGCTCGAACTCGGATCCGTCGTCGGCCTTCACCGTGGTGATGTAGCCGTTGTCGCGGATCTGCGCGTCGGCGCCCGCCTGCAGCGTGTCTTGGACCGGCGCCCAGGGTCCGCTCATCGTGGCGAAGCGAGTGGTCCAGTGCGACAGCGGCTGCGCCGCGATCGCCTCGGCGATCAGCACACTGGCTTCGGCCGAGTTCTTCTCGAGGACCTCGTACGAATTGAAGCGCGCATCGTCGGCCAGCTCAGCGCGATCGATGTGCTGGCAGAACTCGGCCCAGTAACGCATCGGCTGCAACATCACGAGCGAGATCCAGCGGTCGTCGCTCGTCCGGTACATCGCCGTGAGCGGGTTGAGCGCGGCGCGCACGCCCGTCGGCGCGGCGACGGCGGGCTTGTTCGCCATCAGAGACGAGTCGATGGCCAACCCCATCGACCACACGCCGCTACCGAGCAACGACACGTCGACTACCGATGGCTCGCCGCCGCGCTCGCGCGCGAACAACGCCGCCGCGATGCCCCCGGCGAGGTTGGTGCCCGAGATCGTGTCGCCGTAGGCGGGCGCGGGCGGGCCGATGATGCCTTCGATGTCGGGTGGCGTGAGGCTTTGCGCTGTTGCAGCCCGGCACCAGAACGCGGTCATGTCGTAGCCGCCGCGCTCGCTCTCGTCGCCGCGAGTGCCGAGCGCGCTGCCCCGCGCGTAGATGATCGACGGATTCACGGCGCGCACGTCGTCGACCTCGATCTTGAACTTGCGTTGCGCGCTAGGCAGCAGGCTGGTGAGGAACACGTCGGCACGGGCGATGAGGTCGTCGAGAATCTTGCGACCCGACTCGGTACCGATGTCGACGCCGATGCTGCGCTTGCCCCGGTTGGGGTGTTCGAAGTTGACGTTGGTGTCGCCCTCGACCACGAATTGGCCGGTGCGTCGCAGCCCGCGCTGCGGGTCGCCGCTCACGGCGTGTTCGACCTTCAACACGTCGGCGCCCCAGTCGGCCAACACCGCGCCTGCCGACGTGACAAACCCCCACATCGCTACCTCGACAACCTTGACTCCGGCGAGTGGCTGCTTCATGACGCGGGCAACGCCAGTGTCTTGGACTCGAGGTATTCCTCCATGCCGGCAACGCCCATCTCGCGCCCGATGCCCGACTGTTTGTAGCCACCGAACGGCGCGTCGGCGCCGTAGTACAGGCCGCCGTTGATCGAGATCGTGCCGCTGCGAATGCGACGGGCTACCGCGGTGGCGCGGTCGTCATCGGCGCCGATCACCACGCCTGACAAACCGAAGATCGAGTCGTTGGCAATCTCGATCGCGTGGTCGTCGTTGCGGTAAGGGATCACGCACAGCACGGGGCCGAACACTTCGTCCTGGGCGATCGCCATCTTGTTGTCGACGTCGGCCAGCACCGTCGGTTCGAAGAAGTACCCGCCCGAGCCCTCGATCTTGTTGCCGCCCGTAACGGCCTTGGCGCCCGCCTTCAACGCTTCCTGCACCATGCCGTCGACCTTCGCGAGCTGATCGGCACTGACTAGCGGACCCATGTAGTTGGCCGGGTCGGTGGGGTCGCCGACGGCAACCGACTCGATCATGGTCTTCACAGCCTCGACGACTTCGGCGTACTTCGATTCGGGCACCAGCAAGCGTGACGCGATCGCGCACCCTTGCCCGGCGTGTGAGCAGATCATGAAGCTGGCGAACATCGACACGACCGTGACGTCTGCGTCGTCGAGCATCACGAAGGCAGACTTACCGCCGAGTTCGAGGAACACCTTCTTTACGGTGTCGCTCGCCGCGGCCATGATCCGACGACCCGTTGCCGTGGAACCGGTGAAGCTCACCATGTCGACGCGGGGATCAGTCACCAGTTGTTCGCCGACGGCACCGTCGGAGGATGTGAGCACGTTGACGACACCCGCAGGGATGTCGGTCTCGGCGAGGATCGCGCCGAGCGTCGCACTGACCCACGGCGTCTGCGGCGGGCTTTTCACCACGACCGTGCAGCCGGCCGCCAGCGCGGGGGCGACCTTCGCGATCGTGATTTGAATCGGATAGTTGTAGGGGATGATCGCGGCAACCACGCCGATCGCTTCCTTCTCGACCCACCGCTTGCTCTTCTGACCCATCGCCTCGGCGACGCCGAGGTCGGTCGAGTACTGATAGCTCTCGGCCAGGTCTGCGTAGAACGGCACCATCTCGATCGGCGCCTCGAGCTGCGGCCCGGTCGTGAGCGACACCGGCGCACCGACGTCGGCCACGATCAGCGCCCGCAACTCTTCCTGGTGTTCGATCAACTTCTCGTGCAGCTGACGGAGACAGCGGGCGCGAAATTCTTTGTTCGTCGCCCAGTCGGTGGTGTCGAACGCGCGCCGCGCTGCGGCGATGGCGCGGTTGGTGTCACCCGCGGTCGCGTCGGCGGCAGTGCCCAACACCGCGCCGGTGGCCGGGTTGCGCGTCTCGTAGGTGCGGCCGCCTTCGGCCTCTACCAGTTGCCCGTCGATGAGTAATTGCTCGCTGTGCCACATCAGTTCGGTCGGTCCCCTTGAAGAGTGATTCGGTGCATGACGCGTTTGAAGCCGTGGTAGTCGTTGATCGGGTTGTGCTGCACGCAGCGGTTGTCCCACAGCGCGAGCGAGCCGACCTCCCACCGGAAGCGGCACGTGAACTCGGGCCGCGTCTGGTGCTGGAACAGGTACTGCAAGAGGCCGTGGCTCTCGTGCTCGGTCATGCCGTCGAAGCGCGCCGTGTGCGCCACGTTGACGTACAGCGCCTTGCGCCCCGTTTCCGGGTGCGTGCGGACGACGGGGTGGATCGCTTCGTAGTCGCGCGCCTCGGCCGCGCCGTCGCTCTCCTTGATGCGGTCCTCGCGCGTCTTGCTCACGTCAGCGAGCGCGGAGCTGTTCACCGCGCGCAGCGGGGCGAGCAGTTGCTTCATTCCATCCGACAACTCGTCGTATGCCGCGCACTGGCTGGCGAACAGCGTGTCGCCGCCGCCCGGCGGTACTTCCCGGGCCAGCAGCATCGTGGCCATGGGTGGTTCGTCGAGGTACGCGGTGTCCGAGTGCCAGATGCCGCCGAAGTTCACCGTCTCGTGCGCCAACTTGGTGACCGCGATGATGTCGGGGTAGCCGTCGATACCAGGCACGAACGGGTAGCGCGCGAGTTCGCCGATCGAACGCGCGAACGCGAGGAATTGCTCGGCGGTTAGCTGCTGGTCGCGAAAGAACACCACGCCGTATTCGAGCCATGCCTCGCGGATCGACTTCACGGTGACGTCGCTCAGGTCGTTGGCCAGGTCGACGCCGCTGATCTCGGCGCCGATCGCGCCGGCGACCGGTGTTGCCGTGATCATGAGAAACGGCATTCCTGATTCACGAGAACGACGTTACCGCAACCCGCCTCAGGGGGCGACTCGCCCGGCGACGACGCGCTCGACGAACGCAAGCGTCTCGGCGTGCCCGGCTTTCACGCCGAGACCGCGCTCGATCCCGAGCACTTGGCCGAGGCCCGTCATCAAGACCAGCGCGACGACCGGCGGGATCGTTCCTTCGTCGACACCCGCACTCTGGAGCGCGCCGGTGATCGCCGCGAGCTGTCGGGCCCGATTGCGCTCGGCGTACCGCGCGATCTCGACGCGAATCGTCTTGCGGTGGTTGGCGAGCGCCGCGAACCCGACGAGGAAGGCCGCGCCGCGTGGGTCGTTGTTGAGCGCCCACAGCGTTGCCAGCGACGGGTCCTTCGCCAGGCGTTTTTCGGCCCGCGCGAACGCGGCGTCGGCACTGCGCCGGAACAACTCGACGAACAGGTCGTCCATCGTGCGGAAGTAGTAGTGGACCAGCTGCGGTTTCAAGCCGGCCTCGGCGGCGACGCGACGAGACGTGACCGCGGCGTACCCGTCCTCGATCAGCAACCGCTCGGCCGCGTCGAGCAGTTGGGCGCGCGTCTTCGAGTCCGCAGCACCAATTCGACGCTCCGAGATGGCCACGGGTGACACCTTGTCACAGATCGCCGGAAATGCTAAGCAACTGCTCAGCATTTTGCTGTGCGAGTGCACAGCGTTATCAGGGAGGGACCCCCCGAGTGAGTGACGCCTTGGACTGGAAGTCCATCGACTTCTTCTTCGACGAATCGTTGGTCGACGATCCGTACCCGTACTTCGACGCGTTGCGCTCGGAGTGTCCGGTACTGCCCCTCGACCACCTCGGGGTCGTAGCCGTGTCGGGCTACGACGAGGCAAACGAGATCTACCGCAACACCGAAGACTTCTCCTCGGTGAACGCGCCCGTGGGTCCGTTCGCACAGTTCCCCGAACCACTCGTGGGCGACGACGTGTCGGCACAGATCGCCGCGAACCGCCACACCATGCCGCTCAACGAGCACATGGTCACGATGGACCCGCCCGATCACACCCGCGAGCGCCACGTCCTCATGCGCCTGATCACGCCCAAGAGGTTGCAGGCCAACGAAGCGTTCATGCACGGCCTCGCCGATCGCCAACTCGACGAGTTCATCGACGACGGCAAGTGCGAGTTCATCACGTCGTACTCGCAACCATTCGCGATGCTCGCCGTCGCCGACATGCTCGGCGTGCCCCACGAGGACCACGGCTGGTTCCGCGAGCGCTTCGGTCTCACGAAGGGCATCGGCAAAGTCGGCGCCGGCGCCAAGGGCAATCCGAGCGAGAACCCGTTGGGTTGGCTCGACGAACGCTTCGAGCGCTACATCGAAGAGCGGCGCGAGGAGCGCCGCGCCGACGTGATGAGTGAACTGGCATTGGGCACCTATCCCGACGGCACGATGCCGCCGGTCACCGCCGTCGTGCGCACCGCGACGTTCCTGTTCGCGGCAGGCCAGGAAACCACGGCGCGCCTGTTGGCATTCGCGCTCAAGCAACTCGCGCTGAACCCGGAGCTGCAAGACCGCCTCCGTGACGACCACTCGCTCATCCCGCCGTTCCTCGAAGAGGCGCTGCGCATCGAAAGCCCGGTGAAGGCCGACTTCCGGCTGACCAAGCGGAATACGTCCGTCGGTGGCGTCGACATCAAGGCGGGAACGCCCGTAATGATGCTCAACGGCGCCGCCAACCGCGACCCGCGGCGCTTCGAATGCCCCGGAGAGTTCCGCCTCGACCGCGAGAACATCGCGTCGCACATGGCCTTCGGTCGCGGCGTGCACTCGTGTCCGGGCGGGCCGCTCGCGCGGGCCGAGGGGCGCATCAGCCTTGAGCACATCCTCGACCGCGTCCGCAACATCCGTCTGTCCGACGAGCACCACGGTCCTGAGGGCGACCGGCACTTCCGCTACGAGAAGACGTGGGTGCTGCGCGGTCTTACCGATCTCTACATCGAATTCGACAAGGTGGGCGCATGAGCAGGGTTGCGGTTGTCACGGGTGGCGCGTCGGGCATCGGGCTCGGCGTCGCGACGCAGTTCGTCGCCGACGGCCATCGCGTCGCGATCCTTGATCGCGCGAACGCAGATGTCGCGGCGAAGGAGATCAACGCGCTTGGCATCGACTGCGACGTATCGGACCGCGCCGCGGTGGACGTGGCATTCGAGCAGGTGCGCTCAGAACTCGGGCCGGTCGAGATCCTGTGCACCGCCGCGGGCATCGACCTCTTCCAGCCGTTGCACGAAGTCACGATGGACGATTGGGACCGCGTCATCGCGGTGAACCTCACCGGCACGTTTTCGTGCGTGCAACAGGCGGTGCCCGACATGGTCGCGGCGAAGTGGGGACGCGTCATCACTATCGCGTCGTCGAGCGCCGAGTCCGGTGCGCCGAACATGGCGCACTACACGGCGTCCAAGGGTGGCGTGATCTCGCTGACGCGGTCGATTGCGGTTGAGTTCGCCCGCTCGGGGATCACGTCGAACAGCATCACCCCGAGCATCTGCGACACGCCCATGGCGCGCAAAGCGGCCGAGGCCGGCAAGGTCCCCGACATCGCGGTACTGGGAGGCATGGTCCCCGTGGGGCGGGCCGGTCTGCCTGAAGACATCGCCGCTGCGGTGTCGTTCCTCGCGTCCGACGCGGCCAGCTACGTCACGGGGCAAATCCTTGGCGTCAGCGGCGGTATGCGCATTTGAGTACTCCGCCGCTGCGGGTTGTGCAGTGGACAACCGGCAATGTCGGGAGGCGCGCCGTGCGCGGCGTCCTCCAGCATCCGGCGCTCGAACTCGTTGGTTGTTACGCGTGGTCCGATGACAAAGCTGGCGTCGACGTCGCCACGTTGTGCGGACTCGACGCGCCTATCGGCGTTGTCGCCACGAACGACGTGGACGCGCTGTTCGCGCTTCGGCCCGACGCCGTGATCTACACGCCGCAGTGGTACTCGGTCGACGACATCGTGCGAATCCTCGAAGCCGGCATCAACGTGATCAGCACCGCTGCGTTCATCAACGGACGCGCCTACGCCGAGCGCGAACGGATCGTTGCGGCTTGTGAGAAGGGCGGGGTGTCGATCTTCGGTTCCGGCATCTCGCCCGGCTTCATCGACCTGTTCGCGATTACCGCGGCGGGCATATGCGACCGCATCGACAAGATCACCGTCAACGAGGCGTCGAACACCACCATGTACGACTCGCCCACCACCGAGATCCCCGCCGGCTTCGGTCGTCACATCGACGACCCTGAACTGCCGGGCATGGCGGCGCGGGGCACGGCGGTGTTCGGGGAAGCGGTCGCGTTGATCGCCGACGCGCTCGGCGTCGAGTTGGACGAGATCGTCTGCATCGACGAGTACGCGCAGACAACCGAGGACGTCGTGATGGAGTCGTGGACGATCGAGGCGGGTCACGTCGCCGGGGTCGCCGCGTCGTGGCAAGGCCGCGTCGGCGACAAGACGCTCGTCGAATTGAACGTGCGCTGGGCCAAAGGTTTCACGCTCGACCCGCCGTGGGTGATCAACGAGGGTCACGAGATCATCGTCGACGGTCTTCCCACCGTGAAGTTGAAGGTCGACTACCTGCCGCCGCCCGACTTCCAAGCCGCGTCGTTCGCCGACTTCATGGTGATCGGCATGGTCATGACCGCCATGCCCGCCGTGAACGCGGTGCCCTATGTCGTCGCCGCGCCGCCCGGCATCGTCACCTACAACGACCTCCCGCTCGTGCTCCCCCGCGGCGCCGCCGTCTCCGGCTGAGCCTCCGACCTTCCTCCGAACTGGGGACGTCTGGTGTCGTCTGGCGACACCAGACGTCCCCGG
>JBEEFT010000007.1:0-19613 GCA_041166225.1 Actinomycetota bacterium | reverse complement strand
ACCGGTGACGCAAACATCCGGTCCTTCAGCTTCAGGAACGGCTGCTCGATCGCGAACCACGAGAACGTCACGATCATCGCGGTGAGCGCGAGGCCTCCCGCGGCGACGATCGGCTTGCCGTGTCCCGCAAGGCGGTCGGCTGCGATGCGAAGGCACAACCCGTGCCACAGGTACAACCCGTAGGACACCCGTCCGATCGCGCGCATCGGCGCCCACTCGAAGAATGGCAAGAACCGAAATGCATTCTCGGCGATCGCCAGAATGATCAGAGC
This sequence comes from Actinomycetota bacterium, assembly GCA_041166225.1. Classification (GTDB taxonomy): domain Bacteria; phylum Actinomycetota; class Acidimicrobiia; order Acidimicrobiales; family JACCXE01; genus JACCXE01. The sequence goes on along the minus strand of JBEEFT010000007.1, from coordinate 19,341 downwards.
GACGGCGACCGACACGAGCGTAAAGCCGCCCTGGAACATTCCCCCGCTGTGCCGCGGCCACAAGAACGTCACAGCGAGCAGACCCATCAGCGCGAACAACGCGGCCTGGTCGAGCCACTTGCCCGGCACCATTCGCCAGCGCCACAAGAACGCGCACCCGGCGCCGATGAGCAAACCGTCGGCCCGCGCATCGAGGCGCATGTAGGCCGCCGGGTACCCACCGCCGATGTTCCATACGTAAAGCCGGATTAGCGCCGACAACACCGCGCCACCGAACACCGCGATGAGGACCTGGTGGCGAGTCTTGGCGAAGCGCAACACGCCGAACAGCAGCAGCGCGGGCCACACCAGATAGAACTGCTCTTCGATCGCAAGCGACCACGTGTAGCTAAGCCCGGTGTGGAGCATCGTCTTGTAGAAGTAGACCTGCGCCAGGTTCGACACGTACAGCAGCGCCGCGGCCGACGGCTTGAGCACTGCGGCCCACGTCTGGCCCTGGTGGTGATTCCACAGTGAGTAGCCGACCAGGACGAACACCAGCGCGGGCATCAAGCGCGCCGCGCGACGGGCGTAGAACCGCACGAATGAGACCGTGCCGGTGCGGGCGCGCTCGCCCACGAGCAGCGACGTGATCAGGAAACCACTGAGCACGAAGAAGACGTCGACGCCGATGAATCCTCCGGGGAAGACGCCACCGTCGTCGTTGTGCGACCAAATCGAGCCGTAGTGAAACACCACGACGAGGATGACCGCCAACGCCCGAAGCCCGTCGAGACCGGGCACGTGGCGGAACGACCGTGCGTCGTCTTGGTCGAGATCGGCGGTCGGGACAGCCAGTGCCTCGGACACGCGTGAAACCTACCGGTCGATAGAGCGCAAGAAGTCGCCGACGCGGTTCGCGAGGTCGTCGACCCGGGCGACGCGCCGCTGCGGCACAAACGTGTGCAGCACCGCGAACTTGCTCGACAGCTGGTGCTCGTTGTCGGCGGCGAGCAACTGCTGCAGGCGTTCGAAGGTGCGCGCGGTGGCCACCTGATGGTCGTTTACGTGCTCGTTGTAACGCCGGCGCCTGGGCATCACGAGTAGTGGCTTTTCGTGCGCGACCGCGAGCGAAATCGTGCCCGAACCGGCGTGGCCGATGAGCATGTGCGCGTCGCGCACTCTGTCGTCGTAGCGGGGCCCGACGATAAAGCGTTCGAATTCCATGTGGCGCGGCTCGTAAGCGCCGAGACCGATCTGAGCGGTGACCGGCTCGACGATCTCGCCGTTGCCCACCATCTCGTCGACGGCCTGGACCAGACGATCGAATCCGTACCGTCCTCCGACGGTCAAAAAGATCACAGCACTTCTCCTGCGTACTCGACGCCGCGCGTGCGAGTCGCGATCTCGGGCCACTGCGTGAGCGTGAGGTGCGACAGCCGTTTCGCGGCGCGCCCGCTGAGCGAAAGCACTTCGGTCTGTGAGATGCAGTCGACCCAGACAACCTTGGCCCGCAGCATCCGCGCCCACACGCACATGATCGCCATCGGCATGGCGCCGGTGGTGACAACCGCGTCGGGCCGCTCGCGCATGATCACGCGGAGTGACTGAACCGCGCTCTGCATCGCACGAAAGGGCGTACGCCGGTCGGCCTCGCGGATCACGTAGACGCGCATGCCCGAGTCGCGTAGGTCGTCGGCCCAGGTTTCAGCCGTGGTGACGTAGGCGACGGGGGCCACCGGCCACAGTTCGGCGGCCCGCTCGAGCAGGGCCTTCATGTCGTTCGCGTGGCCACCAGCAGAGGCGCCGACGAGCAGTTTCACGTCTTTGGGGATCCCGTCATCTTGTATTTGTTGCCTTACTGACCTCGTCGCAAACCGAACTCGGGCGTCCCCAGAGCGACCATCGTTCGGTGTGCAGGAAACTCGCTAGCTATCGCAACCTTACGGCGATCGGCGACATTAACCCTGTACCTCACGAGCGGTGGGGTCAGCCCCTAGGGTCACTGTGCGTGGCGAGCAACGTGCTTTTCGTCGTGTTCGACACGGCGCGCGCCGATTCGTTCGAGCCCTACGGCGCGCCCCGCGGAGCTACCCCGGCCATCGCCGAACTCGCCGCCCGTGGAGCGGCACACCCACACGCGTACGCTTCGGCCAGCTGGACCGTGCCGTCGCATGCGTCGCTGTTTTCCGGCAAGTTGCCCCGCAGCGCGGGGTTCCAGCATCGGGGGGCAACGTCGGACTTGGTGTACCGCGAGGCAAATTTGCGGCTGGCCGCGCGAACCGAATCGCTACCCACCGTGTTGCGTCGCGGCGGTTACGAGACGCGGGGCCTGAGCGGCAACACGTGGATCACAGACAACACCGGCTTCGACCAGGGGTTCGACGAGTTCCGCCTCGTCACCCGGCGCCGCCCCGGTCGCCTCCACAAGAAGGGCCTGAAGGACCGCCTCATGTGGCGGGTCGATGCCGTGCGCGCTCGGCTCGACGACGGGGCGAGCGAGGTGGGTGACCTGTTGGCGAGTTGGACGGCGCGCCGAGATCGCAAGCCGTTCTTCTGGTTCGTGAACCTCATCGAGTGCCACTCGCCGTACCTGCCGCCCAAGCCGTTCAATCCGCTCGGCCCGGTCGACCGGTGGCGCTCAGCGGCCGACGCCAGCCGGTATCTCAACGTCGGTTCCATCTGGCGGTGCTCACTCGGCGGTTACGACGTACCCGACGATGTGATCGAACGCATGCGGGTTCTCTACAACGCGAGCGCGTCGCAACTCGACGCGTGGGTGGCGCGGGTGCTCGAACAACTCGACGCCCACGGCCTGCTCGACGAAACCCAGATCGTGCTCACCTCCGACCATGGGGAAAATCTGGGCGACGGGTGCCTCCTCGGCCATTCGTTCTCATTGGACGACCGGCTGCTGCGGGTCCCGCTGGTCACTGCGGGCCCGGCGGCGCTGGCAACCGACGGCGTGATGAGCCTCACCGAAGTGCCGGCCTGGGTGTGCGAGGCGGCCGGCGTCGACGACCACCCGTTTACGCCGGAGCTGCCGCCCGGCGTTGCGGTGGCCCAGCTCGACGCGCCGGGCGACGGCGACCCGCAGCGGTGCCTCGATGGTGTGCAGCAGTGGAACATGACCGATGGTGGTGTGGCCGCCGCTGCGAAGATGGGCACGTCGCTGACGTGCGCGATGGACGGCCGCTACAAGCTGCTGCGCCCGCAGGGCACCGGCGCGCGCGTCGCGGGCCTACCGCGCGAGCTGCTCGTCGACCTTGTTGCCGACCCGCTCGAGTTGCAACCGGCGGTACCGACGCCCGCGCAGGAATCCGCGCTCGCCACCGAGCTCAAAGCGCTGCGCGCCGGCCTAGACCGCGCCGCAGAACTGGAACGCCCCAAAACGGTGGTGTCCGCCGCTACCCGCACCGGCCGCGACCCGTCGGCCGACGCCGCGCTCAAAGAACAACTCGAACACCTCGGCTATCTGTAACAGGTTTTTGGTGATGTTTCGTTCGCTGTAGCGAACCAAACATCACCGAATCGTGCCTTCGGCGAAGGGGACCTCGTGGACCTTCTCGTGGGCGATCGGGCCGTGGCCGAAGTATCCGCCTTCACCGAACAACTCGCCGTGGTCGGCGGTGACGATGATCCACGTACGCGGCGGCACGACGTCGTAGAGCGCTGCGAGTACTTGGTCGCAGTGAGCCGCGGCTCGCACTTGCCGATCACGCAGCGCCTGCATCTGGTCGCCGTCGAAGAACTGCGGCGCGTCACCGGGGGCGCGCACCGCGTCGTCGATGTGCTTGACGACGCCGTGCACCCCCGCAATGTGGGGCCACTCGCTCGAATCGTCGCCCGGGATCGCGTACGGGTAGTGCGTCTCGCCGACGTTGAGCATCCAGAACGACGGAGCGTCGTCGTCGAACGTGAGGGAGTCGACCATCGCCGCCATGTCGTTGTGCGACGGCATGAGCCGGTACGAATCGAAGTCGCGGTTGATCACCGTGGTCGGGTTGAGCACCGGCAGCGACACCATCGCGCCGGTGCGGTAACCGAGCACGTTGCGCATGTATGTCGGCAACCACAGCGACGGCAGCATCGCGGCGAACTCGATGCCGGGGATCCCGAAGCGCTCGGTGTACCGCTCGAAGTCGGCCTTGTAGTACTCCGACGCGTAGACATGGGTCGGGCTGCGGTGCGGCAGCAGGCCCATCAGCAGGTTGAAGTGCGACGGCGCCGTCCACGACGCGTACGAGAATCGCCGCTCGACGTCACCGAGCCGGGCCATGTTCGTCATGCCGGCGGCGAGCGCCGAGTCGTACCGGAGGCTGTCGAGCGTGACGACCACCACGTTGCGAGCCCCGCCCGGAGCCGACGGGCGATCCTGCGCCGGGATCACCTCGGCGCCGCGAGCAACCTCGTCGACGCGGGTGCGGCGGAAACGCGGCACGCCTAGTGAGCGGTGCCCGCGGCGAGCGCGGTTGGCAACGCGCGCGTGCGCGCGGCGGCGAGGTGTTCTATCGCGACATCGACCAACGGAAGCAGGTTGGAGCCACCGATGTAGAGCCGGTCGCCGTTGGCGACGCCGAGGTGCACATATGGGAGAGCCGTCGCGTCGAGGCGGTCTTCGAACTCCTCGAGGTGCTCCCCGTCGACGGCCAGCACCACCCGCGACGCGCCTTCACTGAACAGTTCGCCGTGACCGTTGATCCCGTCGACCTGGGCGCCGCATCCACCGACAATCGCCATCTCGGCCAACGTGAGCGCAAGGCCGCCGTCGGCAACGTCGTGGGCACCCACGACCAGGCCGTCGGCCACTACACCGGCGACAAAGTCGACGAGCGTCTTGTGCAGTTCGAGGTCGAGCGGTGGCAGCTCACCTCCGACATGACCGTGGCGCGCCCGCGCCCACAACGACGCGGTCAGCACGGCTGTGCGGGGACCGACGAGCACGAGGCGGGCGCCGTGCACGAGACCCGAGCCGGGCGGTCGCCGGTCGAGCGATTCGATCAAACCGATGGAACCAATTACCGGGGTCGGGTCGATGTTCGCACCGCGGCTTTCGTTGTAGAAGCTCACGTTGCCGCCCACGACCGGGGTCTTCAGCACGCGGCACGCGTCGCTCATGCCGTCGATCGTCTCGGAGAACTGCCACATCACTTCGGGGTGTTCGGGGTTGCCGAAGTTCAAGCAGTTCACGACGGCCTTGGGCTCGGCGCCCACGCAGGCGAGGTTGAGCGTGCTTTCGGCGACCACCATCGCGACGCCAGCGCGAGGATCGGCCGCACACCAGCGGTGGTTGCCGTCGGTGGTCACCGCCATGCCGCGGGTGCCGCTAGTAGGCACGCCGGGCGCCGCGAGGCGCAGCACCGCGGCGTCGGCCCCGGGCCCGGCGACGGTGTTGAGGAACAGCATGTGGTCGTACTGGCGATACGCCCACGCCGGGTCGTACAGCATGTTGAGCAGGTCGACGGTGGCGTCGTCGGGCGCAGGCAGCGCGGCCGGGTCGTCGGCGCGGCGCTCAGCGAGATCAGCGGGCGCCTGCATCGGCCGCTCGTAGAGCGGTGCGTCTTCGCTCAGCGACCCGGCGGGCATGTCGGCGTGCACCTCGCCGTCGACGGACTCGAGCACCCGCAGCCGCCCGCTGCTGTTCACGTCGCCGATGACCGCGGAGCGCACCTCCCACTTCTCAGCGATGGCAAGCACGGCGTCGAGGTTCTCGGGCGTGACAAACGCGAGCATGCGTTCCTGGCTCTCGCTCGTCATCACTTCGAACGGCTCCATGTTCGGCTCGCGCCGAGGCACCTGGTTGAGGTATACGTCGAGGCCGAGCCCGGCGTTGGAACTGGTTTCGCTGGTGGCGCCGGTGAGGCCGGCGGCGCCGAGGTCTTGGATACCGACGACCAGGCCGCCGCGGATGATCTCCAAACACGCTTCGATAAGCCGCTTCTCCTCGAAGGGGTCACCGACCTGCACACTCGGTCGCTTCGCTTCTTCCTCTTCGGCTGTGCCGAAACCGGCGCTCGCGAGCACCGACGCACCCCCGATGCCGTCACGGCCCGTGGAGCTGCCCAACAGCACGGCGAGGTTGCCGACACCTTCAGCAGTGGCGAGGACGAGATCGTCCTTGGGCAACAGGCCGATGCACATCACGTTGACGAGCGGGTTGTCGGCGTAGGTGGGATCGAACACCAACTCACCGCCGACGGTGGGCACACCCACCGCGTTGCCGTAGCCCGACACACCGGCCACGACCCCTTCGCAGATCCAGCGGTTGCGGGGCTCGTCGAGCGTGCCGAAGCGCAGCGGGTCGAGCACCGCGACCGGACGGGCGCCCATGGTGAAGATGTCGCGCAGGATGCCGCCGACCCCGGTTGCCGCGCCTTGATACGGCTCGACGGCTGACGGGTGGTTGTGGCTTTCGATTCGCAGCGCGATCGCCACGCCGTCGCCGCCGTCGATCACGCCGGCGTTCTCGCCGGGGCCGCAAATCACCCACGGCGCTTCGGTGGGCAACCGGCGCAGGTGCACCTTGCTCGACTTGTACGAGCAGTGCTCGCTCCACATCACCGAGTACATCGAAAGTTCGAGGCGACTCGGGTCACGACCCAGAATCCGCTTAATGGACTCCAGCTCGTCGTCGGTAAGACCTAGTGCGCGATGTAACGGCTCGGCGTCCACAAACGAAAAGTAGTGGGTGAGCGCCGAGCCGTTAGTAAGCGCGTGTGGTGCTTAGACGCCAGCGCAGGTGCGGGCGACGGCGATCGGAACCCCAACCGTGTTTCCGTTGATGGTGACGTACTTCGGCTGGACCGTGACGCACAGCTGTACGACTTGTGGCTCAGCGGCGTGTGCGGTCGAAGCCGGGATGAGTCCCGCCACCGAACCGATTGCTGCTCCCGCGCCAATAAGGGCAATCCATCTGCGTTTCATCCCAGCATTCCTCCCAGCGTGGTGGGGCCCAGCGCCCCAGCACTAACGGAAATTTAGCCGCCGGCACGGATGCGCGCCTCATGCAATCGGCGGGTTGAACAAAAGATCTGGCGTACTTTGGTGAAATGAGTCCTCGTCCCAAAGGCAGCGGTGCGCCAATGACTGAGGCGCACAAAGCTGCGCTCGCCGCCGGTCGCTCGCAGAGTTTGGCCGTCAAGAACTACCTCGAAGCGCTTGAGACGACCAAGCCCAAGCGGGGACGCAAACGCACGCCGGAAACGATTCAAAAACAGATTGCAGACATCGATGCCCAACTTGATTCGGCCCCTGTGGTCACCCGCTTGAACTTGATCCAAAGGCGTATGGACCTTGTGGCCGACCAAGAGGCGCTTTCGGGCCCGGGCGTCGACATCGACGCGCTCGAAGCCGAGTTCGTCAAAGTCGCCGCGGCCTACAGCAAGGCCAAAGGCATCACGCACGCGGCGTGGCGCGAGATCGGCGTCGACCCCGCGGTGCTGAAGAAAGCCGGGATCGCCCGCAGCTAACGGGCGACGGCCGAGGCGCTGAGCAGGGCTTTCAGCAACACCAGGCCATCTTCGGAGCCGAGCAGCGCATCCGACGCTCGTTCCGGGTGGGGCATCAGGCCGACCACGTTGCCCGTGATGTTGCACACGCCCGCGATGCTGTCGACGGACCCGTTCGGATTCTCCACGTATCGCACTACGACCTGGTCGTTATCAAGGATCTCGCGCAACGTTTCTGGTTCGACGGTGTAATTGCCCTCGAAGTGATTGATCGGAATCCGCAGTTCGGTGCCGACGGCGACACCGCTGGTAAGCGACGCGCGATTCGTTTCCACCCGCAGCCGCACCTCTTGGCACAGGAACGACAACCCGGCGTTCTTTTGCAGCGCTCCGGGCAATAGGCCGGCCTCGGTTAACACCTGAAACCCGTTGCACACACCGACCACGGGCATGCCCTCGGCCGCGGCCTTACTCACGGCTTCCATCACCGGCGAAAACCGGGCGATAGCGCCGGGGCGCAGATAGTCGCCATGGGCGAAGCCGCCCGCAATGACCACGGCGTCGCAGCCGCCGAGCGACGTGGCGCTGTGCCACACCAACTCGGCGGTGCCACCGGCGCGCTCGACACCGAGCACCACGTCGTGCTCGCAGTTGGTGCCGGGGAACACCACGACGCCGACGCGACTCATACGGTCGCCGCCTCCGACAACGAAACGACCGAGTCTTCGATCACCGGGTTCGTCAGGAACCGCGCGCACAACTCTTCGACGCGCGTACGCGCGGTGGCTTCGTCGGGGGCGTCGATCCGCAGGCGAATGGCCTTGCCGATGTGCACGCCGGATACGTCGGCGAAGCCGAGCGTCGGCAACGACTTCTCAACCGTCTGGCCTGCGGGATCGGAGATCCCCGGGCGCAGCTTGACCTCCACCAGCGCGTCGAAGCTCGGCATTACTTGACGCCGTACCAGTCGTCGAACTTCAAGCCGGTGATGATCTCGTAGGCCTCGACGTAACGCGACCGCGTGGCCGCGACGACGTCGTCGGTGACGGGAGGAGGGGGCGGCTCCTTGTTCCAGCCGGTAGCTGCGAGCAGGTCACGCACGGGCTGCTTGTCGAAACTGGGCGGGGTGATGCCCGGCTTCCATTCGTCGACCGGCCAGAAGCGGCTCGAGTCGGGCGTGAGCACTTCGTCGCACAGCGCAAGCTCGCCGTTGATCCAGCCCATTTCAAACTTGGTGTCCGCGATGATGATGCCGCGTTCCGCGGCTTGCTCCGACGCTCGCACGTACGCGTTGAGCGACAGCTCGCGGGCCCGCTCGGCGTTCTCCTTGCCGATGATGTTGGCGGCCTGTTCGAACGTGATGTTCTCGTCGTGGTCGCCGATCTCGGCCTTCGTCGACGGGGTGAACACGGGCTCGGGAAGCTTCTCGCTCTCTTGAATGCCCGCGGGCAATGTTGCCCCGTGCATCGTGCCGCTCTTCTTGTACTCACTCCACGCGCTGCCGGTTATGTAGCCCCGCACGATGCACTCGACCGTGAGCATCTCGGCCTTGTGCACCAGCATCGCCCGCCCGGCGTCGTCGGGGTCGAGTTCAACACCCGCGGCGGCGATCTCGGCCGGATCGCAGGTGATCATGTGGCTCGGCGCCAGGTCGGCCAACTCGCCGAGCCAGTAGTGGGTCATGCCGGTGAGGATGCGGCCTTTGTCGGGCACACGCTCGTTCAGCACGACGTCGAATACCGAGAGACGATCGGAAGCGACAAACAGGTACTTGTCGTCGCCGACCGCGTAGATATCGCGGACTTTGCCTGAGTACACCGGGGTGCGGGCCATTTATTTGATTCCTTCCAGCGCGTCGAATGTTCGGTCTATATGGCGCAGTGAGCGGGCGAGGTCGAAGGCGTCGTCGAGGACGTCTTGGCCGATTCCCGCCGCTGCGAGATCAGGGTCGGCGTCGAGCAACGCCCGAAACGCGGTGCGCTCCTCCCACGCCTTCATCGCGTTCGCCTGCACGATGCGGTACGCGGTGTCGCGGGGCATGCCCGTAGCGACGAGCGCGAGCAACACGGGTTGACTGAACACCAACCCGTACGACGCGTCGAGGTTCTCGCGCATGCGCTCTTCGTTGACGACGAGATTCGCCACGAGGTCGGTCGCGCGGGCGAGCGCGTAGTCGGTGAGGATCGCGGCGTCGGCCAACACGATGCGCTCGACCGAGCTGTGCGAGATGTCGCGTTCGTGCCACAGCGCGACGTCTTCGAGGCCCGGGCCGATGTAACTGCGCATCACGCGCGCGAGCCCCGTGAGGTTCTCGCTCTTGATCGGGTTCCGCTTATGGGGCATCGCGCTCGAACCTTTCTGCCCGCTGCGAAACGCCTCGCGGGCCTCGCCCACTTCGGTGCGCTGCAGGTGACGCACCTCCGTCGCAACGAGCTCGAGAGTGGCCCCGATCGTGGCCACCACGTACAGGAACTCGGCGTGGCGGTCGCGGGCGATCACCTGCGTTGCCGGCACCGGCTCAAGGCCGAGCGCGCCGCACACATAGGCCTCGACCGCAGGGTCGATGTTGCTGTACGTGCCCACGGCACCCGACAACTTGCCCACTGCAACCGAAGCGCGCGCGGCGCGAAGCCGGGTTCGGTCGCGGTCGGCTTGCAGCGCCCACAGCGCGGCCTTGGCCCCGAACGTCGTGGGCTCGGCATGAATCCCGTGCGTGCGACCGACCATCACGGTGTCGCGATGACGCTGGGCCAAGTCGGCGAGCGCAGCGACCCAACCGTCCATCGCCAACAGCAGCGCGTCGCACGCGCCGGTAAGCACGTAGCACTGCGCGGTGTCGACCACGTCGGACGACGTGAGGCCGTAGTGCACCCACGGCGCGGCGGAACCACCGACGCGTTCTTGCACCACATCGACGAAGGCCGCAACGTCGTGGTCGGTCGTGCGCTCGCGCTCCGCGACCGCCTCGACGAACTCGTCGTCGATCTTTGGTGCGTTCTCCCGTAGCGCGCGAGCATCTTCAGCGGGAATCACTCCGACCTGCGCCCATCCTTCGACCGCGAGCACCTCGACTTCGAGCCACGCGTGGAAGCGGGCGACGTCGTCGAAGCGCGCCGCCATCTGCGGACGCGTGTAGCGACCGATCATCTAGACGATCACCTGGCGCCTGCGGCTTTGAACTCGGAGAGCTTCGCGGCGACGTCTTTGTCGGTGAGGGCGACGATCTGGGCGGCGAGGATGCCCGCGTTCTTCGACCCGTCGACCGCAACCGTGGCCACCGGGATCCCCGACGGCATCTGCACCGTGGCCAACAGGGCGTCGAGGCCGTTCGCGATGCCGCCGCTCAGCGGCACACCGATGACGGGCAGCGTGGTGTGCGCGGCGAGCACGCCTGCAAGGTGCGCGGCCAGGCCGGCCCCGCCGATCAGCACTGCGTATCCGGCGTCGCGCGCGCCCGACGCGAACGCGGCGACGTCAGCGGGATTGCGGTGCGCAGACATCACGTGCACGTCGACTTCGACACCGAAGCGTTCGAGCATCGTCTTGGCGCCCGCCATCTTGTCGTCGTCGTTCGCCGACCCCATCAGCACTGCAACTTTCACTACGGCTTCCCTTCGCTTGACGCGGCGGCTTTCGCCGCGATGTCGGTCCGGTAGTAGGCACCGGGCAGATCGATCAGTGCCACGCCTGCATACGCGCGCTCGCGCGCTTCGCGCAACGTGGGGGCGCGGCCGGTGACCGCGAGGATGCGGCCGCCACCAGTCGTAACGAGCGCGCCGTGGCCGTTGAGCCCGGTGCGGGCGTGGAACACCTCGACCCCCGCGAGCGCGTTCGCGGCGTCGACGCCGGTGATGGCGCCGCCCGCAGGCGCGTCGGAGGCCAGAACGACTGTGACGGCAGCATCAGGGGCGGGCTGAACGCACGACGGATCGACGTGGCCACCAGCCGCGGACGCGAGCAGCGCGGCCAGGTCACCGTCGAGCCCCGGCACCACGGCCTCACATTCGGGATCGCCGAAACGCACGTTGAACTCCACGAGTTTGGGCCCGGCGCTCGTGAGCATCAACCCGGCGTAGAGCACGCCGCGATAATCGATGCCTTGCGATTGCAAATAGTCGAGCGTGGGCTGGATGAACGTTGGGCCAATGCCGAGCGCGTCGACGTCGACGGCAGGAACGGGCGAGTACGCGCCCATACCGCCAGTGTTCGGGCCCTCGTCGTTGTCATGCATCCGCTTGAAATCCTGCGCGGCCGGCAGCAACACGTAGGACCGTCCGTCGCACACGGCGAGCACCGACAACTCGGGCCCCTCCATGCATTCTTCGATCACCACCGTGGTGCCCGCTCCGCCGAACGTCGTGCCGCTCAGCTTGTCGCGCACATCGGCAATGGCTTCGACCGCCGAGTCAGTGACGAGCACACCCTTGCCCGCGGCGAGGCCGTCGGTCTTGATCACATACGGCCCGTCGGTCGAGTTGATCAGCGCTATCGCCGCGTCGAGATCGGCGGCGCCGAACGTGTGGAACGCCGCGGTAGGCACGCCCGCGGCGTGCACGACTTGCTTCATGTACGCCTTCGAGCCTTCGAGCAACGCGCCGCGCGCACCGGGGCCGAACACGAGCTTGCCTTGGGCACGCAACCGGTCGGCCAACCCGTCGACGAGGGGCGCTTCGGGCCCGATCACGAAAAGGTCGGCGTCGAGCTTCTCGGCCTCGTCGTCGACACACGTCGCGACTGCCGCGATGCCGGGCGATCCGGGGGTGCAAACAACCTCCGCCGTGCGAGCCAGAGCGACGCACAACGCGTGTTCTCGCGCCCCGGATCCCACCACGACGACGACTTCACGGGAGGTTTTCGGCGTCGTCACGTGACGCCATGTTAGTTGGCTACGAGGTGAACCCTCGGCTCAGCATGCCGCCGCACGCGATGTGCGCGCCGCCGGTGAAACTCGGGTCGTAGGCAAAGAACGCAGTGCCCTTGAGCTTGCCAGTGGAGTCGAAGGTGCGGATGAGCGCAGGGCCGCCAGACGTCGGTGCGGTCACGACCTCGTCGTCACCGCCGTCGGAGTTACAGGCCGCCACCTCGACGCCACCCTTGAACGACTGGCTGTAGGCGTTGAAGGTCGCGAGGTTGACGTAGCTGCCGTCGGGCTTGCGTTGGAACGTGCGCACCATCGGCGCACTGCCGGGCCCGCCTGCGGTGATGATCTCGTCGCCGGCCGGGACGTTCACGCCACTAGCCGAGCCCCGGAATTCGGCGCGGCTGACCGACGCGCCGCCGGCGAAGACGGATCCGAACGGGTGCAGCGTGTTGAACGCAGTCGCGACGGTTCCGTCAGGGTTGAAAGCACGGATCGTGGCGGGCGCGCCGCTTACCTGCGAGAGCAGGATCAAATCGCCGCCATCGACGCCCAGCTCGGCACCCCGAGCAACGTGCAGCCCTGCATTGGTGAAGCCGGGTGCGGTCCAGTCCTGTAAGAGCTGGCCGGTGCCGGAATAGACGCGCACACGGGGCGGGCCGGTCGCGGGCACCGTGACGATCTCGGCTACGCCGTCACCGTCGATGTCGACGGCGGCCACGTTCACCCCGCCGTGGAACGACGCGGGGTAGGCCATGAAACTGACGCCGGTGTCCGAACCGTCGGCGTTGAACACGCGCACGTTGGGACCACCGCCGGGGCCCGCGCCGGTGATGATGTTGTCGTCGTAGTTGCCGTCGGTGTCGCCGAGCGCGACGTTGACGCCGCCGCGGAACGACGGGTCGTAGGCGAAGAAGCTCGCGAGAGGCGAGCCGTCGGCTCTGAACGTGTTGACGATCGGAGCGCTGTTGCCGGCGCCCGGTCCGGTGGCGATTGCGGTCTCGTTGAGCAGGTAGAACGTGCGCGTCTGCGACATAAACACCGTCGAGGGGCTCGCCGCACCAGGGATCTCGACCGTCGCGGACGTCGCGCTGCTGCGCGTCACCTTGGCGGTCGTCTGGAACGTGTCGATATCGACTTCGTCGTTGCCGCCGCCCATGTTTATCCACGAAGTCGGCGTGCGTGAGGACAACAGCAGCCAGTCGTCGCCCTGGCCCATCGTCGTACTGACCGAATTGATCGACGTGGCGTCGTAGCCGCCCTGCGACGTGTTCGGATCGAACACGAACATCTCGGTCGGATCGCCGAGCATTGCTAGGTCGTTGTTGGAATCGGTGCCCTGAAGCTGCGCGCCCTGCACGAGCAGCGTGTCGGTTCCGGTGCCGCCGTCCATGTCGGTCGGCGCCGTCGGCAGCGGCATCTTCACCACGATCGTGTCGTTCCCCGCTCCGGCAGTGATGTGGTTCGTGCCGATTCCGCCGTCGATGCGGTCGTTGCCGTTCGTGCCAATGATCGTGTCGTCACCTTCGAGGCCGTTGACGATCAACGTTGAGCTCGACCGCGGCGCGCCGTTCGCGCTCATGTCGAAGTAGTCGTCGTACGAGGAGCCGACGAGTGCGCCGATCGTTTCGACCTTGATGTCGGCACTGCCCACCAACGTCGCGGGACCGCCGGTGCCGAAATAGCTCACCGTGTTCGTGCCGGCTCCCAAGTCGAGTGACTTGAGCACGTTCGTCGTGCTGTCGGCGAACCCAGAGAAATCGAGTTCATCGTTGCCCGCGAGACCGATGAAGCCCAACGTCGCGGCGTCACTGGTCAAGATCTTTTGTTCGCCGTCGATGGTGGAGTCAAAGTCGAAGGGGCTCGCGAATCCGGGATCACCCTGACCAAAGCGGTTGTTCTGGAGAAAGCCGCCGCCTCCGAATATGGACAGGGTGTCAGGCGCGATCGAACCCGTAAACAACCCGTTGGACGCGGTCATCCGGCCCGCGACGGCGTGCGCCGCCTGCGTCGGAAGGATGAAGACGGCGCCTACAACAGCGAGCACGGTCACGAGGACGCGCGTGCGCGTCCGAAGAGAGTTGGTCACAAGTGTCTAGATCGACCGATCTAGACCGAAGCTGAGGTTTAGCGGAGTTTTTCTCAGTTATCCCGGTCGCGCATGCCCGCTCTCGCGACCGGAACGACCACGCCCAGCATCGTTGCAATAACTACGACAAGGACCACCGCGACCGAACCATCGCTGTTGCGCTGCGGGGCCCGCACGGACGCCGGGGGCGACACCGTTGATGCCGGCGCTGCGGCTGTGGTCGCTGGAGCATCGACGAGCGTGAGCGTCGCGGCGGGCTTGTTCGTGCTGCCACCCCAGTACACGACGTGGCCGTCGACGTAGAACTGGTCGACCTCGAGACGCAACGTCGCGCTGGTCGGCGGCGTTCGGGCGACGAAGGTGACGATGTTGGATGACGGGGCCGCGCCAGCATCGGCCCACTCGTAGGTCAACACGGTTCGCGGTGGCTGCGTCGCCAGAACGATGCGGCACCGCCACCCGCTCGTGTTGGGGCAGCCGTCGACCACGAAGCCCTGGATTAGCTGGACGATCAGACGCAGGTTGGTGCCCTGTCCCTCGACCGGCACCCGCACGGCGAAGTGGGCCCGCTGACCCGCGACGACGGTGGACGGCTCGAACGACGGTGCCGCGAGTGCCGGGCCGGCCACGCGCATCACGACGACGGCTACGAGGGCGCCGCCCACAACGGCGCGTCGCACCGACGCAGCTACACCGTATGGACGAACTGGTCGCGACCGGGGCCGGTACCGACGTAGGTGATCGGAATGCCGATCTGGTCGCTGAGAAACGCGAGGTACTCGCTCGTCGCGGGAGGAAGCTGGCCCGGCTCGGTGACGTCGGTCAGCGACGTGTTCCAACCCTTCAGCTCTTCGTAGACGGGGACGGCCTTGTGCAGGTCGCTCTGGTGATAGGGGACGTACCGATGCCGTACCCCGTCGACCTCGTACGCGACACACACCTTCACGGTGTCGAGCGGATCGAGCATGTCGAGCTTGGCCAACGCCAACTCGGTCAACGAGTTGAGACGCACGGCTTGGCGCATCATCACCGCGTCGAACCAACCGACCCGACGGCGCCGGCCGGTGTTCGTGCCGTACTCGGCGCCGCGTTCGATCAGATCGTCGGCCACTTCGTCGTGGATCTCGGTCGGGAACGGGCCGGCGCCGACTCTCGTGATGTAGGGCTTGGCGATGCCGACCACGCGCGTGATGTCTCGGGGCCCCACGCCAGCACCCGTGCATGCGCCGCCGGCGACCGGATTCGACGAGGTGACGAACGGATACGTGCCGTGGTCGAGATCGAGGAACGTGGCCTGCGCTCCTTCGAGCAGGATGTTCTCGCCCCGCTCGAGCGCCTCGTGGATCAACGACACGGAGTCGACGATCATCGGCGCGATGCGCGGCGCGTAGTCGTCGAGGTACTTCTTGCACAGCGCGTCGATCGACAGCGGGAGCCGGTTGAAGATCTTCGCGAGGACGAGGTTCTTCTCCTTGAGCACGACCTCGAGCTTCTCGCGGAAGATTTTCGGGTCGAGCAGGTCTTGCACCCGCAGGCCGACCCGCGACGCTTTGTCGGCGTAGGCCGGACCGATACCGCTTTTCGTAGTGCCGAGCTTGTTCTTGCCGAGACGACGTTCGGTCAACGCGTCGATCTCCTGGTGGTACGGCATGATCAGGTGCGCGTTGCCCGAGATGCGCAGCCGCGAGCAGTCGATGCCGCGGGCGGTGAGCCGGTCGATCTCGTCGAGCAGCACTGCGGGGTCGACCACGACGCCGTTGCCGATCACGGCCATCGTGTGGGGATAGAGCACGCCGCTGGGCAAGAGCCGCAGTGCGTACTTTTCGCCGTCTACGACGATGGTGTGCCCGGCGTTGTGTCCGCCTTGGTAGCGCACCACCATCGACATTTCCTTGGCCAGAAGGTCGGTGAGCTTCCCCTTACCTTCGTCGCCCCATTGCGTTCCAACTACAACTGTCGCAGGCACGTGGAGCGAGTGTAGACGACGCCTGGTGAGTGCTCCCTAGCGAGAAGGGACGAACGACTTGCAGCTCGCCTTCACCGCGTGGGCTGGATCGAGTTCGTTCTCGATGAGGCGCAACACCACCGGGTCGAATGCGACGCCGAGGTGGTCGGCCACGTCGAACGCGCACGCGTTCTGCAGTGTGATGTTGCGCCCGCCGTTCAGGAACGCCGACCGGTAGGGCGTGACGACTTCGTCGTACTTCGTTTCGATCACGGTGTAGGCGACGCCGGGTTCGACCTCATGCCCAGCGTTGAGCTCGGTCAGGAACTGCGATCCGGCGGTCTGGTCGATGCACGCGGCGCAGTACTTGGCTTCGAACTTGTCGAAGCCCGAGTTGTGACCGCGCTGTAACGACGCGAGCCCGTCGAGAGTGCTGCCGTGGTTCGACGGTGCCAACCCGATTAGCTCGTGCACCTTGGCCGCTCCGCCGAGGAAACGGATGTACCAGCGCGGCATCATCCCGCCCTGGCTGTGACCGACCATGTCGACCTGCGTCGCGCCCGTCGCTGCGAGGACCTTGTCGACGAACCCACTGAGCTGTTGTGCGGACTGACGTAGGGGGCCGAGCCCGTATGAATAACCGGCGAAGCGCGGCGGACCGCCGTAGTTGAGCGCGAACACGCAGTAACCCGCGGCCGCCAACGCGGGCGAGACGTAGCTCCAGTTGTCGCTCATGTTGGCGCCGGTGCCATGCACGAGCACCACCGGACGCGGGTGCGCCGCGCTGGGTTTGCACCCCCAACGGTTCGCACCCGACGGCGCCGCCTTCGCAGACAGCTTGGACGCAGCGCCCGCGGGCGACACGAGCGCAAAAACCGTGGCGAGCGCGGCCACCACAACGAACAACGAACGACGCATCCCAAGCACTCCTCTAAGCAACCGGAGCCGTGACGGCACGAAACGTCAGCGACGCCTGATGCACCGAGTCGACGGCGATCTCTATGGAGTACCCACCTGGGGCACCGAGCACCACATTTGTGAGATTGATGACCAGGGGCAGGATTACCGACTCGCCCGGCTCGAGCAATGGATTGGGCGGACCCGCTTCGAGATGGCCGGTCGCCTGGACGACAACGTCGCCATCTTCGGTTTGAATCGTCGCGCTGACGTCGTGTTCGAAGCCCACCTCGAGGGGCGTCAGCACGATTTGCGCGACCAGCGTCACCTGCATCGGCGCCGGGTATTCGGTGCGGTGCAGGCGCGTGATGCCCCCGCCGAGGATGTGCAACAGCCCCTCGCGCACGGTTGCCGCGTCGCACAGCAGTGCAGAAGAAACCCGGGCCATTTCGAGACGCTAGGCGGTGTTGAGCACCCCGTAGGCCGCGTCGACGAGCGACTGGCCCCGTTCGTTCAACAGGATGCCCGGACCCATGCGGTTCATCGAATACCCCACGGCGAGGCCGAGCGACGGGTCGGCGAAGCCAATGCTGCCGCCCATACCGACGTGGCCGAAGGCGTGTTCGCCGAGCACCACGCTGTCCTTGTCGTACTTGTCGCGGTTGTCCATGCTGAGCATGAAGCCGAGCCCGAAGCGAGTCGCGATCTGAAGCGTCGCGTCGAGGTTCGTGGCGACAGAACAGCGCCGGGCCCGTTCGAGGGTCGCGTGGTCGACAAGGCCGCCACCGCCGAGGGCGAGGGGTGTGTACATACCGGCAAGGCCGCGCGCGTTGGTGATTCCTCCGCCGCCACCGATCTCTGCCGCGTGCCACTCGCGCCCTTGGGTCTTCTGGCTGATCATGTTGGCGATCGCGTGGCGGGTCGCCGACTCGGGCTCGTTCATGATCACCTGCGCGAACTTGCTGAGGTGCTCGGTGGGTTCGGGCGGCGGTGCCGGGATGAGATTCGCGACGCGAGGTTCGTGTTCCTCGGGCAGCCCGATCCAAAAGTCGAGGCCCAGGGGCTGGGCGACTGCTTCTTGGAAGTAGGTGCCGAGCGACTTGCCGCTGACGCGTCGAATGAGCTCGCCAACCGTCCAGCCGAAGTTCACGAGGTGGTAGCCGTTGCGGGTGCCCGGCGCCCAGAACGGGGCCTCGGCCGCGATCCGGTCGACGACTTGGTCCCAGTGAATCATGAAATCGGGCGGCAACTCACCGCGAAGCGCGGGCACGCCGACGGAGTGGTCGAGCATCATCCGCACGGTCGCGTCTTCTTTGCCGTTGGTCGCGAACTCGGGCCAATACTCCGCGACCGGCGCCTCGATGTCGAGCAGGCCCTGAGACGCGAGGATGTGCGCGCACAACGCGACCGCACCCTTCGTGCAGCTCATCACGATCGAGATCGTGTCGCGCTCCCACGCTGCGGTCATCTCGCGATCAACGGCCCCACCCCAGACGTCGATCACCGTCGCGCCCTCGTGGGTAACGCACAAGGAGGCGCCCACCTCGTCGTGGTCGTGAAAGTTGCGCACGAACTGGTCGACGACGGGCTCGAAGCGTTCGTCGAACTCGCCAAGCACCGTCCCGGTCGGTACGTCGATCTTGAGCGTCTCCACGCTCCGACTGTTGCAGAATCAGCGCGCCCGGCGCGCCGTGAACGCTCTAACGCGTGATGGCGTCGGCCGTGCGCCGCTTGCGCACCGCCAGCACGAGGGCCGCACCGATCGCGAAAAGGGCCAAGGCCACTTCGAGTATCGGCACGATGTTCGCGCCGGTCTTACCGAACACGGACTTTGAACTCGAGCCCGCGCCTGCGGCGACGGTACGGCCCAGCACGTTCGGGCCCGTACCCGAGCCCGAGCCGATTCCCGTCGCCGTGCCGTTACCCGAACCCGTGCCGTTACCCGAACCCGTGCCGTTACCCGAACCCGTGCCGTTGCCCGTACCGGTGCCAGTCCCCGTGCCTGTGCCAGTCCCCGTGCCAGTCCCGCCACCGGTGCCGCCGCCCGGCGGGTCACACGCGCGGACCTTGATCAGACCCTCGAGGGTTCGCGGGTGGCCGTTGTTGCCGGGCCCCGTAAGCCGCA
>JBEEFT010000006.1:0-22464 GCA_041166225.1 Actinomycetota bacterium | reverse complement strand
GTGGCCGTTCGTGCCGTTGTCGGCATGCCCCACCCGGTTCTGGGCGCGCCTACACCTGTCGTCGAAACCTTCGACGCGTCGCTCGCCGCGCTCGTGGCCGATCTGCTCGACACGATGCGGGCGTCGCGGGGCTGCGTCGGGCTCGCCGCGCCCCAAATCGGCGTGGCGCGGCGCGTCGCCGTGATCGACTTGCGAGGACACAAGAAGGCGCCGCTGAATCACGGTGAAGTCGTGCTCGTTAACCCTGTGATCGAGGGTTACGGCCCAACGGACGTCGGGCGCGAGGGCTGCATGAGCGTGCCCGACTTCACCGGTGACGTCGTGCGCGCGACAACACTGACGCTGGTGTGGCACGACGAGCACGGCGTGCTGCGCCGCGACGAGTTCGCGGGGTTCGAAGCACGCGCCGTGCAACACGAACTCGACCATCTCGACGGCATGCTCTTCCTCGACCGGGTCCGCGGCCGCGAGGCTGTGTTCCGCCGCAAGGTCTACAAGTAGTCGTACCGTTCGCCCCATGGCGTTTCCGGAAAAGCTGATGAACGACGGCGAAGAGCTGATCATCGACACCCATCCGCACTGGTGGGTATTCAGCGGCGTCGGCCTTCGTCTCGTGCTCGCGATCGTGATCGCGGTCATCGCTGCGACGAAAATCCACGACCAGCCCGTCGTGAACTTCGTGGGCATCGCGTTGATCCTGGCGGCCGTCGTGAATCTCGCGATCGTTTACGTCAAGTGGAGGACGACAGATTTCGTGCTCACCAGCGACCGCCTTGTCACCCGCAGCGGCGTGCTCAGCCGGCAGACGCGTGAGATTCCGCTCGAGCGGATCAACGACCTTGCCTGTCATCAGTCGCTGTTCGAGCGTGTGATCCACGCCGGCGACTTGATGATCGAGTCTGCGGGTGAGCGGGGCCAAGAAGTGTTCCCGAACGTCGCGGATCCCTTCGCGGTGCAAAATTTGATTCATCGGGCCATGGAAGGCGCTACGGCGGTCAAGCCCGTCAACGCCGCCGATTCGATCCCGGAGCAGATCGAAAAACTGGACGAACTACGCCAACGGGGCGTGATTTCCCAAGCGGAGTTCGAAGACAAGAAGCGCCGACTGCTCGATCGGCTCTAGATCGGCGCCGCATGTGCCGTAATAACGGCCGTGTGTCGAAAATCTTCACCGCCGTACCGGTATGGTCGACACTTATGAGTAGTCGGGGCAACACAACTTTCGTTTCACGCGCCGCGGCAGTGGTCGCGGTCGTTCTGGTTGCGTCGCTGGTCGCAGTGGCGCGCCCCGCTGAAGCAGCGTTGCTCAGCCCAACTCTGAATTCGGTTTCGCCGAACCGCGTGGTGCCTGGGGTCAACAACCAGAAACTCAAGCTCGGCGGCGACTTCACATCGGGTTCGGCCACAGTCGCGTTCACGCCGGCGACGGGGATCACGATCGTCGGCGGCCCGACCACGGTCAGCACGAACGAGATCGACGTCACGGTCAACGTGGCCGCCGACGCGCCGTACACCCAGCGCGATGTCACCGTCACCCAGGGGCCGTTGGGGAGTTCGTCGACGTGCGCGAAGTGCCTCACGGTCGGTCCGGACATCACAAACGTCAGCGGGCCGTTGAGCAACCAGGGCGCGTCGGGGACGTTCACGATCACCGGCCACGGGTTCAAGCCCGGCTCCGCGGTGAAGATCGAGCGGAAGAACTACGGCTTCGGCGCCACCGAGACCGACTCGGTGAACGCCTCTGACGTCGTAGTAAGCGCACCGGCGACAGGCAACGTCACCACAATCAACGCCACGGTCACCACGCTCAACCGCGCCGCTGGGCGCTGGCAAGTAACGGTCATCGGTCCCGACGGAGTCACCGCGACGTTCGGCGACGGTTCCACCACCGGCCTTCAGATCGCGGGCCAACAGCCCACGCTGTCTCATCTGAGCCCGGCCCGCGTCGACCCGAGCCAAACGAATCTGAAAATCGACCTTGTGGGCGACGGCTTCGCGCAGGGCCTCACGGCCACCGTGTCGGGTAGCGGTATCACGCAGAGCGCCAAGGCCGTCATCACCGACCGGCAACACGCGTCCATCACGTTCAACAGCGCGTCGACGCTCACGAGTGGCCCGCGCACGCTCGTGCTGCGCAACGCCGACGGACAGTCGTCGGAGAACACCGAGGCGCTGTGCGCGAACTGTGATCTCTCGACGCCGGGCAGCCCCACGATCACCAGCGTCACGCCGAGCGCCATCGGGCGAGGCGCGAGCAACGTCGAGTTCATCGTGACGGGCACGAACTTCGGTTCGCTCCCGCAGCCAACCGTTACCCCGAACGACGCCGACCCCACCAAGAAGATCACGGTCACCGCGACGCGTGACTCCTCCACGCAGATCACATTGTCGGTGTCCACCGGAGCGGCAACGCCCGACGGTGCGCGCGACCTGTCGATCGCGTTCCAAAGTGGTTCTCCTGCGACCAAGGCCAGCGCGTTCACCGTCACCAGTGGCTTCGACGTCTTCAGCGTTACGCCGGCGGGCCGTCCCCGCGGTTACAACGGCACGATCCAGGTGAACGGCTCAGGATTCTCGGGCGCGCCCACAGTCGCGATCACACCGGCGACGGACGTCACCGTGGGCACAGTCACGGTCGATTCACCGTCGCGTCTCACCGTGAACGTCAGCGTCGGTCCCGCCGCCGATCCGACCACGCGCAACCTGTCCGTCACCCAGGCCGGCACCACGAAGACCTGCACGGGCTGCTTCACGGTTGGCAACCCACCGACGGTCACGTCGATTTCGCCGACCACAGGCAACGGAGGCGGCCAAGTGGCCGTGTCGGTGACCGGCACCAACTTCGCCCCCGATCCCACGGTCACGCTCGAGCGCGCCGGTCAGGCCGCCATCACGATGACATCGGTCAATCGCGAGAGTGCCACCAAGATCTCGGGCACGTTCGATCTCACGAATGCCGCGCCGGGCGCGTGGGACGTCAAGGTCACCAACGCTGACGGCGGTGTCGCCACGAAAGCGGGTGCGTTCACGGTTGTGCTCCCGTCGCCCACGGTTACCTCGTCGAGCCCCGACACCGTGAGCCAGGCGAAGACCAACGTGAAGCTCGTGCTCACGGGCACCTCGTTCGCCCCCGGCATGGTTGTGTCCATCCCGCAAGCGGCGGGTGTCACAGTCACCGACGTCACGCGCACCAGCACCACCAGCGCCACTGCCACGGTCGCCACCAGTGACAACGCGACGCTCGGCTCACGCGACGTCACCGTCACCAACACCGATGGCAAGAGCGGCACGTGCACGTCGTGCTTCGACGTAACGCAAGGCACGCAAGCGAAGAACTTCGGGCCTGGCGTGAACGCGTACGACAACTTCTCCGGCGGCGCATTCGTCGCCTCAGGGAACCTCGACGGCGTGGCCTCGAACGGCGTCGAATTCATCACCGGCGCGAATGCCGGAGGCGGCCCACACGTGCGGCCGTTCCGCGTCAACCCCGCCAACGGCAACATTCAGGCGATCGGTGACGGGTTCATGGCGTACGCGACGGCGTTCACCGGCGGCGTGCGCGTTGCCGTCGGCAACATCGACGGCAACACGGCGAACGGCGACGAGATCGTCACGGCCGCCGGCCCCGGCGGGGGTCCGCACGTCCGCGTCCTTCGCCTCAACAGCGACCTCAGTGTCAGCGAGCCTTTCGGTGGCGGCTTCATGGCGTATGCGCCGAGCTTCGCCGGCGGGGTGTGGGTTGCCACCGGTGACGTGAACGGTGACGGCAAAGACGAGATCATCACCGGCGCCGGTGCCGGCGGCGGTCCGCATGTTCGCGTGTGGACGCTGGCGCCCGGCGGTCAGTCCTTCACCGAACTGGCCGGGTGGATGGCGTACTCGACGCAGTTCGCCGGGGGTGTCGCGGTGGCTGCGGGGAATGTGTTCCCCGAAGCGTCAGACAAACCGCAACTCGACGAGGTTGTCACCGTTCCCGGACAGGGCGGCGGTCCCCACACGCGGATCACCACCGGCGCCGGCGATTTGAAGAGCGAGTTCATGGCCTTCGACTCCGCAGACGACAACGGCTACCGCGTCACGGTCGGCGACTTCGACTTCGACACCATCGCTGATGTCGCGGTGGGGCGCGGTTCGTCGAGCGAGCTCTACATCACGCAGGTCACCCAAGACGGGCCGGTGCCGTTGGTCACACCGAACCCGGCGCCGTTCGGGAACTTGAGCACGGGTACAAACCTCGCGGCGGCCGATGTCGACGGCGACGGCGACAGCGATCTGGTGATCGCGCCCGACCACAGCGGCCTGGCCACGATCAGGCTGATCCGCCCGCTTTCGGCTACTTAAGACACGACGCGCGCGCCGGCCGAGGGGATAACAACCCGTCCGCCGAAGGTGCCGGCGATTTCCCCCGCGACGTCAACGGCCACGAGCGCGACAGCACTGCCGCCGAACCCGGCGCCCGTGAGCCGCGCGCCGTACACACCGCGGCGTGTAGAGAGCGCATCGACGAGTTGGTCGAGGTCCTTGGTTGACACCTCGGCGTCTTTTCTCAAACTGGCGTGGCTTTCGAGCATCAACGCGCCAGCCTGCTTCGCGTCGTTACGGGCGAACGCGTCGGCCATCGCCTGCACCCGATGGTTCTCCGTGATCACGTGCCGAGCACGGCGTCGCAGTAACGGTTCAGGGATGGCCAAGGCGTCGGCCACCGTCGCATCGGCAAGTCCGCCCACCTCGGCCATCGCTCGTTCCGCCTCGGCCCGCCGCTGCGCGTAGGGCGTGTCGCTCAACGCGCGCGCGTGGCCACTGTGGATTACGACGATCGCGAGGTCATCGGGGATCGGCACGGTGGTAGCGGTGACGGCGTTGGCGTCGACGACGCATGCGTGTCCCGCTTCGCTGTAGACGATCGCGAGCTGGTCGAGCACCCCCGACGGCACCCCCGTGGCCTTTTGCTCTGAGGCTTGGGCCAGCAGTACGAGGCCGCGTCTGTCGGCCGGGTCGAAGCCGAGCGTCAGCGCGAGCGCAATCGTGCACGCAGCCGACGACGAGAGCCCGGCGCCGATCGGCAGGGTCGTGGTGAGGCGTCCGCGCACACCGCGCGGCGCATCCATCAGCGACGCGACGGCGTACACGAGGCGGCGCCATGTAGTGGGCTCGACACCGAGTTGGTCTTCGGCGAGCGGAAACGTGAACGCCGCCGGCTCGGCGGTGGCGTCGGACGTCAACTCGATATCGTCCGCCGCGTCGAACGTTGCAGTAACTGCGAGGTCGATGGCGCACGGCATGGCCAGGCCGCCCACGTAGTCGGTGTGGTCGCCGATCAGGTTGACCCGGCCGGGCGCAACGACGACCGTCATCGGCGCGCATCGCGAAGGTCGGCGGCCGCGTCTTGTGGGCGTACCGGGTTGAACCAGAGGTCGCTGCCGAGTTCGGCCGCCGCCACGAACCGCGGCACGTTGCGCGAGCGCCAGATCGGCGTGATGTGCACGTGGACGTGCGCAGTGGGCCACTCGGCGCCGTCGCAGGGTTGTTGGTGCACCCACAACATCAGCGGCGTCTCCGCGTCGAAGTGCGCGTCGAGCGTGGCGACTACGTCGACGAGGATGCCCGCGAGCGCGTTGCGTGATCCGTCGTCGAGCGCGGGGATACCGGGGACGTGGCGCGTCGGTGCGAGCACGAGCTCGTAGGGCCAACCGGCGAGGGCGGGTATCCACGCCCGCCAGTCGCCGAGTTCGGCCACGAGGCGGTCGCCCGGTTCTTCCTCGCACAGCACGCATGCGTCGTTCGCGAGTTCGCGCTGCACCGCGGGCGGTACTTCGTCGAACGCGTACACCTGGCCGTGCGGGTGACGGATGGTCGCGCCGACTTCAGGTCCGCGGTTCTCGAACAGCAATACATACGCGACATCGTCACGGGCGCCAAGAGCGTGCGTCCGATCGGCCCACAAGTCGACAACCGCGCGCGCCTGCAGCGGCGACAGCGTGGCCATCGAGGCGTCGTGGTCGGGGGAGTAAAGCAACACCTGGGCCCGGCCGTCGGGTAACGGCGGCCAGCGGTTTTCGAACCAGCGCGTCTCGTAGGGTTCGGGCGCTTCGATGCCGCCAACGCAGAACGGGCAATGATCGGCGGCGGGCAGGTTCGGTCGGGCTTGGCGGTTGCCGACGATCGCAACGTGTCGCCCCGTCAGCGGATCAACTTTGGTGTCGCTCACTCAGTCGATACCGACCAGCGCGGCGAACCGTTCGAGCGCCTCGGGGTCCCACGGCGCCCGCACCGCGATATTGATCTGGTCGGCGCCCGCTTCGACGTACGCGCCGATTTTGTCGACAACCTCTTGGTCTGAGCCCATCATCACGCCGGGACGCACACCCATCCTGAGCAACCCGAATTGCTTTTCGAAGTCGTCTTCGCTGTTCGAGAAGCCGACGTTCGCCGCGCATTTGATCTCGGACATATCGCGTCCGACTTCGTCGCAGTGTCGGGCCAGCACCGCCCGCTTGGCCGTGAACTGGTCGGGTGAGATGAACGGCACGTTCCATCCGTCTGCGTACTTGGCGACGCTGCGCAGCGTGCGCTTCTCGCCACCGCCACCAATCCACAACGGCAACTTCGGGTTAACGGGCCGCGGCACGTTCTGCGCATCGGTGAGTCGGAAGTGCGTGCCGGCGAAGGTGGTCTTGTCGTCGCGCAGCATCCCCTTCAAGCAGGCGGCTGCTTCGTCCATCATCTCCAGGCGAACCTTGGCCGACGGGAAGGGCAGGCCATACGCGTCGTATTCCACTTGGCTCCATCCCGCGCCGATGCCCATCGCCGCGCGTCCGTTCGAGATGTGGTCGATGGTCGTGATCGCTTTGGCCAGCACAGCGGGGTGGCGATACCCCGCGCAGTACACGAGGCAACCAACAGTGACCCGCGACGTTTCCGCCGCGAGCGCGGCGTGCGCGGCCACCGCTTCGAGACACGTCGGGTCGCCGGTGAGGTCTGCGGCGTAGAAGTGGTCCCACACGCTTATCCAGTCGTAACCGGCGGCTTCGATGCGGTGCCACATCTCTCGCAACTCGTCCATGGTGGTGTGTTGCAGACCGGTGTGAACCCCGTAGATCGTCATCGATGCGACGCTAACGTGCCCGCATGACAGCTTCTGGGCCTCTGGCCGGCGTGCGCGTAGTCGAGTTGGCGGGGATCGGCCCGGGCCCGTTCGCAGCGATGATGTTGGCCGACATGGGTGCCGACGTGATCCGCGTGGAGCGCGCCGGCGCCGTGATGGGCGGCGATCCGGCAAGTCCGCCGAGCGACCCGCTTCAGCGGGGCCGGCGCTCCATTGGTGTCGACCTCAAGAACCCCGACGGTGTCGAGACCGTGATGCGCCTGATCGAAACCGCCGACGCGCTCATCGAGGGTTTCCGTCCGGGCGTCACCGAGCGCCTCGGTCTCGGGCCCGACGAGTGTCTCGCCCGCAACCCCAAGCTCGTGTACGGACGCATGACGGGGTGGGGTCAAGACGGTCCCTACGCGCAGGCCGCGGGCCACGACATCAACTACATCGCCTTGGCCGGCGCGCTGCACCCCATCGGACGCGCCGGCGAGGCGCCGGTGCCTCCGCTCAACCTGGTGGGCGACTTCGGCGGCGGCGCGATGTTTCTCGCTTTCGGCATCGCGTGCGCGTTGTTCGAGGCGAAGTCTTCCGGGCAGGGTCAAGTGGTCGACGCAGCGATGGTCGACGGCGCGGCGCTCCTTACTGCGATGTTCCACGGCATGAAGGCCATCGGATTTCACGGTCCCGAGCGGGGCACGAACCTGCTCGACACCGGTGCGCATTTCTACGACGTCTACGAGTGCGCCGACGGCGAATACGTGTCGATCGGATCGATCGAGCCCCAGTTCTACGCCGAGCTCCTACGCCTGTCGGGCCTCGATGCCGACGCCGATCTGAAGTCGCAAATGGACCGCTCCCGATGGGCCGAGTTCAAAGGCCGAGTCGCTGAGTGCTTCAAACAGAAGACCCGCGCCGAATGGTGCGAGCTGATGGAACACACCGACGTGTGCTTCGCGCCGGTGCTGTCGTTGTGGGAGGCCCCCGAGCATCCGGCCAACGTGGCCCGCAACGTGTTCACCGAAGTCGGCGGTGTCGTCCAGCCGAACGCGGCGCCACGCTTCAGCCGAACGCCCTCAGGCGTGCAGGGCCCGCCCGCGCACGCCGGTCAACACACCGACGACGTGCTCGCTGATGTCGGGCTTTCCGCCGACGAGATCGTCAAGCTTCGCGAAACCGGCGCAATCAAGTAGCGGTTATCAGCCGCCCAGGTGCGGCAGTTTGATGCCGCCTGAAGGCGGCGCCGTTGTGGTGGTGGTGTCGTCAGGGGCCGACGGATCGGGCGCGGTCACATAGGTGTTGCCGTTCGGATCGGTTCCCGAACCCGGCCCGCCGCCCGAACCCCCGGTGCGCTCGCTCTTCACGAGCGTGCCCTTCACGACATAACGCTGCTTGGCCGAGTGCTTGGGATGGCACCCGAAGATCGTCATGGTCGGCGTGTCCGTGGGGTCAGCGATCCATGTCTCGTCCGCGTTCACGACAAAGGTCTGGGTGACCTGGTACGTGAACTTGCCGGCGTCGTTCGTGAAGATCACGTTGTCGCCGACCTGGATGAGGTCGATGTCGAAGAACGGATGATCGTGGGTCACGCGGTGGCCCGGGAACACCGTGTTGCCGACCTGACCGGGCATCGCAGTACCGGGCCAGTGCGACGGCCCGTAGTCGATCGTCGACAGGTCGATGCCTTCGTAGGTGAGGTGGTCGAGCCCGATGCGCGGGATCGTGATCCGTCCCGTGGGAGTCGGCCCGTGATAGGCCGCGGTCTTCGGTTCCTTCGCTGGGCGCGGGGTTCCGTCGCCGGGGAGCGTGCGCACGTGCTGGATGCGCGCCGCCGCAACCGCGAGCGACGGCGAAACCGCCGGTGCGGTCGTCGTGGGCGTGGTGGTGGTCGTCGTCGTGCTCGGTTTCAGCTTCGGCGCGATCGCCGACACCTTCGAATCGGCACCACCGTGCGAGCACGCACCGGCAACAACGGCCAGCGCAGAGAAAATTACGACCCCAGTCCGACGCAACATGGCGACATTCTCGCAAACTCTGCGGGCCGCCGTGGACCGCCCCCGATCGGTCCGCCGGTACGCTGCGGGCGCCATGGCCACGCTCCTGTGTTTTCACGCTCATCCCGACGACGAGGCCATCGCCACCGGCGGAGTCATGGCGAAGGCGGTGCACGACGGACATCGCGTCGTATTGGTCACGGCAACGCGTGGCGAGTGCGGTGAAGTGGCCGAAGGGTTTCTTCGCCCGGGCGAAGCACTAGGGGATAGACGCGCCACCGAACTGGAAGCAGCCGCAAAAATCCTTGGTGCATCGCGCGTAGAAATCCTTGGCTATCACGACTCAGGAATGATCGGGACGCCCGAAAACGACGCGCCCGGTTCGTTCTGGCAATGCGACGTCGAGGAGGCTGCGCACAAGTTGGCGGCAATCTTGCGCGAAGAAGCCGTCGACGTGATGACGATGTACGACGAGAACGGCGTGTACGGCCACCCCGACCACATCAAGGTTTGGCAAGTCGGCAAGCGCGCGGCGGAAATCGCCGGCACCAAAAAGGTTTACGAAGGAACGGTCAACCGCACCGCGTGGATGCGGCGGGTCAACGCAAGCGATCCCGGCGACGCACCGCGCACAGTGGAGTTCCCGATGGGCGTCGACGAAGAGCAGTTGACCACGGCGGTCGACGTCAAGGACTTCGTCGACGTCAAACGCCAGGCGATGCGAGCCCACGCCAGTCAGATCACCGAAGAGTCGTTCTTCTTGAAGATGCCCGACGACCAGTTCCGCGATGGGTTCGGTACCGAGTGGTTCATCCTGCGCGGCGCGCCCAGCGGTGTCCACGAGTACGACCTGTTCACCGGCATCGACGCGTGACCACGATCACGCTCGTCCGCCACGGTCGCGCCGCCGCGGGCTGGGACGACGCCGACCCGCCTCTGCATGATGTCGGCCACGCACAGGCCGAAGCCATGGCGTCCGCTCTCGGCGGTGAGGCGCGCCCGTTGTTCACGAGTCCCTTGCGCCGCACGCGCGAAACCGCCGCGGCGCTCGAGCGGCTGTGGGGTGTCGCCGCGGTCGTAGAGCCGGCCGTCGGCGAAGTGGTGGCTCCGACGCCCGAGTTGGACGCACGTGTCGCGTGGTTGCGCGGGTTTTTGGCCGGCACCTACGCCGAAGCGGGTGCCGACTACCGCGCGTGGCGCGACCGCGTGCTCGCCGCGTTCGCGGCCATGCCCGACCGCGCCGTGGTTGTCACCCACTTCGTCGCGATCAACGCCGCCATTGGTAAGGCCTGGGGCGACGACCGGGTCACGTGTCAACCCGTCGACAACTGCTCGCGCACCACGATCGAGATCGATGCAACCGCCCACGAGTGGCGCGTGCTCGAGTTGGGTGCGGCGGCGCAAACCGTCGTCAACTAGAACGATCGACGTGACTGAACCGTCGGCCTGGGTCCACACCGGCTACGCGCAACAGGTGATCTTTGGCGTGGACACGATCGATCGCGCCGCCGAAACGCTCAAGAACATCGGCTTGCGGCGCGTGCTGCTCGTCACCACACAGGGCCGCATGATGAGCGACGCGGGGGAGCGGGTCCGCCGCGTGCTCGGGCGTTCTGTCGCAGCTATCTTCGACGACGTCCACAGCCATGTCCCGGCCGACACCGTGCAAGACGCGCTCGGCATGGCTCGCCTCGAGCGCGTCGACGGCATCGTCAGTTTCGGCGGCGGTTCGTGCGCAGACACCGGCAAAGCGATCTGCTTCTTCGCTGAACAGGCCGAGGGCGTACCGGGCTCTAGCCACGTCGACCGCCCGGTCTTGCCACACATGTCGATCCCCACCACGTACTCGGGCGCGGAGCTCACGCCGTTCTTCGGCATGACCGATCCGGCGACGCGCCAGAAGACCGGCGCGGGCGGCCCGACCACGGCGCCCGTGGTCGCGATCTACGACCCCAAAGCGACGTTGGACATGCCGCCGGACATCTCGGCCGAGACAGCGATGAATGCGCTCGCGCACGGCGTGGAGGTCGTGTACTCGCCGCGGCGCACCCCCGAAGCCGAGGCGATCGGCCTCGAAGCGATCCGTTTGATTGCGTCGTCGATCCCGGCGGTGGTCGACGACGGCGACGACATTGAGGCTCGCACCACGATGTTCGCCGGAGCGGCGCTCGCCGGGCGGTGCCTTCAGAATGGTTCGATGGGCATCCACCACGGTTTGGCGCAAATGATCGGTGCTCGAAGCGGCATCCCGCACGGCCGGGCCAACGCCATGATCCTCAGCAAGGCAATCGCATTTAACGAACTCGCGGCACCCGACGCCATCCGCAAGATCGGTGAAGCGTTGGGCGACGCGAACGACGCGGCCGGCGCGGTTGACCGTCTTCGGGCCCGGCTCGGATTACCCGACGGGTTGAACGCGGCGGGCGTGAGCGACGAAGACATTGCCGCGGTCGCGGCGTCAGCGCCGCAGAACGGCAACGTGCGCAACAACGTGCGCCCGGCCAGCGCCGAAGAGATCGAAGCGTTGCTTGAAGCGGCCCGGTAGCACCATGGCGCGCAAACGAATCGCAACCGTGTTCGCCGTGTTCGCGGCGTTGTCGGTGGTGTGGCTGTCGGCCGCCGAGGCGCAGACCGACCCGACCACGACGACGATCCGGCCCGCCACCTCGACAACGATCCGCCCCGCGACGACAACCACCCGGCGCCAAACGACGACCACCGACGTGATCCCGGGGCCGTCGCAGCCGCCGACCACGCGCCGGCGCGGCGCCACCACAACAACAACGAGTCGCGCCCGCCGCGGCGCAACAACATCGGTCGTCGCCGGCGTCCAACCCACGACGCCGTTTGAGGACACGACGACGTCGTTGGACACCACGACGAGTACCTCCGAGCCGCCGACCACCACGACGGCGCGCGTGCCCCGCACCACGGTGGCGTCGAAGTTGCCGCACAACAAGAACGACAACTCCAAGTTGTTGCTGGCGGCACTCGCCGTCGGTGCCCTCGCCGCGCTCGGCCTCCTCGCGTGGCGCCTCATCGCCCGCAACGCTCCGGGCGCCAGCGGTCCGTATCTCATCCCCGACAACGCGCCTACCGCAACGGCCGGTGGAAGCTTGTTGGCCGATGAGCCACTGGCCGGACCATCCGGCGACCCGTTCGGGATCGACGACGCGGCGTTCCTCTTACCGATTGCGATGGCACCGCCCAAGCCCAGGCGCGCCAAGCCGAAACAACAGGGCCGCGCCACCTACAAGCGCAAGAAGAACGCCACTGCGGCCGACGACGAGATTTCCGCCGTCGTGCCGCCCTCGGGTGGGTCGCAACCGGCTCCCGCGTTCGCATCTGACCTCGCGCCTCCACCGCCCGCGCCATCGCCACCGCCACCGGCTGCGCCGGTTGAACCACCTGCGCCCGTCGAACTGCCGGTCGAACCGCCGGTGCCGGCGCCGGTGCCGCCGCCCGTCGTCGTGCCCGAGATCGAAGATGTCGACCTGAGCGCCCCGATGGACCTGGCGCTCGACGACGTCGCGATGGACGTCGACTTCGGCGAAGCCGAGTAATTCGTTGCGTTCAGTGGCCCAACCCGCCACACTGGCCGCACCCGCAGAGCGAAAGGAGCGTCTTGTGATCCGGATTGTCACCACCGTCACGAACCTCTTCGCGCTCGCGCTCTGCACCGTTTCCTAGCTGACAGAGCCGGCGCCGCGGCCGGTGCCGCGCCACCCAACTCCTCAGCAAAGGAACCACCGAGTGCCTCGTCAGCATCATGAAGCGGCCGCAGATGTGGTCGCGTTTCGTAAGAACACCGAAGACTTCACCTACCTCGTTCGCCGTCCCAAACCCCAGTGGGACGACGACGCACCCGACCCCGGTCGCTCCACCTACGAGGGCGCGATCCACGGTCCGGACCCGGTTCCAGACTGGGTGATCACCAGCGGCGACGCCCGCGACGAAGACCTCGGCGACCTCAAGTCGGGGAAGGAAGCGGACGTGTCGATCATCGAGCGGACCTTCGGCGACGACCGCAACCTGCTTGCGGCCAAGCGATACCGCGACACCGACCATCGCAGCTTCCGCAACGACGCGGCCTACCGCATGGGCAAGCAGCCCCGCGACGGCCGTATGGGTCGCGCCATCAAGAAGAAGAGCACCTTCGGCAACACCGCCCGCGCCGGCGTGTGGGCGCAGGCCGAGTTCGAAACGCTGTGTCGTCTGTGGCTGGCCGGCCTGCCCGTGCCGTACCCGGTGCAGTTAAACGGCACAGAGTTGATGCTCGAGTATCTCGGCGACGACGACGGAGCCGCGCCGCGCCTCGCCGATTGGCGCGGTGGGCGTGCCGCTCTAGACCATCTGCGCGACCAAGCGGTCGCCATCTTGTGGGCGCTGGCCGGCGCCGGCGTGGTGCACGGCGACCTGTCGCCGTACAACACGTTGGTCTGGCAGGACACGCTTTATGTGATCGACCTGCCCCAGGCCGCCGAACTCACCGACGTCACCCGCGCCGCTGAGTACAACTCGAACGCGTTGGATTTTCTCCAGCGCGACTGCCGGAACCTCTTGGCCTATTTCGAGAAGAAGGGGTCGTCGGTGCCCGACCCCGACGTGCTGTTCGGGCAACTCGTTGCTCGCGCCCTAGACCCCCGTTCGCTCTGACAGCGCATGCCCGGCGTACACTCCGGGTAGGTGTTCTTGTCCGAAGGGGGACTTGTTCCATGAAGAAAATGCTGTCGGCCGACGACCTGGCCCGCGACGACCGCTTTGCTCGGATCAAATTTGAGGATCTCGTCTTCGACCCCCGCAACGCCGTTGCGCCTCGCGGCGCCGGCGGGTTCCAGCCCAAAGACCCCGACGCCCCCGACGGCGCCCGTCAGCTCATGCACGCAATCTTCACCGGCGAGATCCAGGCTCTCGAAGGTGCGGGCCGCACGTGCTTCGACTTCGACATCGGCGCCGGCTCCGACGAGGTTCCTTTCGAGTTGAAGCTCGATATGGCCCGTCAGTGCTGGGATGAGGCTCGCCACTGCGAGATCTCGATCAAGCTTGGCGAGCACATGGGCAGTGAGATCGGCGAGTTCGCCGAGCAGACGTTGCTGTTCGAAGCCGCGTGCAGTTCCGACCCGATCTTCCGTCTCACGGGCGTTAACCGTGCGCTCGAAGGCCTTGCGATCGACGTGTTCAACACGATGCGTGACTACGGCAACGGCACCGACGACCCGGTTCTGTTCTTCTGCGAAGACTGGATGCTGGCCGACGAAGTAACCCACGTGAAGATGGGCTCCGACTGGCTGCGCAAGTGCACCGCCAACGACCCCGAGCGCCAGAAGGCCGCGTTGGACTTCCAGCGCACCGTCGACAAGCTGTTCAGTTTCGGCGGCTTCCGTGGCGAAGACGACGACAGCCCCGTCCATCTCGCCCGCAAGTTCCGCAAGCTCGCCGGCTTCAGCGAAAACGAGATCGACGACCTGGTCGACGTCGCGGCCGAGGCCATGGCTGAGGCGCAGGCGATGTCGGAAATGGCCAAGACGGCCGCCGAAAACAGCTAAGCCGTCTTCTTCTCCGGGGTTTTGTTTCTCGCGACGACGCTGCGCGACGTCCACGTTGCCTGGGCGTGGGTGACCATCGTCTCCAACGCGTTGGCCGGTCTGTGGGCCTTCGGCGCGCATCGCTACCCGCAACTGCGCACGCGGGCGCTGTGGTGGTTCACGGCCGCCGCGGAGGTAGCGGTGTTCATTCAAGTGGCCCTCGGCGTGGGCCTCGTGAGCGGTCAGCACATCGACCCGCCCAAGTTCCACATGTTCTACGGCTTCATTGCAATCATCACCGTTGGTCTCGCCTACAGCTACCGGCAACAACTGCAGAAGGTGTACCTCTGGTACGGCGCGTTCGGACTGTTCATCATGGGCCTCGGAATTCGCGCCGTCCTCGTCGGCACCATGCGTTAACCGGTGCGCGTGGTCCAGTAGTCGAGTAGTTCCTCGAGGTCGCCTTGGCCAACGGGTTTGACGAGGAAGCTGTCGACGCCGACGATTCCGCAGCGGTGCGCCGTTTCGCTCGAGCCCGACACCGTCATGGCGATCACCGGCGTGTGCCTGGTTCGACCTTCGCGTTGGCGTAGAGCCGCGGTGGCGTCGAAGCCGTCCATCTTCGGCATGTAACAGTCCATCAGCACCGCCGCGTACGCGCAGTGGCCAAGGGCGTCGAGCGCCTCCTCACCGTCGACGACCTCGTCGCTGTCGTATCCGAGGCGGGCCAGCATCTCTTTGGCGATGCGCCGCGTTAAGGCGTCGTCGTCGACCACGAGCACCGTGCCTTTGGTGGGCGACGGCTGGAGTTGTGCAGTTATGGACACGCTGGGCCTCCTGGTGCTGTTTATGACAACGTCGGCACGCAAACCCAACTCCGTGTCAACGCCAGCCAAACAGGAGCGCGCTCGAGCGCGGCGAGATGGGTCTCGACCACCTTCAGCCATTCGTCTTCATCTCGTGAGTGAACTGTGATCGGTCGCGGCAGTGTGACTGCTAGGACGCAGTAGGGGTCGGATTCGGATCGGCTTCGGGTGCGAAGCGACCTTCCTGCGAGCGGCTGTAGATCGTGGTGAATGTCAAGAGGCCGCCGATCGTGATCCATCCGATGACCGGTGCGATCGCGAGGAAGCGGCTCGTCGACAACGTCAACGCGAAGAAGGTGCGCAGCGCGGTCTCGCCGATGAGTCCGAAACCCCACACTGCGGTGACGAACCGGTAGCGCAGGGGAACGCCGGCGATGGCCCACCGTTCGTTGAACGCCGCCACCGCTTCGGGCTCGCCGCCGGTCTCGAACGATCGAGCGAGGAAGAACATGATCGGCCGCGGCGCGAACAGCGAGCTGAGGCACACCACGCCGAACAGTCCCGTCAGGACCGATTCGCGCAGCTTCAGGGCGAGTGCGTTGCCGTGCGTGAGCAGCGCGGCGACAATCCCAAACGTCAAGCCGATCACGGCGATCACGCCGATCGGATCGAACCCGCCGTCCTTCCACCGGTGCCACGCCACTTCGAGCGCGGGAACGACGCTAACGATCGCGAGACCGACCGCGTCGGACGACAGGTGCGGGCGCAGAAGGTTGTACGCGACAAGCGGGATTACGCCGGCGATAAGAAGCCGAGGCGCCAGCACTCGCAGGCTCGGTACTTGCGAGCGCGGTCGCTCGACGCGGCTCCCCACCGCGGCGACGCTACCGCTCACCCGCGACCTCGTGCATCGGACCGCGGCCAACGAGCCCTGGGGCGGCACGGCTTCCGGGTGGTCGACGCGTCGGAGTGGACGACGACATGCGCTTGACGCTCTGAGCCCGGACACAGGTCTTCGCAAAACTCTTGAAATTGGGTCTTGGCGAACGCGTGTTCGGGTGCTTGAGTGGGGTTTGTGAACGAGTTTTCGGTGTTGGGGTTGCGGGCGTTGGTGGAGTCGACCGCGGCCGATTTCGAGCCGGGCGTGTTGGGGCTTTCGACGGTGGAGGCGGCGGTTTCGCATTGGGGCGCGATCGAGCGGATCGCGTGCGCGGCCAAGCTGCGGGCGGCGGCGCGGGCCGAGGATTTGGGGTTGGACGCAGACGCGGCGGTTGCTGACGCGTCGGGGGTGACGTCGGGCCAGGCGCGACGCCAGACCAAGCTGCGTAAGAAGCTGGCCGATAAGGCCAGGACGCGTGACGCGTTGGACAAGGGCGACTTGTCGCCCACGCAGGCCGACGCCATCGCCGATGCGGTGGACGCGAACCCCGACGCCGAGGAATCGCTGTTGGACGTGGCCGCGGCGGGCTCGACGTCGCAGTTGTTGTCGGAGTGTGAACGGGTGCGCCGCGACGCCTTGGACGCGGCGGGTGGTTTGGCGGCGCGGCAGCGGGCGGCGCGTTCGTTGCGGCATTGGAAAAACGCGTTGGGCAACGTGTGTGGCAACTTCGAGTTCGAGCCGCTGTTCGGCGCCAAGTTCGTCGCCGAACTGGAACGCCGCGCCGATCGCATGTTCCGCGACCAGGCCCGCGGCGGCGGCACCGTTGACACACAGCCGCAGCGGATGGCCGACGCGCTGCAGCACATCGTCACCGGCGGCGAAGCCGCCAGCACAGGTGTG
This sequence comes from Actinomycetota bacterium, assembly GCA_041166225.1. Taxonomy (GTDB): domain Bacteria; phylum Actinomycetota; class Acidimicrobiia; order Acidimicrobiales; family JACCXE01; genus JACCXE01. The sequence goes on along the minus strand of JBEEFT010000006.1, from coordinate 5,269 downwards.
CGGCGGGGGCCGCGCACGAATGTGTTCCTGCTCGCCGACAAAGCCGCAGTCGACCGCGGGCATCTCAAGCCGGGTGAGAAGTGCGAAACCGCCGACGGCACACCCGTGCCAATGCAGGCCGTGGACGAGGCGTTGGCGGACCCTGACACCGTCGTTAGGGCGGTGGTGTGCGATGAAACCGACGTGACCAGCATCATCACCTACACCCGCTACTGGCCCAAACGCGTCGAGGACGCCCTGATCGCGCGTGGCCTGGTTTGCGAAGTCCCAGGCTGCGGCCGCACCCGCGGCTTACAGAAAGACCACCACCACGACTTCGGCAAAGGCGGACCCACATCGGCCGCCAACGGCGGCTGGTTATGCGCACCACACCACAAACTCAAAACCCGCCGCCTCTATGACCTCCAAGTAGACGCCGACGGCGTCAAACGATGGCAACCAACCCGACGCAGCGCCAGCTCGCTCGGCCAACGGAAAGCCGGATGATGCGCGCCGCCCTGAATCAGACGCGGGCGAGGTGCTGCTCGACGACCGTCAGCCACTCGTCGGGTCGGTCCTCTTGCGGGCTGTGGCCGGCGTCGGAGATGACGACCAGTTCGGCGCCGGGGATGTCGCGGGCGAGCACGTCGGCTGCGTCGCGCAGGCCGGCGTCGTTCTCGCCGACGATCACCGTGGAGGGGCAGGCGATGGTCTTGAGTTGGTCGACCATCGACGGATACGTCGTCAGTTCGCGCGCGAATAGCGCGAACGCCTCGGGGTCCATCAACGGCAGCTTCTCGTTGGCGCGCGCCGTGAGTTCGGCACGGCGTTCGGGAGTCAGCCGCCCCTGCAACGCCGCGACGAGCGGTGCCATCACGTCGGCGACCGCTTGCATCCCCTCGGTACGGCCGCGCTGAGTCAGCCCTTCGACAAGGTCCATCGGGAGGCCGCCGGAGGGCGCCGCGCCGGTGTCCATCAACACGAGCGAGCGCACGCGCTCGGGGTAGGCGAGTGCGAACCGCATCGCCACGATCCCGCCCATCGAGTGGCCGAGTAGGTCGATCCGGTCGGCGCCCGCTGCGTCGACAACCGCGCCGAGGTCGTGCACCAGCGCGTCGAACGTATAGCTGTCTGCGTCACCGGTGTTGGTCGACTGGCCGTGCCCGCGATGGTCGTAGCGGATGACGCGACGCCGCTGCGCAAGCGCGGGCGCTACGTCGTCCCAGTCGACCGCGGCGCCGGTGTAGCCGTGCACGAGCACCAGCGGTACGTCGCTGGTGCCTTCGTCGACGACATGCAGGTCGACGCCGTTGACGAGCAAGAAGCGCTACAGGTTGACGACGGGGCAGGTGAGCGTGCGGGTTATGCCGTCGATCAGCTGCACCTTGCTCACCACCATCTTGCCGAGTTCGTCCATCGAGTTCGCCTCGGCCCGCACGATCACGTCGTAGGGCCCGGTGACGTCTTCGGCCGACACGACGCCGTCGATGGCGCCGACCTGCTGGGCGACCGCGGCCGCCTTGCCGACTTCGGTTTGGATGAGAACGAATGCGCTAACGGCCATGCGGAGAAGTTACTCGGAAAGACGCTTTTCCAGACCAGCTAGTTCGTCGTGCAGAGCGTCGGGCACGCGGTCGCCGAACTCGCCGTAGTGCGCTTCGATCGACGGCACTTCGGCGCGCCATTCCTCGGTGTCGACCTTCAGGAGTTCGGCCATGTCGGCGTCGCTGATGTCGAGGCCGTTCACGTCGATCGCGCCGGGCGCGGGCACCCAGCCGATGGGGCTTTGCACTGCCTCGCCGGTGCCGTTCACCCGGTCGAAAACCCACGACAGCACGCGGCTGTTGTCGCCGAAACCCGGCCACAGGAAACGCCCGTCGGCTGAACGGCGGAACCAGTTCACGTAAAAGATCTTGGGCAGCTTCGACGCGTCGGTCGACTCGCCGATCTTCAGCCAGTGGGCGAAATAGTCGGCCATGTTGTAGCCACAGAACGGCAGCATGGCGAAGGGGTCGCGACGAAGGTTGCCGACCGCACCGGCCTGGGCCGCGGTGGTCTCGCTGGCCATGATCGAGCCCAGGAACACGCCGTGGTTCCAGGAGAACGCTTCGTGCACCAACGGCACGACCGACGCGCGTCGACCGCCGAAGAGCACGGCGGAGATCGGAACGCCCTTGGGGTCTTCCCACTCGTCGGCGATGGCCGGGCACTGCGACGCCGGCGCCGTGAAGCGCGAGTTGGGGTGCGCGGCCTTGGTTCCGAGTTCAGGCGTCCACGGATTGCCGAGCCAGTCGGTGATGCCGGCCGGGGGCTCTTCGGTGAGGCCCTCCCACCAGATATCGCCGTCGGCGGTGGAGGCGGTGTTGGTGAAGATCGAGTTCGCGTCGAGGGTGGCCAGCGCGTTGGGGTTGGTGTCGGGACCCGTGCCTGGGGCCACGCCGAAGAAGCCGGCTTCGGGGTTGATCGCGTAGAGCTGACCGTCGTCGCCGAACTTCATCCAGCAGATGTCGTCGCCCACGGTCTCGACTGTCCAGCCCGGCAGCGAGGGCACGAGCATGGCCAGGTTGGTCTTGCCGCACGCCGATGGGAACGCGGCGGTGACGTACTTCACGACGCCATCGGGGTTCGTGAGCTTCAGAATCAGCATGTGCTCGGCCAGCCAGCCCTCGTCACGAGCCATCACCGACGCGATGCGGAGCGCGAAGCATTTCTTGCCCAAGAGCGCGTTGCCGCCGTAGCCCGAGCCGAACGACCAGATTTGGCGCGACTCGGGGAAGTGCACGATGTACTTGTTGTCGGCGTTGCACGGCCACGCCACGTCGGCCTCGCCGTCTTCGAGCGGCGCGCCCACGGAGTGCACGCACGGGACGAACGGGCCGTCGCCCAATACGTCGAGGGCCGCTTTGCCCATGCGGGTCATGATCCGCATCGACACCGCCACATAGGCGGAGTCGGTGATCTCGACGCCGATGTAGCTGATGGGCGACCCGAGCGGGCCCATCGAGAAGGGCACCACGTACATGGTGCGACCCTTCATGCACCCTGCGAACAACCCGTTGAGCTTCGTGCGCATCTCGGCCGGGTCGGCCCAGTTGTTGGTGGGACCCGCGTCGGTCTCTTCGGCCGAACAAATGAACGTGCGGTCTTCGACGCGGGCGACATCGGCAGGGTCGCTCAGCGCGAGGTAGCTATTCGGACGCTTCGCGTCGGACAGCTTCGTGAAGGTGCCGGCGTCGACGAGCGCCTGGCACAGCCGGTCGTATTCCTCGGCCGACCCGTCGCACCACTCGATACGGTCGGGAGTGGTCAGCGCCGCGATGTCGTTGACCCAGTTCAGCAAAGCCTTATTCGACGTGAGCGGGGTCGCTCCCATTAGTCCTCGATTTCTTGTGGTGAGTCCGCGTCGGCGTTGATACCCGGCGGCGGGGGTGGCGCACCCATGTCGACCTCGGACCCCAGTCGTACCTTCGTGGCCCGTCCTTGCGCATCGAGGTCGAACACGACGCGTTGGCCGGGTCGGAGCATGCGGAAGATGGAACCGTTGAGCGCGTCAATCGCAAGGTCGTACCCGGTGCGATCGGTGTCCCTGATCACGGCCCCGATGCGGGTATCGGGATCGTACGACTTGATAACGCCCTGCAACTTCGGGGCCTCCCTGGCGTCGTGCCTACGCTCGGCACTGCTGTTATTGGTCAGATGACGATACCGGAGGGCTGCACTGAGCGACGAACCAACGGGTGGTGAGTTCGCCCTTATCGAGCGCCTTCGCGGCCGGTTGCCTGCCATCGGCGACGACGCCGCAGTGTTGCCCGATGGACTGCTCGCGTCCGTCGACACGTTGGTCGTCGGGGTCGACTGGCGCGACGACTGGTCGTCGCCCGCCGACGTGGGGTGGAAGTCGATCATGGTCAACGCGTCGGACATCGCCGCGATGGGCGGACGCTCGCGATGGTTCCTCGTGTCGCTGGTGGTGGCCGACGGATTCGACGTCGACGCGTTCTACGACGGTGCGATCGAGGCGTGCGAAGCCCTGGGCGCCGAGGTCGTCGGCGGTGACTTGTCGAGCGGCGGGCAGACCGTGATCTCGGTCACGGCGCTCGGTCACGCAGACGAACCGATCCTGCGCAGCGGCGCCCAAGCGGGCGACGGCGTCTGGGTAAGCGGCCCGCTCGGCGCCGCCGCGCGTGACTTACGCGTCCTCCGCGCCACCGAACCGATCGACTTTGGGCGCACCGCTGACCCCCGTCCGTCAGCCATGCGCCCAAAGTCGGCTGGTGGCCCCGGTTCGGGTGGGGGAGCGGCCCATGCGCGTCCGACCGCGTACATGGGGCCGCCCCCCGTGGGTGCTACGGCGTTGATCGACGTATCGGACGGTCTGGTTGCCGATTGCGCGCACATTGCGCGCAGTTCAGGCGTCCAGATCGCGCTGGAAAGCGTGCCCCTGGCCGACGGGGCAACGCTGGACGAGGCGCTGCACGGCGGCGACGACTACGTGCTGGTGGCGTGTGCACCCGACGCGATCGACGGTTGGACGCGCATCGGCACGTGTGTCGCGGGATCGGGCGTCACGGTCGACGGCTCCCTAGTCGAGCCACGGGGATGGGAACACCAGTTGTGACGCCCCCGGTCGCGTTGACGATTGCAGGCGTCGACTCGTCGGGTGGGGCGGGTGTGGCCGCCGATCTCGCAACGTTCGGCGCCGAGGGCGTGTGGGGCGCGTGCGCGGTCACCGCGATAACGGCACAGAACTCGCTGGGCGTCGACGCGATCGAGTTGATGCTGCCCGAGATGGTCGACGCGCAGATGCTCGCGGTTTGCACGGACATGCGCGTCGCCGCAATCAAGACGGGCATGCTCGGCTCGGCCGAACTCGCGGCCGTCGTGGTGCGGCGCTTGCCGCGCGGTGTGCCCGTTGTGGTCGATCCCGTGATGGTCGCCACCACGGGCGCCCGCTTGGCCGACGCCGGCGGTTTCGGAGCTCTGCTCGAGCGAGCAGCGCTCGTGACGCCGAACGCCTTCGAAGTGAAGGCTCTCACGGGGGTGGTAATCCTCAGCGACGACGACATGGAGCGCGCTGGCCGCGCGTTGCTCGAACTCGGGAGCGCCGCGGCGCTGGTCAAGGGTGGTCACGTCGGGCAAACGGGCGGATCGGCCCGTGACTGCTTGGTGATCGCAGGGCAGCCCGGTGTGATCTGGCTCGAATCAGAGCGAGTGCCGACCGAGGACACCCACGGAACCGGATGCGTGCTCAGTGCGGCTATCACGGCGCGATTGGCGCGCGGTGACGACG
>JBEEFT010000005.1:0-7953 GCA_041166225.1 Actinomycetota bacterium | reverse complement strand
CCGCAGGCCGGGATGCAGGCCTTCATGAGCGGCAAGATCAAAGTCGCCGGCGACATGACCAAGCTCATGGCCATGCAAAGCGGCACCGCCGACCCCGTCGCCGCCGAAGTCGCTTCTCGGATCGCTGACATCACGGAGTAGCTCGCAAGCTTCGCTTGCACGCCGAACGAAAACCCCGCGGCACGTTGTCTTGCCTCCGGACCGGCAAAGCCGGATCCTGCGGCGGTGCGTGTCGTGGGGTTTCGTTTTTTAGAAGCGGGCCTTAGAAACTCTCCATGAGTTCGGGGTGGAGTTCGGGGCGGGCGTGTTCGTTTTTCACCCCGGTCGCTAGCAACACGCCCACTATGCAGACGGCGCCACCTACTAAGTAGGCGGCGCGGAATCCCGGTAGCGCGGCCGCGCCGACCGCGCCGTGGCTTACCGACGTTTGGATCGTGGTCATGAGCTGGATGCCGCTGACGATCCCGACGTTGTTCATCAACTGCTGGGCCGCGCTGGCAACGCCAAGGTCGTGATCGTCGACCGCGTTCGCGACACCCGCCGCGACGGACGGCGACGAGATGCCGAGCCCGATGCCCGACAGCATCAGCGCGGCGATGATCAGCACGTTGGGCGACCCACCGCCGAGCGACGCGAACACGCCCATCGACGCGACGACAAACGCGGTGCCGACAACCGCTGACGTGCGCTGTCCGATTTTGACTGCGAGATATCCGGCGACCGGCGAGAGGATCGAGAACGACAGCGGCCGCGCGATCACGATCAGGCCGATTTTCTCGTCGGTGTAGCGATAGACGACCTGCAACAGCGACGGCGTGAGGATGAACCCACCCATATAGGCGAAGTTCGCCAGCGACTGGCTCGCGACCGGGAACGCGAACGCGCGCTTGCGGAGGTACTCGAGCGAGAGCAGCGGGGCGTCGGTGCGTTGCTCGACCCACACGAACAAGCTCAGCAACACCGGGCACAACCCGAACCCGATGATCACCGCCGGGCTGCTCCACCCGAGTTCGGGACCGCGATTGATCGCAAATAGCAGCGCCGTAATGCCACCCGAAAGCGTGGCCGCTCCCGCTACGTCGAACTTCTGTGGCGGCAAGGTTTCGGTCTCGCTCAACACGATCGACCCGATGACGAACGCTGCGGCTATCAGAGGCATCTGCGCCAGGAAGATCACGCGCCAGCCGAACGTCTGGAGCAGGAAGCCGCCGAGCACGACGCCGATCACTGGTCCACCCGCGCCTACTAACGACCACCAGCCCATCGCTTTGACACGGTCTTCCCGGTCGAAGGTGCGCATCACGATCGACATCGATGCGGCCCCCGTGGCGGCGCCCTCTAGCGAACCGATCGTTCGGATCGCGATCAGCGGTAGCGCGCCCCACGCCAACGTCGACAGGCCGGCCGCGGTGAACGAGAGCATCAAGCCGAGTTGGTAGATGCGTTTCGAGCCGTACTGATCGGCCGCCTTTCCAAGTGACGGAGCGGCGACGCCGAACGCGAGCAGTGGCCCGGTAATGACCCACGTCATCGTGTTGCGCGACGTGTGGAAGTCGTGGGCAATCCGCGGCAACGCGACCGCCAAAATCGTGAAGGTGACGTTGACGGAGAACAACCCGCCCATCACCGTCCACAAAACCAGCCACTTGTAGCGCGCGCTGGATTTGAGTCGTTCCGCCCTCGTGCTCACAGTGTTCCGAAGCTACCGAACCGCCCCCTCAACCCCCGAACCGGGACGCTCTGGTGTCGTCTGGCGACACCACACGAGCCCAGTTCGGACGTTGGACGCGACAAAGCCCGAGAGGGCGACGGCACCGGCAATGGCTGGGGAACACTGCCTCGACACGTCACCCTCTCGGGCTCTGTCCTCACATCAACGAGTGAACCCCGCAACTTCTCGCGAGATTTCTCGGATTTTTTAGCCGAGCGATTTCAGGGCGTTTCCGAGGCCCTCGATCGTCCAGCGGTCGTTGTCGTTGTCGAAGGTTTCGGCCATCGCCCAGCCCGTCATGTGGCTGACCTTGGCGCCCTGGACGAAGAAGACTTTGCCGGTGAGGGCGCAGTCTGCGGTCGACAGGTAGGCCACGAGCGGGCTGATATTGGCCGGGTCCCAAACGTCGAACTTGGCTGCGTCGTCGGGGGCTTTGACGATGTCGCCGAGGCCGGGCGTGGCTTCGGTCATCCGGGTTCGGGCTGCCGGCGCGATCGCGTTGGAACGCACGCCGTAGCGAGCCAGTTCCTGCGCACAGATGTTGGAGAACGCCGCGATGCCGGCCTTGGCCGCGCCGTAGTTCGTCTGGCCCGGGTTGCCGAGCAGGCCCGACGTCGACGACGTGTTCACGATGGCGGCGTTGACCGTTTTTCCGGCCTTGGTCTGCTCGCGCCAGTAATTGGCGGCCCAGCGGGTCGGCACGAAGTGGCCCTTGAGATGGACGTGGATCACCGCGTCCCATTCGTCTTCGCTCATGCTCACCAGCATCCGGTCACGCAGGATCCCGGCGTTGTTGATCAGCACGTTCAGGTCACCGAAGGCCTCGATCGCCGTGTTCACGAGTCGTTCGCCACCCGCCCAATCGGCGATGTTGTCGGTGTTCGCGACGGCCTCGCCGCCCAGGTCCTTGATTTCGTCGGCGACCTTCTGAGCCACGCCCCGGTCGTCGCCCGAACCGTCGATGGCGCCACCGAGATCGTTCACGACGACCTTGGCCCCTTCGCTCGCAAACAACAGCGCATGCTCGCGGCCGATGCCCCCGCCGGCACCCGTGATGATTGCAACGCGCCCTTCGAGTGCGCCCATGTGAATCCCTCCCAAATCGGTTGCTGAGGGAGGACACCCTACTCGTCGGTATGGAGGGGTCTTACTGGACGTACAGGTTGACGGGCGTGCCCCGGTTCACGCGCGTGCCCGGCCCGGGCGACGTTAAGAACACATGCCGGTTCTTGCCACCAGGACCGTAGACGGGGCCGACCGCGAGTCCCTGCGCCTGCAGCGTCGCGGTCGCCTGGTCGACGGTCTGGCCCGACACGTTGGGTACCGCAACGGTCTGCGTACCGACGCACACGGTCACGGTGACCGTGGATCCACGCTCGGCGGTTTTGCCCGCGCCGGGCGACGTGCTGATCACATTGCCTACGGCCACGGTGTCGGAGTAGCCGTCGACCCGCTTTACTTCGAGGCCCGCCTTCTCGATCCCGGCCTTCGCGTCGGCAAAAGGCTGATTCGTCCAGTTGGAAATCGTGCGCGGTTCGGGCCCGTTCGACACGGTCAGTGCGACGACCGAACCCTTCGGCGCGTTGGCGGCATCGGGCGTGATCGCGATCACCGTGCCCTTGGCGACGTCTTCGCTGTAGGGCCGGTTCACCTTGGCGTCGATCTGGAAACCCGCCCCGGTCAGCACCGTGCGGGCCTCGGCCTCGGTGCGGCCGACAACCTTGGGGATCGCGACCGGCGGCGGGCCCTTCGAGATCACGACCGTGACCGTCTCGTCTTCGTGGAGCGACACGCCCGCCGCTGGGCGCTGCCGGATCACTTCGCCGTTCGCGACCGTGTCGGAGTACGCCTCTTTCGAGGCGAGCTTGAACTTGAGCGGCGCCAGTTCGGCCGCCGCGTGCTGCAAGTCGTCGTGCGCCAGCGAGGGCACGTGGTGCGAGGGCTTGAACAGCGTGGGCGCGTACAACGCGCCCATAACCACAGCGGCCACCAGTGCGAGCGCTCCGATCACCCATCCGATGCGGCGGCGCGACCGGCGGCCGACGGGCGGTGCCACCGCAACCGTCGTCGTCGGCTCTACGACGGGCACCGAAGCGGTCACGCCCATTTCAGTGGGGTCGGCGGCCGACGGCGTGCGCGCGTCGAGGTCGAGCACGGCGGTTACCGGGATCGGTGCCGGGGCGTCGAGTTGTCGCGCCGCAGTATCGAGCATCACTGCCAGCGCCGCGGCGTCGGGCCGGTCGTCGGGGTCGACCACGCCCGCGGCGTCGATGATCGGAGCGAGCGCACCCAGGCCGAAGGGCGCAACGATCGGTTGGCTGGCCCGGGCCATGAGGGTGGCGACGGTGGTATTGGCGACGGGCGGGGCGTTGCCGGTGACGGCCTCGAGCAGCACCCAGCCCAGCGCATAGACGTCGGCCTTGCCGTCGACGTTGCGGCCCTGCGCCGCCTCGGGCGCGGCGTAACGCGCCGTGCCCAGCAGCACCCCGTCGGGCTCGGTCCACGCCGCTTCGGCCAACGCGCGGGCGAGGCCGAAGTCGGTGATGCAGGCCCGTCCCTCTTCGTCGAAGCAGATGTTGGCGGGCTTGATGTCTCGGTGCACGAGCCCGCGGCGGTGGGCGTAGTCGAGCGCACGCGCCGCTTCGAGGCCGACAAGCACGGCTTGGGACACCGTGAGGCGCCGCCCCGAATCCAGCAGGTCGCGCAGACTGCCGCCGCCCAGGAACTCAAGCACCAGGAACGGACCCTCAGGGTCTTCACCCCAGTCGAAGACCCGCATGATGTTCGCGTGGTTCAGCGCAGCTGCGGCTTGGGCCTCGGCGCGAAACCGTTTTAGGAACGCCTGGTCGAGTGCCAGCGCCGGCTGCAGCACCTTGACGGCGACCCGTCGCCGTAGCGTGGTGTCGTCGGCCACATAGACGTGCGCGGATCCCCCGGTGCCAATCGGAGCAACCAGGCGATAGCGACCACCAAGGACGCGGCCAACTTGGTCGGCAATCCGTCCACCGGCCATGCACGAGGGTACCCAGGCCAGCGGCGAGACTCGCGGCATGGAGCCCAACCACGCCGCGCCTGCGAGTGCCATGCACAAGCTCGAACTCGCCTTGGTTGTGGCCGTCGCGGAAGTGGCGTTGCAAATCGCGGTGCTTACCGCTCGGGGGGCGTGGTCGGGGGCGCCGCTGCGGATCGGTTTTCTCGCGGCCAAGCTGCCGTTTTGCTACTTCGCCTGGCACCGCCGCCCGGGCGCGTACCTGGCGGTGTGGCTCTTCGAATTCGGAGCCGTGATCGCCGCGTCAGTCGTCCATGGGGCGCTCCTGCCTCGGATCGGCTTTGGTGTTATCGCGATGGTGACGATGGTGTTGCTCGGACGAGGGGCTGGCGCGTTTCCGCCCGTAGAGTGGCGATCGAGATGACGCAAGCGCTGCCGGCCGGGAAGAAGCGTTTTATTACGCGTTACCGCGTGATCGTGTCGCTGCTCCTGGCGCTTGCCGCGGCCATTCTGTACGTCGGCGTCACCTCGGCATCAGACCCCAAGCCGATCGAGGCGCCCGATCGCCGGGTCGCGGCAGTGCGGCCACCGCCGAGCGAACTGGCGTTACGCCAGGATCGCATCTTCGCCGAGCTCGCCACGGGCTACACGGGGATACTCATCGTCGACGGGCGAGAGATTCCCGAGGATCAACTCGACCATCTCGAGGGCATCAACACTGTGGGGTTCACGCCGGGCAAGGGCACCGAAACCGGTGCGCTCAAGCCGGGGCAACGCTGCGCGACGGTGGTCTTCTGGCCGGCGTCGTCAACCCGCGAGGCCGATTCCTCTTCGTACAAGTGGTGCTGGCAGGTTCACTAAGCGGGACGGGCTAGCTCGGTCCGCACTTCGGACACGACGTCGGGAACGGCGCGGCTCACGGTGTTGACCGTATGACGCACATGTTGCTGTAGATCTTCGGGCCGCCGCGCCATCCACGCGAGCCGAACCAGGCCCAGACGATCGACCGGGATGGTGCCGCGCGTGGTCTGCACGTCGGCCAGGTGTTTCCGCACGATCGGCCGGAGCCGCGCGTAGTCGGCCCCGCCGCCAATAGCGCGCAGCCCGCGCAACACCGCGGCGCGTATCGCGAACAGCGTCATCGTGATTACCGCGGCGATCACCGCGAACACACCGACCACGAACGCACCGACCCCGTGGCTCGCGATAGCGCCCAAGACGAGCAGCGCGGTGATCGCGGCCGCCGACCACACCACGAAGGCAGTGCGCGCCCGAACGAATCGCTCCAAGGCGAACACAGCGACCGTGCGGCCGGCAACGAACTCGGGAGAAGACACGTCCATGCGCACAGGCGTACCCGATGTGCGCGCGGTTCTTTCCTAGGGCAGTTCGCCCGTGTCTAGGAGGCGCACGAACCCGGCCTCATCGAGGATCGGCACCCCGAGTTCCTGCGCCTTGGTGAACTTGGCCGCGCCGGGCCCCTCGCCCACTACCACCGCCGTGGTCTTCTTCGAGACGCTGCCCGGTGACTTGCCGCCGCGTTCGAGGATCGCCTCTTCAGCTGACTCACGCGTGAAGCCTTCGAGCGAGCCGGTCACCACGATCGATTTGCCCAGCAGCGTCTGGGGTACGTCGGGCGCGGCGGGGCCGAGGAAGTTGACATTCGCCCGGCGCAGCTTTTCGATCAGCGCGTGGTTGGCGGGTTCGGCAAACCAGGTGACGACGCTCTCGGCGATCACCATGCCGACACCGTCGAGCGCGGCGACTTCGTCGACGGTGGCCGCGGCGATCGCGTCCATCGACCCGAGGCCCTTCGCGAGCGCGGCGGCGCCCGCGCCACCAACGTGTTTGATGCCGAGACCGAAAAGCAGGTTGGCGAGCGGACGGTCACGCGCCGCCTCGACCGACGACCGCAAGTTGTTGACAGAGATCTCGCCGAATCCCTCGATCGTGGCGACCTTGGAGTAGTCGAGGAAAAACACGTCGCCCGCGTCTTGGAGCAAACCTTGTTGCAGGAACAACGACACCGTGCGCTCGCCGAGGCCTTCGATGTCCATGGCGCCGCGCGACACAAAGTGGCAGATGCCGGCCCACTGCTGCGCGGGGCAGGCCGGATTCACGCAGAACGTGGCGCTAACACCCTCTCGGCGCACCAGCGGCTCGCCGCACGTGGTGCACGCTTTCGGAAAGATCCACTTCTTCAAGCCCTTGGGCCGCATCGACAGCACGGGGCCGACCACTTCGGGGATCACGTCGCCCGCCTTGCGCACGATCACGTGGTCGCCGGGGCGCACGTCTTTGATTGCGACCTGGTCTTGGTTGTGCAGCGTGGCCAGCGACACCGTTGACCCGCCGACGAACACCGGCTCGAGAATCGCGAACGGCGTGGCCTGCCCCGTACGGCCGATCGACACGTGGATGTCGCGCAGCAACGTGGTGCGTTCCTCGGGCGGGAACTTGAACGCGATGGCCCACCGCGGCGCTTTGCTCGTGAAGCCGAGTTCGTCGCGCTGGGCGAGGTCGTCGACCTTCACGACCACGCCGTCGATCTCGTACGTGAGGGCGTGGCGGTTCTCGAGGCGGCGCTCGCAGTAGGCGTGGACCTCGTCGAGCGTTGGCACCGCCACGATCGCGTCGTTCACCGGGAGGCCGTGCCCGCGCAGATACGCCAGCGTCTCTTGGTGGGTTTTGAACGACGGGCCACCGACGACCTCGCCCAGTTGGTAACAGAAGAAGTCGAGGTTGCGGCTGGCCGTAATGGCGGGGTCTTTTTGGCGCAGCGATCCGGCCGCTGCGTTGCGCGGGTTCGCGAACAGCGTGGCGCCCGCCTCTTCCTGCCGCGCATTCAACGACGTGAACGACACGATCGGCATGTAGACCTCGCCGCGCACCTCGAGTACTTCGGGCACGTCGCTGCCCTGCAAGACCTTGGGGACCGACGCAACGGTGGCGACGTTCGCAGTGACGTCTTCGCCCACGCGCCCGTCGCCGCGGGTCGCCGCCCGCACGAACTGGCCGTTCTCGTAACGGATCGACATGGCCAGCCCGTCGATCTTGGGTTCGCACACGAACGTGATGGGATCACTGACGAAGCGCTCGAGGCGTTTGCCCCATGCGACGAGTTCGTCGAGGTTCATCGCGTTGTCGAGCGACATCATCCGCACCGTGTGCACCACGGGCGTGAACAGCGCGGAGACCGGAGACCCGACCGTCTGGGTCGGCGAGGTGTCGGTTTTCAGCTCGGGATGTTGCG
>JBEEFT010000004.1:0-11581 GCA_041166225.1 Actinomycetota bacterium | reverse complement strand
CGCAGTTGGATCAACAACCACCTCGCGTCGCCCACCGACCTGTTCTACGTCGGCGCCTACGGCCTGATGATCGTGGGTTTCGCGTACTTCTACACGTCAATCGCCTTCAACCCGGAACAGCAAGCGGACATCATCCGCAAGCAGGGTGGCTACATCCCCGGCATCCGGCCGGGTCCGCCGACCGTGCGTCACCTCCAGGGCATCCTGACCCGGATCACCCTGCCCGGCGCGTTGTTCCTCGCCTTTATCGCCCTGTTGCCCTCGTTGTTCCTGTCGTGGTGGCACATCACCCAGTACCCCTTCGCGGGTACGACCCTGCTCATCGCCGTGGGCGTCGCCCTCGAGACCATGAAGCAGATCGACAGCCAACTCACGATGCGCAACTACGAAGGTTTCTTGAAGTAGTTCGATGGTCCCCGGCATCCGCCTTGTGCTGCTGGGCAAACAGGGTGCGGGCAAGGGAACGCAGTGCGTTCGCTTGGCCCGGCACTATGTGGTGTCCCACGTGTCGACCGGAGATATCTTCCGCGCGGCTGTGCGCTCGGGCACCGAGTTCGGCAACAAGGTAAAGAGCTACCTCGACGCCGGCGAACTGGTGCCCGACAGCGTCACGTTGGGTGCGGTCGCCGAACGGTTGAATCATCCCGACACGAGAGGTCGTGGGTTCATTCTCGACGGCTTCCCCCGATCGGTCCCTCAGGCCGACGGACTTGAAAAAATCCTCGATCCGATCAAGCTCGACATGGTGATCGACCTCCACATCACCACCGACGAGGCGCTTTCGCGGCTCAACGGCCGGCGCGTGTGCTCGACCTGTGGCGCGATCTACCACGTCTCGAAGCCGCCGAAATACGACTGGACCTGCGACAACTGTGGCGGCGAGGTGGCGCAGCGTGACGACGACACCGACGAGGCAATCCGCCGGCGCCTCGAGCTCTACGAAGAAGAAACCGCGCCCCTGATCGACTACTACTTCGAACGCGGCATGCTTGTAACCGTGGACGGGCTTGGATCAACCGACGTCGTGGCCGACCGGCTCACCGCCGCGATCGACCGGCGTCGCGAACAGGGACACTCGCCCAATGCGTAGGAACAACGACGAGCTCGCCAAGATGCGCAAGGCCGGGCGCGTGGTAGCCGAAATGCACGAGAAGACGCGCGAAGCGATCCGCCCCGGCATCACCACGATGGAGCTCGACCAAGTAGCGCGCGACGTCCTCGACAAGCGCGGCGCTCGCTCGAATTTCTTGAACTACCACGGGTTCCCCGCGGTGATCTGCACGTCGCCCAACGACATGATCGTGCACGGCATTCCGTCGGAGAAGGTCGTGTTGAACGAGGGCGACATCATCTCGATCGACTGCGGCGCCATCATCGAGGGGTACCACGGCGACGCCGCGTACACCGCCGGCGTGGGCGACATCAGCCCCGAGGCGCGCAAGCTGATCGAGGTCACCGAAGCCTCGCTGACCGCGGGCATCGCGGCCATGGTCGACGGCAACCGCCTCTCCGACATCGGCCACGCAGTTCAGACCGTCGCCGAAGCCGGTGGCTACTCGGTAGTGCGTGAGTACGTCGGCCACGCCATCGGCACCGCGATGCACGAGGAACCGCAGGTGCCGAACTACGGGCCTCCGGGCAAGGGCCCGAAGCTGCGCAGCGGCATGGTGTTCGCAATCGAGCCGATGATCAACATGGGCCGGCCCGAGACGTTCCTGCTTGAAGACGGCTGGTCGGTCGTGACCGCCGACGGTTCCCTATCGGTGCACGTCGAGCACACGATCGCGATCACCGACAACGGCCCGGAGATCTTCACCGTCCCCTAAGTCCTGTGCGCTTCTGCCGCTTATAGCGGCAAACGCGCACAGAACCCGGTGTTAGCTGAGCCCGCGGCTGTCTTGCTTGAGCGCGGTGTCGACCGAGAGCGCCGCGGCCACCACCAGGCTGTTGAGCGGCTCGTCGAGTTGCTCGGGTATCGACACGACGTAGTTGTCGGCCGTGGTGAACATCGTCTTGGCCAGGCCTTCGAACGTCTTCTTGATGCGGGCGATTTCTGTGCCGCTTGCGTCTTGGATGTTGAAATTCCACGCCCGCCAGTTCTCGGCGTTGATCGAACCGACCGACTGGCCGCCTACGTCGAAAGAGAACTTGATCTTGCCGATCACGTTCTGTTGCGTGATGACGCCGATTTCGCGCCCCTCGCCGTCGGACACGATGACCTTTGATTTCATGAGCTTGGCCGGGCGCGTCAATGCGAGCAGCGTTTTGCCTTGCATGTCGACGACCTCGAGCTTCGTGGTGAGGAACTGGTCGACCGACGTGAGCGCCCGCAGCACCTTGCGGGCTTTGCCCTGCCCGATCTGCCTGACGGCTCCAATCTGGCTGCCGTTCTGGTCGAAGATCGCGTACTCGTTGTTGATCTCGATGATCTTCGCCTTCTGGTTCACGACGAGCAGCGGCTCGGTGAACACCGTGCCGCCACCAGCGCGTGTTGCGCCACCGACCTTGGCGGCGTCCCGGCGAATCTTGTCGGGGTCGCGGTTCACGGTCGGGATCTTGTCGGCGTCGTCAGGCATCCGTCGACTGTAAAGCCATGACCGTCGACACGTAGCGTTGCTGCGTGGCCCGACGCGCGTTGCTTACGGTGCTCACGCGAGCGCGGCCCGACCTTGTCGAGCCCGGCGCCGCCATCGAGGCGGGCGAAGTCTTGGTCGACGGAGTGATCGTGACGAACCCGAACTCGCAGGTACGCGCCGACGCCCGCATCGTGGTGCGGCCTACGAAGCGCCTCAAAGGCGAATCGAAGCTCGCCGCCGGACTCGACGCGCTCGGCGGGTTCGACTTCGGCGGCAAGGTAGCGCTCGACGTGGGGGCGTCGACCGGTGGTTTCACTACCGAGATGCTGGGGCGGGGAGCGGCCAAGGTCTACGCCGTCGATGTCGGGCACGGACAGCTGATGGGTGCTCTGCGACAAGACCCACGCGTCGTGAATCTCGAGCAGACCAATGCGACCGATCTGACGACGCTCGACGTGCCTGATTCGGTCGACGTGATGACCATCGACGTCTCGTACTCGCCTCTGCGAGCCATCGTGCCCCGTGTCACCGCCGCGCTGCATTTCGCGCCAGGGGCCACATTGTTCGCCCTGGTGAAACCGATGTTCGAATTGCAGGCCGGCGAGTTGCCCACTGCCTCCGAGGACCTGGAATCCGCCGTCATGGCCGCTGAGCAGGGAATACGCGCCGCAGGTTGGACTGTTGAAGCGACGGTAGAGTCACCGTTGCGCGGCAATAACGGCGCCGTGGAGTATTTCGCCAAGGCCCGCTTGCTGGAATTGCCTCCGAACGGCTAAATTGTTCGGCCGGTCCTGCGCGCCTAGGGGCGTGTCGACGGTCCAGCTAATCACCGAAGATTTCTAAGGAGTTTCACCTGCCATCAAAAGCGAAGGAAGAGGGCATCACGCTCGAAGGCACTGTTGTTGAGCCACTACCGAACGCGGTGTTCAAAGTAGAGCTCGAGAACGGCCATCACGTGCTGGCCCACAGCTCCGGAAAGATGCGCATGCATCGCATCCGGATCCTCCCTGGCGACCGAGTTCAGGTTGAAATCACTCCCTACGACCTCACCCGGGGTCGCATCGTTTTCCGTTACCGGTAGAGGCAAGGCAAGCATGAAGGTTCGTCCGAGCGTCAAGACAATGTGCGAGAAGTGCAAGGTGATCCGCCGCCATGGTCGCGTGCAGGTCATCTGCGAAAACCCGCGCCATAAGCAGAGGCAGGGTTAAGTGGCTCGTGTAGCTGGCGTCGATATTCCGCGCGAGAAGCGTCTCGTGATCTCGCTCACCTACGTCTACGGCGTCGGGCCGAGCAAGGCCAAGGAAATCTGCGCGGCCACCGAGATGAACCCCGACACCCGGGTGCGTGACCTCACCGACGACGAAGTCAACAAGCTTCGTACCTACATCGACGAGAACCTCCAAGTCGAAGGTGACCTGCGCCGCGAGATTCAACAAGACATCAAGCGCAAGATGGAGATCGGCTGCTACCAGGGCCTGCGCCACCGCCGCGGCCTGCCGGTTCGTGGCCAGCGCACGCACACCAACGCCCGCACCCGCAAGGGCCCCAAGAAGACCGTCGCCGGTAAGAAGAAGGTTCGCAAGTAATGGCAAAACCCAAGCCGGGCGGTCGTCGCCCGCGCAAGAAGGAACGCAAGAACATCACGCACGGCGTGGTGCACATCAAGAGTTCCTTCAACAACACGATCGTGTCGATCAGCGATGCCCAGGGCAACGTGGTTGCCTGGGCCTCGGCCGGCAACGTCGGCTTCAAGGGCTCGCGCAAGTCGACTCCGTTCGCGGCACAGCTCGCGGCTGAGCAGTGCGCCCGCCGCGCCATGGAGCACGGCCTGCGCACCGTCGAAGTCATGGTCAAGGGCCCCGGCTCGGGCCGTGAAACCGCAATCCGTTCGTTAATGAACACCGGTCTCGAAGTGAACGGCATCAAAGACGTCACCCCGATTCCGCACAACGGCTGTCGTCCGAAGAAAAGGCGCCGCGTCTAATGGCTCGTTACACAGGCCCCGTTTGCCGCCTCTGCCGGCGCGAGAAGATGAAGCTGTTCCTCAAGGGCAGCAAGTGCGACACGATGAAGTGTCCGATCGAGCGCCGTCCCTACCCTCCGGGCGAGCACGGCCGCGATCGCATGCGCCAGGGTTCGGAATACCTCGGGCAGCTCCGTGAGAAGCAGAAGGCGCGCCGCATCTACGGCGTGCTCGAGAAGCAGTTCGCCAACCTGTACAAGGAAGCGAACCGCGCCGAAGGCATCACCGGCGAGAACCTGCTGCGCATGCTCGAGCTCCGTCTCGACAACGTCACGTTCCGTACCGGTTGGGCCGCGAGCCGCAACCAGTCTCGTCAGTTCGTGCGCCACGGCCACGTCCTCGTGAACGGCAAGCGCGTCACGATCCCGAGCTATCGCGTCAAGAAGGGCGACGTGATCTCTCTCAAAGAGAAGTCGCGCACCATGATCGTGATCCGCCACAACATGGACACGCTCGACCGCACAATGCCCGGGTGGCTCGAATCCGGTGCCGAAGGCTTCGAAATCACGGTCCGTGATCTTCCCCAGCGCGAGCACATCGACGTGCCCGTGCGCGAACAGCTCATCGTCGAGCTGTACTCCAAGTAACGCTTTAAACGACACGCGTCCGAAGGACACCCACTTTCATGCTCATCATTCAGCGCCCCACCGTCGAAGCAGTCGGCGAAGAAGAGAACGACCGGCAGCGCTTCGCTATCGGTCCGCTCGATCCCGGTTTCGGCCACACGCTGGGTAACTCGCTGCGCCGCACCCTGCTGTCGTCGATTCCCGGCGCGGCCGTCACCCAGGTGCGTTTCGACGACGCCCTCCACGAGTTCACGACTCTCACCGGGGTCAAGGAAGACGTCACCGACATCATCCTGAACTTGAAGGACCTCGTGCTGCGTATGGAGGTCGACGAGCCGGTCGTGCTGCGCCTCGACATCCGCGGCCCCGCCGAAGTTTCTGCTGCCGACCTGTCGCAGATCGCCGGCGTTGAGATCCTCAACCCCGACCTGCACATCGCGTCGGTGAACTCGAAGGGCCGCCTCGCGGTCGACGTCACCGTCGAGCGCGGTCGTGGCTACGTCACGGCCGACAAGAACAAGCGGTCCTCGACCATCGGCGTGCTGCCGGTCGACTCGATCTTCGCACCGGTCCGCCGCGTCGCGTTCACCGTGGAGCCGACTCGCGTGGAGCAGTCGACCAACTTCGACCGCCTCGTGCTCGACATCGAAACCGACGGATCGATCACGCCCCGCGAGGCGCTCGCGTCTGCCGGCGACACGCTGCGTTCGCTCGTCACGCTCGTGGCTGAGATGAGCGACGCGCCGCAGGGCCTCGAACTCGGCGACGTCGCCGTGGCCGGTTCGGGTTCGCCCGACATGGACCTGCCCATCGAAGACCTCGACCTCAGCGAGCGTCCCCGCAACTGCCTCAAGCGGGCGCAGGTCAACACCATCGGCGAGCTCATCCAGAAGACGCCCGACGATCTGCTGGCCATCACCAACTTTGGTCAGAAGAGCCTCGACGAGGTGCTCGTGAAGCTCGACGAGCGCGGCCTGGCGCTGCGCGGTAACCGGACGGTTCTCTAGCCATGCCGGGCACTCCCAAGCGCGGCCGTCGCTTCGGCGGCGACGCCGCCCACCAAAAGGCGATGTTCGGCAACCTGGTTGCGTCGCTCATTGCCGCTGAAGGCATTGTCACCACCGAGGCCAAGGCCAAGGCGTTGCGTCCGGTCGCGGAAAAGGTCATCACCAAGGCCAAGAAGGGCGGGCTCGCCCGTCACCGCGAGGTGCTCGGTTTCATTCGCGATCGCGACATGACCACGAAGCTGTTCGACGAGATCGGGCCGCGTTACGCCGACCGCAACGGCGGCTACACGCGCATCTTGAAGCTCGGCCCCCGCAACGGCGACAACGCGCCCATGGCGCGCATCGAACTCGTCTAGTACGAAGGCGCGTCACTCATGACGCTTTTCGACGAGACACCAGAGACGACGGGCCCTCGTGGCCCGTCGGTTCGCGTCCGGATGACGGTTGCGTACGACGGCGGCGCCTTTCACGGCTTCGCGGTTCAGCCCAACGTCGAGACGGTCGCAGGCGCGCTCACCCTCGCCATCGAGCGAGCGATGCAGGTGAAGGGCGTGGAGTTGGTCTGTGCGGGACGCACCGACCGTGGAGTGCACGCCCGCGGCCAAGTGGTGTCGTTCGACGTGCCTGCTGACACAAGAATCGACACCGACCAACTGGTGCAGCGCGTCAACCGGCAACTCGCGCCGCGGGTCGTCGCCCGTGAGGCCTCGGTCCCCGAGTCGACCTTCGATGCTCGATACGACGCGAAGGCGCGCCGGTATCGGTACTCGGTACTGAACGCTCCCGTGCCCGACCCGTTGCTGTCGACGCAAGCCTGGTGGGTGCCGCAGCCGCTCAACGTGCGGTCGATGCGGGCGGCGTGCGACCCGTTGCTCGGCGAGCATGATTTCGCGGCCTTCTGTCGACGCCCAACGCCACGCCGTGACGGCCGAGTCCCCGGCACCATGCGTCGCGTGATCGATGCGGAGTGGGTCGTAGAGGGCGAGGGCATGTTGCGGTTCTGGATCGAGGCAAACGCGTTCTGTCACCAGATGGTGCGCTCGATCGTGGGGCTGCTCGTGGAGGTCGGCCAAGGGAAGCGGAAAGCCGCCGATGTCGGCGAATTGCTACGCGCTGGTAACCGCCACGGCAACGCCGACCCCGCGCCCGCACACGGCCTGCTGCTGTGGGACGTCCGCTACTGATAGCGGAGGTCGTCGATGACTTCTTTCATGCGCGGTTCGTTGCGGTAGTACGAGTGCACCTCGACTTTGGCCCACGGGGGACGGTCACGCTCGGCCACTGTGGCCGGCACCCGTAACCCGGCGCCGGCGGCCGGCGTGACGCCGGGCGAGGCGAGCACCACTGTGTCGACGGAGTGGATGTCGTTGCCGATCGGGTCGGTCAGGCGCCGAAAGTTGCGCCACGTACGCAACCGACTGTGCACGCGCCGCATTTCGTCGTCGCTGAAGTACGCGGGGAAGAACACCCGGAACAGGCCGCCCAGGGGCGAGCCGTACGTCACCAGACTGATCGTTTTCTCGGGGAACGCGTCACCGGTTACTAGGGGCGCGATGGCGGCGAACGAGAGCACGGTGCCCTGGCTGTGGCACGACACGAGCACGCGGCCGTACTCGTGCTGCAACGCCACGATCCGTCCTCGCAGTTCCGGCACCGCCTGCTCCGAGAATGGGCGCACCGCAAACGGATGGAAACGGCGAGGCCAAAACGTCAAGAGGTCCCACACGATGCCGACGGTCTTGCGCGTTTTGGGGTCCTTGCGTTTCAACCACAGCACCGCAACCAGCGCGACGCCGCTCACCGCGATGATCTCGGTGCCGGCGACGGCGCCTGGTTGCCATCGCCAGCGGTCGGCGCCGTAACGCACGCGCATGTAGCCAAAGGCGAGAACAACTACGCCGAAGCCAACCACGATCTGCGTGAGCACGACGTCGATGCGTGCAACGCCGTGAGCGATCGCGCGGAACCGTGCGGTCAAGGTGCGGGCGCTGCGGGTCGCGCCGTTTCGCGGCTCTCCGAGGTCTGCGGTGTTTTCCGGGACGGGTTCGTCGCTCGTAGGACCGACGGTGTCCATCTCTACTGGGGCGATGCGGTTGCGAATCGCCCACGCCGCGGTCGCCACGAACGCGATCGCGAGCGTGATCGGAACGAGATCGGGGTAGAGAAACCGCGTCGGAGCGCCGGTATTCAGCCGGCTGTCGACCAGGCGCGAGAACCCCGCGAACATGCCGTTCGCGATCATGATGCTGAGCCCGCACGCGATCGCAGGGGCGCACCAGCGAAAACCGGTTCGCTTACGTTCGGGTACGGCGGAGGCCGCAATGAGCACGAGCAGCAACGCCGCTTGTGTTCCACCGATCACGTTGAAAAAACTGCGCAGATACGCGGGCGGATCGGCGTTCTTCGCCAAGACGGTTCCGGCCGCCGCCGCGTAGGCGAACGCTGTCAACGCGACGACAAGCGCGAAGCTCCACACCACGTGCACGGCCAGAAGGCGTCCGCTGTCGCTCGCCCGGTTGAAGAATCCGACGTCGTCCAAGGTCTCTTCGGTACGGGCACCAACGCCGAGCAGCGCGTTGCCCCGCGTCGACGTCACCGACACGCCGTTCGAGTTTTCGACCCGCCGCTCGGCGCGGCGGGCCCCGTGGGCGAGCCAGGTGAGCAGACTCAACATCACGAGCATTGCGACGCCGCCAACGATCGTTCCCCACCGCGGTGTGATGTGGTGACCGCCGAGGTGTGGATGGCGTCGCGGGAGCCAGCGCGACCCGATGCTGTCTTCGATGATCAACGCCGTCCACACCGCGTAGGTCGCAGTCATCGTGAGGCCGACGCAAAACGTGACGGCGCGGATCACCCGAATGCGGGCGAGGCCGAGCACGGCCGCAGGTTCGTGCATCCAGCCGGCGACGTTGACCAGCGTGAACGGAAGCAGAAGGATCCAGAACGGCTGAAGGCTCGACCCGCTCGTGAGGCCGCCCCATACATATCCCTCGATCTCGGGCTGACTCCGGCGACGCCAGACGCCAGTGCGGTCACCGAAGGTGACGAGTTCGGCCTCGACGTCGCTACCGAGACCCAGAATGCTCGCCGGTGACGACCCGCCCACGCCGTGAACCCGAATTTCGGCTGCGGGTGCGTCCATCGTGGCTACACCGCTTCGCTGGCGTCGAACCCCGCAGCCTTCACCGTGTTGATCACTTCACCGCGGTGCGACGGGTCCCTGGTCTCCAAGGTGAGACGCACCTCGGTTTGGTTGATGCCCACGCGGGATCCGGCGCGGTGATGGTCGACCGACAACACGTTGAGGCCCTCGGCGGCAACGACGCCGAGCAGGCGAGCCAGTTCGCCGGGCGTGTCCCGCACGATCACGCGCAACACCAAATAGCGCCCGGCCGCCGACAGGCCGTGGTCGACGACTCGCACGAGCAGCAAGGGGTCGATGTTGCCCCCGCTGATCACGACGCCGACCGCTCCATCGCCGGGCACGAGGCCCGAGAGCACCGCGGCGAACGCGGCGGCGCCGGCAGGTTCGACAACTTGCTTGGCCCGTTCCAGCAGCACGACGAGGGCCTGGCTGATCGCTTCTTCGTCGACGTGGATGACCTCGTCGACATACGCGTTGATGTGGGCCTGCGTGAGTTCAGACGTGCTCTTGACCCGGATGCCGTCGGCCATCGTGCCGTCGCGATCTGCGGCGTCGACACCGATGACCTTGACGCCACGCCGGCTGTGGGCAAACGCAGTTGCAACACCCGAGATGAGGCCGCCGCCGCCGATCGGCACCACAACCGACTCGAGTTCAGGCGCCTGCGCGCTGAGTTCCAAGCCGACAGTTCCCTGGCCGGCGATGATTCGTTCGTCGTCGAAAGGAGGCACGAACACGGTGTTGGTGTCGGCCGCCCACGCCTTTGCCGCGATCAAGCAGTCGTCGACGGGACCGGGCACCAGCACTACCGATGCGCCATAGGCGCGCGTCGCCTCGAGCTTGGGCAGCGGTGCGGTGGCGGGCATGTAGATGGTCGCGCGGTGACCGGTGAGCGACGCCGCGAGTGCCACGCCCTGGGCGTGATTGCCCGCAGAGGCCGCAACAACGTCGACGCCATCCTCGAGCTGGCTCAGCAGGTTGTAGGCGCCGCGGATCTTGAACGAGCCCGTGCGCTGCAGGTGCTCACACTTGAGAACGACTGGCCGTCCGGCGAGTCGAGACAGCCCTCGAGGTCGTTCCACCGGTGTGTGATGGATCACGCCAGTCAGGCGTCCCTGCGCCGCTTCGATGTCAGCCCGCGTAATCACACCGCAAGGGTAGGGCCGCGGCGGCTAGTCCTCGCCCGAGAAGCGCTCCCACGCCGCCTGCTTGGACATGCCAAGCGCCTCACCGATCTGCGTCCACGTCTTGCCCTCGGACCGGCAGAAGCGAACGACCTCGGTCAACTTCGTCTCGACTTGATAAGCCGCGGCGGACAGCGCGACCGCGATTAGGAGTGGATCGAGTTCACCGCCGAGGTCTTCGAGGTCGGCGGGCAGCGACATGTTCGACACCCACGTGCCTGACGGGTACTCAGTTTGCGCGTTCCCGAACGTCGCGGTCTCGGCGCCGGCTCCACTCTTGTCGAACATCAACCGGTCGAAGCCCTTGAGCGCTTTCAACGACGCAGGCAGTTCTTCGAGCTCGGTCACCGGACTTTTCTTGCGCGCCATCTCCAACATCGTACGTCCTTCCGTCAAGGGTTCTTGACGTCAAGAGTGCTGGACGGATCTCCGCTTGTCAAGAAATCTTGACGGAACCCGCTCCGCGAACGCGGCGGCGATGGCTGCGTGCCCAGCGGTGCTGGGGTGGAACCCGTCGCCCGAGATAAGCGACGCCTCGGTGCCGTTCGTGCGGGCCTTAACACCGGCGGCGTGGAGGTCTACGAGGATCGCGCCTTCGGAGGAGGCGACCCGCGCGATCGCCGCGTTGTACTCGTCGACGCGGGCGAGAGCGATCTGGGTCAAGAAGCCGAACCGTTTCTTGAACGCAGGCAAGTCTTCGACGGGCGGCGTGTTCGCGACGAGCACCTGCGCCGCGCCGCCCCGTCGGAGGGCGTGCACGATCCGTTTCAGCGTTTGTTCATACGTGGGGGCGGGGACCAACGCGATGAGGTCGTTCACGTTCAGCCACACCGTTGCCAGGGTCGGGTTCAGCCTGAGAGCCGCCGGCAACTGGGTGCGCAGGGCGTCGGCGGCCGTCGCACCGCTCACCGCTACGTCGTGAAATGCGGCGTTGCCCGGAAGCGCCGTTCGGGCGAGTACTCGCGGCCACGCCTCCGTGGCAGGGTGCTCGGCGCCGACACCGACGGACTCGCTGGCTCCGACCGCGACGTACACGACTCGATCCGCCGCCGGCGTGGCGTGATCGCCGCCGGTACA
>JBEEFT010000003.1:0-6424 GCA_041166225.1 Actinomycetota bacterium | reverse complement strand
GTGTCGCTGCGGGCACTACCGCTTGCGTGAACCCGAGCCGCACGGCCTCGGCCAGACGCCGCTCCATCTGGCTCACCCGCCGTAGCTCGCCACCGAGGCCGACTTCGCCGCAAGCGACGATGTTCGGTGGGATCGGGATGCCTGACGCCGCCGATGCCACCGCCATGGCGAGCCCTAGGTCGCCCGCGGGTTCATTGACGCGCACGCCGCCTACCGCCGACGCATAGACGTCTTGCTCGAAGAAGCGGAACCCCGCCCGCTTTTCCAACACCGCCAGCAACACTGCGAGGCGACCGCTGTCGACACCCTGCGCCGATCGGCGCGGCATGGGGGCTTTGGTCTCGGAGACGAGCGCCTGCACTTCGACGAGCAACGTGCGGCGGCCCTCGGTGATGGGTACGACGCAGGATCCCGCGAGCTCAGGGCGCCGATCGCCCAGCAACAACTCGGCCGGATCCTCGAGTGCGATCAGGCCGGCGTCGCGCATTTCGAACAACCCCAACTCACCCGTGGGCCCGAAGCGATGCTTCGACGCCCGCAACAAGCGCAACGCGTGATGCCGATCGCCCTCGAACGACAACACGGTGTCGACGACGTGTTCGAGGACGCGGGGCCCGGCCAACGCCCCCTCCTTCGTGACGTGCCCTACGAGCACAGTGGCAACGCCCGATGCCTTCGCCGCCAACACCAGAGCGTGTGCGCACTCGCGCACCTGCGTGACCGAGCCGGGCGACGACCCAACCTCGGGATCGAACACGGTCTGGATCGAATCGACGACCAGCAGGTCGGGCTGCACGTCGGCCACCGCGGCAAGGATCGCCGGCATCGCAGTTTCCGCCACGATCCACACGCCCTCACGCCGAGCGCCGAGCCGGCCGGCGCGCAACTGCACTTGCTGAGGAGACTCCTCGGCCGAGACGAGCAGGCCGCGCCGGGCCGAGGCGGCGATCGCCCCGAGCAGCTGCAAGGTCAGTGTGGACTTCCCGACGCCAGGCTCACCGCCGAGAAGCGTGACGGAGCCGGGCACGAGCCCGCCGCCCAGCACTCGGTCGAACTCACCGATGCCGGTACTGCGGGCTTGCGCGCCCCGGCCATCGATCGACACCAAAGGTACCGCCGACGCCGACGGACCGCTGTAGGTGGAGGGCGACGCGCCCGTCTTGGGCCGGTCGAAGTCTTCGATCAGCGTGTTCCACTCGCTGCACTGCGAACACTGACCGGCCCAGCGCGGATGCACCGCGCTGCACGCCTCACAACGGAAGACGGTGCGGGTCTTGGCCATGCCGCCAGATTAAAGAGACGGTGTGGCGCGCCCGCGCCGCCCGCGCCGGCCACCGAGCCCGAAGATCAACGCCGTGCCCGCAGCGAGAATGGCGACAGCACCCAGGGCGATCACCTTCGTGTTGAGTTGCTTGGACGACGCGACGAGTTCGATGCGGTCGCCCAGCTTCGGATGCCAAGCGGCCGAGCCGCCGCCCTCGACCGGCGCGTTCGACGAGACCTTGCCCGGCATCAGCACGCCGACGGTGATCGGTAGCGCGTCGCCCACCGCGGTGCCGATGCGCTTTTCGAACTCCGCGGGGGTTGCCCCTAGAGGCGAACCCAGCTTCTTGTCGAGCGCAGCGTCGCTGAACGACTCGATCCCCTGACGCAGGTCGACGGTGCCGTGGAACGACGTGGTCGTGCGCAACAGGGTCTTGTGCTGGGTGACGGTGAAATTCTTGAACAGTCCCTTGTTGGCGTCGAGTTCGTGCACCGCACGCGTCGCCCCGGCCGGCGTGTTGAACGCCTTCGTCGCAGTGACGCGCACGTCGCTTCCGATCTTCTCGGGCCCGACCACCTTCCACCCTGCGGCTGTGAGGTCGTCGACCTTCAGCTGGCCCTTCAGATCGCCTACGAGCTTCTGCGCGTCGCGGTCGAGTGTCACCACGGCGATCACCCGTCCGCCGCCGTGATCGTTGGTGTCGACGCCGACGCGGATCGCGGCTTGGCAACCGGTCAGCGAGAACAGGCAGGCGCCGGCGAGCGCGAACCAACGGAGACGAAAGCGCACTACGAGGTACTAGGTAGTGCGAACGATGAGCAGCGCGCAGGGCGACGCCTTCGACACTTTGTTGGGCACGCTGTTGGCCACGAACCGTCCAAGGCCCTGCATCCCCTTGTTGCCGAGCACGAGCAAGTCATATCCGCCCTCGACCGCTTCGGTGACGAGCGCTTCCGCGGGAGGCGCGTCGACGGCTTTGCCCGCCATCTTCTTGATGCCGGCCATCTTGACGCGGGCGAGCGCCGCCGCGACGACGTCGTCGGCCTTCGGGCTCTTACCCGCGGAGAACACCGTGAGCTTGGCGCCGGCCGCGGCCGCGACTTCAATCGCCTTGTCGAGCGCGATCGCGGCCGTAGCCGAGCCGTCGGTGCCAACCAGGATGCTTTTGTAGACGCCCACGTGAAATTTCTAGTGGACGCGAGACCTATTCGGTGCCCGAACCGGCCAGTTCGACAGGTGGGGCTTCGTCGATCGACTCGATCACCTTGAAGACGACCTCGCCGTTTTCGGCGTCGATCAAAATCGTCTGGCCGGCGGTGAAGTCTTTCTTGAGGATGCGCTCGGACAGCGGCTGCTCGATCATGCGCTGGATCGCTCGACGCAACGGCCGGGCCCCCATCTGCGGATCCCAACCCTTGTCGGCGAGCAAGCCCTTGGCTTCCATCGTCAGTTCGAAGCCGAGACCCTGGCCCTCGAGCTGCTCGCGAATGCGAACGACGAGCAGATCGACGATCTCGATGATCTCGTCTTTGCTCAACTCGTGGAACACGATCACTTCGTCGATGCGGTTCAGGAACTCGGGACGGAAGTGGCCCTTGAGCGCTTCGTTGACCTTTTCCTTCATCCGCTCGTGCGTGAGCGCTTCGGACGACTTCTGGAAACCGATCGTCGCCTTGCGCAGATCGGCGGTGCCGAGGTTCGACGTCATGATCAGCACGGTGTTCTTGAAGTCGACCGTGCGGCCCTGACTGTCGGTGAGGCGACCGTCTTCGAGGATCTGCAGCAACGTGTTGAACACGTCGGGGTGCGCCTTTTCGATCTCGTCGAACAGCACGACCGAGAACGGCTTGCGACGCACGGCCTCGGTGAGCTGGCCGCCCTCTTCGTAACCGACGTATCCCGGAGGCGCGCCGACCAAACGGCTGACCGTGTGCTTCTCCATGTACTCGGACATGTCGAGGCGGATCAGTGCTGACTCGTCGCCGAAGAGGAACTCGGTAAGCGTGCGGGCCAATTCGGTCTTACCGACGCCGGACGGACCGAGGAAGATGAACGAACCGCTCGGCCGCTTCGGGTCTTTCAGGCCGGCGCGGGTGCGGCGGATGGCCTGGGCCACCGCCTCGATCGCGTCGTTCTGGCCGATCACGCGATGGTGGAGTTCTTCCTCCATGCGCAACAACTTGGCGGTCTCTTCTTCGGTGAGCTTGTAGACGGGGATGCCCGTCCAGTGCGACAGCACTTCGGCGATGACTTCCTCGTCGACAACGTCGAAGAGTTGGTCTTCGGGCTTGATGTCCCCGGCGACGGGCACGCCGGCGGCAGCAGCCGCCGCGACCTGCTCGCGCAGTTCCTTTTCCTTGGCCGCCAGTTCCTTCGCCACCTCGTACTGCTGGGCTTCGATCGCGGCTTCTTTGTCGCGCCGCACCTGGGCCAGCGTGGCCTCGGTTGGGGCGCCCGGCTTCTTCTTCATGCGACGGATGCGCAGGCGTGAACCCGCCTCATCGATGAGGTCGATGGCCTTGTCGGGCAGGTAGCGGTCGGCGATGTAGCGGTCGGCCAAGTTGGCGGCCGCGACGAGGGCCTGGTCAGTGATGGTGACCTGATGGTGCTGCTCGTAGCCGTCGCGCAAACCCTTGAGGATCTCGATCGTGTGGCTGAGCGAAGGCTCTTCCACCTTGATCGGCTGGAAGCGACGTTCGAGCGCCGCGTCTTTCTCGAGGTGCTTGCGGTATTCGTCGAGCGTGGTGGCGCCGATGGTCTGCAGTTCGCCGCGGGCGAGCATCGGCTTGAGGATGCTGGCCGCGTCGATCGCGCCTTCGGCGGCTCCGGCGCCGACGAGGGTGTGTAGCTCGTCGATGAACAGGATGATGTCGCCGCGCGTCTTGATTTCCTTCAGCACCTTCTTGAGGCGCTCCTCGAAATCACCGCGATAGCGCGACCCGGCCACGAGGGCGCCGAGGTCGAGCGTGTAGAGCTGCTTGCCGGTGAGGGTTTCCGGTACGTCGTCGTTGACGATGCGCTGCGCGAGGCCCTCGACGACGGCGGTCTTGCCGACGCCGGGCTCACCGATGAGGACAGGGTTGTTCTTTGTGCGGCGCGACAGCACCTGCATCACGCGCTCAATCTCACGCTCGCGCCCGATGACGGGGTCGAGCTTGTGCTCACGCGCCAGCGTGGTGAGGTTGCGCCCGAATTGGTCGAGCACGGCGGAACCGGACGTGCCCGGCTCGGCACCGGCTGCGGCGCCCTGTCCGGACGCGGCGGCTTCCTTGCCCCCGAGGCCACCCGAACTGAGCAGCTGGATGACCTGCTGACGGACGCGGCTCAGGTCGGCGCCCAGGCTCTGCAGGACAGTGGCGGCGACGCCTTCACCTTCGCGTACGACGCCCAGCAGCATGTGCTCGGTGCCGATGTAGTTATGGCCGAGCTGCAACGCTTCGCGCAGCGACAACTCGAGCACCTTCTTGGCCCGCGGCGTGAACGGCGGCGAGCCAGTGGTCGATGCGCCGGCAGGGCCGATGGTTTCCTCAACCTTTTCGCGCACCGCTTCGAGGGTGATGCCCAAAGACTCGAGTGCCTTTGCCGCAGTGCCCTCGCCCTCATGGATGAGGCCAAGCAGGATGTGCTCGGTTCCAATGAAGTTGTGGTTGAGCAGCCTGGCCTCTTCTTGGGCCAGGACGAGAACCCTACGGGCCCGGTCGGTGAATCGTTCGAACAAGAGGCCTCCCCTGAGGTGGTGGCTGTTGCGTTATGAGTCTACGTGTTGGGTGGGTCATGACCCGTTCGGTCACTGGTACCCGTTTATGAAGCATCCGGATTGTCCGGCCATGAGTTCTACGACGTAGCGTTATCAGTTAGATGTCCAACGTCCTCGCGGCCCTGGATCTTCCCTGGCTGGCCGATGGATTGGCGCGAACCGAAGACCGGTTGCACGACGCAGTAGTGGCCGAAGACCCCTATTTGACCGAAATTGCCGGTCATCTTGTCGGGGCGGGTGGCAAGCGCCTCCGTCCCGTGCTGGCGATGGCCGCGGCGGCGGCCGGCGGTGCACCCGTGAGCGACGACGTGGTGTCAGGCGGCGTCGCCGTTGAACTCGTACACATCGGTTCGCTGTATCACGACGACGTGATGGACGACGCCGAGACGCGCCGCGGCGTGCCGTCGGTGAACGCGAAGTGGGGCAACCTCGTGGCGATCCTTTCCGGCGA
The DNA here is from genome assembly GCA_041166225.1 of Actinomycetota bacterium. Taxonomy (GTDB): domain Bacteria; phylum Actinomycetota; class Acidimicrobiia; order Acidimicrobiales; family JACCXE01; genus JACCXE01. Next base: position 952 of record JBEEFT010000003.1, on the reverse strand, counting down.
CTTCTTGCTGGCGCGGGCGTCCGAACTCGCGGCCTCGCTCGGCACGGAGGTCGCAGGACTTCTGGCGGCGACTATCGGCCGGCTGTGTGAGGGACAAGTGGGTGAGTTGAAAACAGCGTTTTCGCCCGACCGTTCCGAGGACGCGTATTACGCGTCGATCAACGGCAAGACGGCGTCGCTGTTGGCCACCGCGGCTCGCATCGGCGGGATCGTCGCCGATCTGCCACGTGATCAGATCGACGCGCTCACCGCGTACGGCGACAACTTCGGCATGGCGTTCCAACTCATCGACGACGTGCTCGACCTCGTCGCGACCGACGAAGAACTCGGCAAGCCGTCGGGCAACGACATGATCGAAGGCATCTACACACTGCCGGTGCTGCGGGCGCTCGGTGACGGCGCGGTGGGTGCGTCGCTGCGCCCGCTCCTGGGCGGCCCGCTCGATCGAGACACCCGCGATCGCGCCCGAGAAATGGTGCGCTCGTCTGACGGCGTCGAGTACACGATCTCGATGGCGCAAAACTTCATCGCCCGCGGCACCGACGCCCTCGACGCGCTGCCGAGCAACCCCACACGCGACGGCTTGGCCCGCCTCGGAGACCAACTGATCGAGTCGCTGCCCCGCCGGTGACGGTCACTTTTGGTCGATTTGGGTTGCCAGGCAACCAAAACGACTCAAAGTCATGCCGGTAGTTGTCCTCGAACACCTCGACGGACTCGGGCCGTTTGTTATCGCGGAAACCGGTGCTACGCCGGTGAGCGAGACGGAAGCGGTGATCGAACTCGACGACGTTCGCGACGCCCTCGGCTACCGCACAGTCGTCGCTGCGTACGTCTCGCTGCGGTTCGACGTGACGCGGCCGCGGTCGTTGATCTCGCCTGAGCACGTGGCGCGGTTGGCGGACGAAGTCCGACGCTTGCCGTCGAAGTTCCGCAGCTTTCGCGTGAGCGC
>JBEEFT010000002.1:0-37051 GCA_041166225.1 Actinomycetota bacterium | reverse complement strand
GTCGCTAGACCGTGCGCAACGTTCGGCGCCGGCGCCTTTTCGTTAAATCGAACGGCTGAACTGCAGGGGGAGTTTGGCGGGGCCCCAGATGCCTATGTTCGCTGCTTTCCATTCGATGTCGGCGTAGGTCGAGAGGTTGGGCATGCGTTGGGCGAGGAGGGGGAGGGCTTCTTGCAGTTCGGCGCGGGCGAGGTTGGCGCCCATGCAGAAGTGGATGCCTGAGCCGAAGGTCATCTGGGGCGAGCCGGCTTCGCGGGTGATGTCGAAGGTGAACGGGTCGGCGAAGACGTCGTCGTCGAGGTTGGCATTGGCCAGGCTCGTGCCCACGATCGTGCCCTTCGGGAACAGCACGTCGCGGTATTCGATGTCTTCGGATGCGATGCGCGCCGTTCCGCCGACCGCGCCGAGCACCCGCATCGACTCTTCTACCGCGCGCGGCGCCAGCTCGGGCTGCTCGGCGAGCAACGCCCACTGCTCGGGGTGTTCGGTGAACAACGCGACCGAGCAGGCGAGCTGATTACGGGTCGTATCGGTGCCCGCCATCAGCACGGCCTCGGACATCATCACGAGTTCGTCGGTCGACATCCGGTCGCCCTCCTCCTCGGCCGCGATCATGTCGCTGAGCAGGTCGTCGGCTGGATCGGCACGACGCTGCGCGATGAGCTCGCGCACGTACGCGTCGAGTTCCTCGCCGGCGGCGGCAATCTTCGGCGCGTCGTTCTCGATGTCGTTGTTGAAGATCCGGAAGATGTCCGTCGCCCAGTTGGAGAACAGCTTCCAGTCTTGCTTCGGTGCACCGAGCAATTCACAGATGATCGGAATCGGATACGGCTCACAGACGTCGGCGACCAGTTCGCAGCGGCCCGCGTCGGCGACCGTGTCAACGAGCCCGTTGACGACCTCACGCATGAACGGCCGCAGCCGGTCGGCGGCCTTCGGTGTGAACGCCGGCGCGGCGAGTCGGCGCAGGCGCGAGTGGTTCGGTCCTTCCATCGTGAGGATCGACCCCGTACGTCCTGGTCGCTCCATTGTCATGGCGGGTATGTACGCAAGCGCGGAATGCCAGCGCCGGTCGCGCAGGATCGCGACCACGTCGTCGTATCGCGACACGCCGTAACCCATCATGTTCTTGACCAGCCAGTGATCACCGCGTTGGGCGAGCGACGAGCTGCGGTCGAGGCGGCGTTCGAGGTTCAGCATGTCGAGTTCGGGCAGGTCGAGCTCGTGTACCGGGGTGGCCATTTCGTCAAAGTACGCCGTCCACGAGAAGAATGAGTCGGTGAACGGGCTCGAGGCGGTGGCCGTCATCGCGGCCGGCGTAGGCGCCGGGGCGATCAACGTGATTGCCGGTTCCGGCACGTTGTTGTCGTTCCCGGTGCTGCTCGCGGTGGGGTATCCGTCAGTGACCGCAAACGTATCGAACAACATCGGCTTGGTTCCGGGCACCGTGAGCGCCGTGTACAACACGCGCGACGGCCTCGAAGGCCAAGCGCCGCGCGCGCGACGCCTCGCTGTCGGCTCTGCACTCGGCAGCGTGCTCGGCGCGTCACTCCTCTTGACGCTGGACTCCGACGTCTTCGACGCGGTGGTGCCTGTGCTCGTGATCGCAGCCGCAACGCTCATGCTGTTCCAACCCGTTGTGGCCGCGCGCGTGGCGTCGTCGCGCGAGGCGCGAGGCCGTACGCAGCCCGAGCATTCCGGAGTGGTCGCGCCTGTGGTGTGTTTCTTCGCCGGCATCTACGGCGGTTACTTCGGCGCCGCGCAAGGGATCATCCTGCTGGCGACACTCGGCGTGCTGCTGCCCGATCGTCTGGCGCGCACGAACGCGTTGAAGAACGTGTTGGCCGGCGTTGTCAACGGTGTTGCCGCGGTGTTCTTCGTGATCTTCGGACACGTCGCGTGGCTCGCAGTTGCACTGATCGCCATCGGCTCCGTCGTCGGCGCGTGGCTCGGCGCCCGCGTGGGCAAACGGGTGCCCGTTCCGGTCCTCCGCGGCTTCATCGTTTGCCTCGGCTACGGCGTTGCTCTGAAGCTGATCCTCACGTAGTCGTAGGTTTGCGCCCGTGAAGATTCGTGTCGGGCTGGGATTGGGCGCGCTCACGTGGGGCCCGGGCTTCGACGGCTTCGGTGAACTGGTCGACGATCTCGAACGCCTCCGCTTCGACTCGCTGTGGCTCTCGGAACGAGCGACAGGTAACGCCCCCGACCCGCTGGTCGGCCTCGCCTTCGCCGCGGGACGCACGACCAAGCTCAAGTTCGGCACGAGTGTGCAGGTGCTGTCGGGGCGCAACCCCGCGCTGGTGGCCAAGGACTGGGCCAGCCTCGACCGCCTTTCGAACGGCCGGGCGCTACCGGCGTTCGGCCTCGGTGTCGTTGACGCCCGCGAGCAGCAGGCGTTTGGCATCGCGCGTGAAGATCGCGCCAGTTGGTTCGACGAGGCGTTGCCGTTGATTCGACGCTTCTGGACGGGACAACCGGTCGACCACGCTGGCAAGCACTTCACCTACGAAGGTCTGACCATCGGGCCCACGCCGGTGCAGTCGCCGCCCGACGTATGGCTCGGCGGACAGGCGCCGTCTGAATTGCGCCGGGTCGGTCGACTGGGCGATGGGTGGTTACCGAGCTTTTGCACACCCGACGACGCCGCAGCGGGCCGGCCCGCCGTCGAGGAGGCCGCGGCCAAGGCGGGTCGTGCGATCGACCCGGAACACTTCGGTGCGCTGGTCATCTACGTCAACGGCGACGAAATGCCGCCCGTACTTGCGAGTGTCGTGAACCGGCGACGGCCCGACCTCGACCCGTCTGCCGTAATTCCGCTCGGGCTCGCTGCGCTGCGCCGCCAGCTCGAAGCATTCATCGAGCGCGGGTTCACGAAGCTCGTGGTGGTGCCTGCGCGCGAACCGGCGTCGTGGGCCGACGAGCTCGCGGCACTGGCAGACACGGCGCTGCCCTTGCAGAACTGACCAGCGAACGCGAGCTTCGTTGAGCGGCGACTGTCACTTGCGAGTGTTTTCTCGGTAAGCGGGTATGGGCTACTCGTAGTTATGCCTCACGCAGTACTCGAACGCGTTGTTCCTGCCACTTTTCCAGAGGTAGGCCGCCTTCGCCGCGCCACCAACGCCTTCCTCCAAGACGGCTACACGCCGACGTTCCGCGACAAGCTCACTCTTGTTGTTTCCGAGTTGTGCACCAACGCCATCGAAGCGCTGCACGACGAGCACGCCGAGTTCACGTTGCGCCTGTGTAATCACATCGACCGCGTGCAGATCGAAGTCGAAGACGACGGGCCGGGATTCAGCGCGGCGCTAGATCGGCGCGGGGCCGACGAAGCCGATGCGCGTGGTCGCGGGCTGCAAGTGGTGCTGGAGCTCGTCGACGAGTTTTCGGTGAATCGCGCCGCCGGTCGCACGTGTGTGACGTGCGTGCTCTACCGCCTTTAGCGCGACAGCGCCTTCTCCAACTCGGCTTTGTTCATCTTCGACCGGCCCTCGATGCCGCGATCGCGGGCTTCGTTGTACAGCTGATCGCGGGTGCGGCCGCCCGGTCCTCGGTGCGAGCGCAGGCCACCGCGACGACCCGACGAGATGTCGTTGCGAGACAAGCGGCTCGATTGCTTTGCCTCGCCGTTGCGCGCCCGTTCCTTGTTAACCGTGCGCGCCGCAATCTCTTCGGCCTTGTTGTCGTTGTAGCCGCGGTCTTCGAGGCTCTCCTTGATGTGTTCGTATTGGCGTTCCCTCTTGTTGCTCCACGCGCGGGGCATGCCGGCCTCCTCGGTCGTAACGGATCGCTGAGAAATACCCGCGAAGCCGTCGCGGAAACCGCCTAACGCTTGCCGGTGAGCAAGAAGCGACTGCTGGCCTGAAGGAACTCAACGGACTCCCTCGGCGCCTTTGCCGGCGAGCCGGCGTCGAAGGGCGGCTGCGGGTCGTACTCGATGCCAAGCTGAATTGTCTGGGCCACGAAGTCGCCGGCGATCTCCGCCGCAAGCGTCAACGCCATGTCGATGCCCGACGACACGCCGGCCGCGGTGATGATCTTGCCTTGCTCGACGACGCGTTCGAGGGTGGGCTCGGCGCCGAAGTCGCGCAGCGTGTCAAGCGCTAGCCAGTGGCTGGTCGCGCGCAGGCCGTTGAGCAAACCGGCTGCGCCCAACAACAGGGAACCGGTGCACACCGAGGTCGTCCACGTCGAGGTCGCGTGGGCGGCGACCAACCAGGTCAAGAAGCGTTCGTTCGTGCGCAGCGCATGTTCACCGTGCCCGCCCGGGATCACGATCACGTCCGGATGGGGCACCTCTTCGAAGGTCGTGTCGACGTTGATGCCGACACCGGCGCCTTCTTCGGTGCGCACCAGGCCGGGCGCAAGGCCGACCCAGTGGATCGTGGCGTCGGGCAAGTGCGCGAGCACTTCGAACGGCCCGATCGCGTCGAGCGCGGCCATGTTTTCGAACGCGGCGATGGCGATTTGCATGGTGATGGTCTCCTCAGGCCGCGCGTGAACGGAAGCGGCGGCGGTAGTCGTTGGGGTTGGTTCGGACGTGACGAAGGAAGGTCCGACGCATCGTTTCGGCGGTGCCGAACCCGCATCGGCGGGCGACGGCATTGATGCCTTCTTCGGTTTCCTCGAGCAGGCGTCGTGCGGTTTCCACGCGGGCCTGCTCGACGTAGCGCGCCGGCGTCATGCCGACTTCGTCGCGGAAGCACCGAGCGAAATTGCGCTCGCTCATGCCGACGCGACGGGCGAGGGCAGACACGGACAGATCGGCGTCGGGGCGTTCGGCGATGTACTGCTGGGCGTCGCGCAACGGGTCGCGTTCCGCGAGCTGACCCGCGAGCTGCGCGCTGAATTGCGACTGGGTGCCGGGGCGGCGCACGAACATCACGAGCTGCCGCGCTGCACCAAGCGCGGCGTCGCGTCCCAGGTCTTCTTCGAGCAATGCGAGCGCCAGGTCCATGCCTGCGGTGACGCCGGCAGAGGTCGCGACGTTGCCGTCGCGGACGAAGATCGGATCGGGGTCGACGCGCACGAGGGGGTACCGCTCGGCGAGCGTGTCGCAGACCGACCAGTGCGTGGTCGCACGGCGTCCGTCCAACAAGCCGGCTTCGGCTAACAAGAACGCACCCGAACACACGGACGTGACGCGGCGCGCACGCGCCGCGAGACGTCGCACGCCACGCACGAGGCGGTCGTCGCCGAGTGCGGCAGCGACGCCTTCGCCACCGGCCACGATCAGCGTGTCGATCGGGCCGCGCACGTCGCCGATCGCGGCGTCGACGTGCAACGTGAGCCCGCTCGACGCCCGCACGGGATCACGCGTCGGGCCCACGAGTTCGAAGCGGTAGTTGTGCGTGCGCGCTTGCCGGTCGGCTACCGAGAACACTTCAACCGGCCCCGAGACGTCGAGGCTCTGAATGTCGGGATACACGACGACGACCACCCGGCGCGGCTGCATACGAAGCATCATCCGCCTCCCGGTCGGTGGCAGCAAGGCGAAATACCCCACAATTTCTGCCACCCGGTCGGCCACCCCCTCCGACTTTGGGCGCACTAGTGACCCCCGTCCGACCAGAATGCGCCCAAAGTCGGAGGGTTTCGGGACGGTTCCTCGGCGCGGGCGACGGATACGGTCTCGGGCGTGGCCGACGCTCCTTTTGACCTGAACGAGACGGACCGCTTGTTGAGCACGACACGCGCAGTGCGCAAGCGACTCGACCTCGACCGACCCGTCGATCCCGGAGTGATCTTGGAATGCATCCGGCTCGCGGTGCAGGCGCCCACGGGCAGCAATCAGCAGACGTGGCGGTGGCTCGTGGTCACCGACCCGGCCAAGCGCGCCGCTATCGCCGACGCGTACAACACGGGCGGCAAGGCGTATCTGTCGATGGCCGCAGCCAGCGAAGACAACGACCCGCAGACGCGGCGCGTCTACGAGAGCGCGCTCGCGCTCACCGACACTCTGGCCAAGGTGCCCGTCCACGTAATCCCGTGCATGGAAGGGCGCCTCGACCTGCGCTCGAATGGCGCGGCGGCGAGCCAATACGGCTCGATCATGCCCGCAGCGTGGAGCTTCCTGCTCGCATTGCGTTCCCGCGGACTCGGCTCGGTGTGGACCACGCTGCACCTGTTCAACGAAGACGCGGTCGCCGAGCTGCTCGGCATCCCGCCGAACGTCACGCAGGTCGCATTGTTCCCGGTCGCCCACACGATCGGTACTGAGTTCAGGCCCGCTGCACGGCCGCCCGTCGAAGACATCACGTACTGGGACACGTGGGGCGAGCCCCGCTGATGCGCCGACACGAGGTGTCCTTCGTCGTCGACGCGCCACCGCACCGCGTCTGGCGACTTTTCCATCCGAAGCCCGTACCGGGTGCTGAGGTGCCCCGGACATTCGAACACCCGAACGGCACCATCACGATCCTGAAGGAAGGCAACGACGACGGGGAAGGGCTGGTGCGCACCGCGACCTTTCCGGTGCCGAAGTGGCTGCTGTCGCGCGGGGTCGCCGAGTCGTTCGAATGCGTCACGGAGTGCCGCAAGAACGAATTCGCGCGGTACGAAGCGGTGGGCAAACCGTTGTGGTCGAAAACCGAGGGCTGGCACACGCTCGAGCCGGTGAACGGAGGCGAGTCGACGCGGTTGACCTTCGTGGAGATCTATCACGCCAAGAACCCGCTTCTGCGCTGGCTGTTCGAAAAGCGCGTGCACGACTTCATCTCCCGCGACAACAACGACACCTACCTCAAGGTGCTCGGCTACCTCGGCACGGTCAACCAGGAGAAGTAACTACGCCCCCGCGGCGAGGATGTCGTCGCGGGTGAGCGTCTTGCGGTTTGGGTCGAAGGGGCGCGCCTTGGGCTCGGCCGCGGCCGCGAGGCGCGCCACCACCGCCGCGTCACCGAACACCTCTTGTGGAGTCGCGAGCAGGCTCATCATGCGGGTCATCAACACTGCGATCTCAGGGTCGTCGGAACCCGCGGCGCGCCGCATCGACTGGAGGTCGAAGTTGGCGAGATTCGCGGCTTGCGGCTTGTCGGTCATCAACGACATCTCGTACCAAGGCTCGACGCGCGCCGCGCTCGCCGTTTCGTAGGCGAGCGATGCCGCGGCGCGGTCGTCGGGATGCGCCGCGAGCGCGTCAGCGACGAGGGTCGCTTGCAACACGGCCAGTGACGACCCCCGCCCGTAGACCGGGTTCGTGCACGTGTGCGCGTCGCCCACCGCGAAGAACCCGGCCGTGAGAGGGCGCCCGTCGTCGGTTACGAAACGCCTGATGCGGTTGATCAAACCACCCATCGTCTGGACGGGCGTTATCGGGGTGCCCTGGCGCGCGACTACCGGCTCCATTTCGCGGAACAAGGGCAGTGACGCCTCGAAGCGCGCTTCGTCGAGGAGATGGGCGCGGAGTTCGGCGTCGTCGGCGTCGACGGCCAGCGTTGCCGAATAGGTGCCGTTGTCGGCACCCGCAATCACAAAACCGAGGCCGGCGCGGCGTCCGCCGATGTAGCCCAACGCCGCCCCGTCGGCGGACCGGTAAAACCGCGACAGGTAGATCGTGCCCGTCGGGTGTTCTTCCTCGGCGATCGCCACGCCGTGCGCTGCGAACCACGCTGGGACGTCGCCGCGCCGGCCCGTGCACGCGACCACGACGTCGGCCTCGATCGCGTCACCGTTGTCGAGCCGTACGCCGCGATTGTCGCCGAGTACGCCGTCGACACCCACACCCACGACGAAGTGCACGTTCGGCTCGGCCAGCGCGCACCGGCGCAACACCCACTCGAGCGTCGTGCGCCGACAGCTCAACACCTGGAGATCCTCGGCGTGGCGTTCGTAGTCGGCCATGTCGGGACGGGCCGAGCTCGGCATGATGCTGACCTCGCGCACGCCGGCGGCGCGGAGCGCGTCGAGCACGTCGGGCATGTGGTCGCGCAGAATCTGTCTGATTAACGCCGGGAACCCGTGCGTGTGGCGAACTTGGGGCGCACCGCGCCGGTCCCACGCGAACGCACCCTCGACGTCGCCGGGCATCGGCGTGTCGTCGCGTTCGACCATCACGACGTCGTGGCCGGCCCGTGACAACAGGATCGACGACGCGAGCCCTCCGATGCCCGCGCCGACCACCACCACCTTCACACCCACATGCTGGCGCAAACATTCACTACGGTGCCGCCATCGTCATCGACGCATGGGTGAACCTGTTTCCCGAGAACTTCGCGGCCGCGTGGGCCGCGCAAAAAGAGAACGCGGGCGCGGTCGAGTTGTTCGGCGAACATCTCGCGAAGGGATCGCAGGTCGACGGGCTCGTCACGGCGATGGACGAAGGCGGCGTCGACGTCGGCGTCCTCACCAGCGGGCTGCGCGACCCCAACCGCGCCCACCACAAAGGCATGTACGCGGCCGAAGACTTCTTCGCGATCTGCGACGCGCACCCGGGCCGGTTCCTCGTGTCGGCCGCCGTCGACAAGGCAGATCGTCCAGTCGAAAACTGCCGGCGGATACGCGAGTTGGCCCAGCACGACCGCATGGTGATGGTGCGGGTGACGCCGCTCGTGGAGCAGTACGACCTGAACCATCGCCTCTACTACCCGGTTTACGCCACGTGCGCCGAGCTGGGCCTCCCGGTGTCGATCAACATCGGCATCCCGGGCCCGCAAGTGCGCTCCGCGTGTCAGCACCCCCAGTTACTTGAGGATTTGTTGATCGATTTCCCATCTCTCACTGTTATAGGTGCCCACATGGGGCATCCCTATGAGTCTTTGTTGATCCAATACATGCTCAAGTGGCCGCAGCTTTACGTGATGACCAGTGCGTACCTCGCGACCTATATGGACGCTGCGCTCGTTTCGTTCATGAATTCCTCGCGCGGTCGCGGTCGCGTGCTTTTCGCGTCCGACCATCCGGTTTTGCCCGTCGCCAAGGCAATCGGTGCGGCGCGGGCGCTGCCGTTAAGCGAAGAGTCGATGGACGAATTCCTGGGCGCTGCGGCCGCGCGAGTACTCGCCCCAAGCGCGTAGGTGGACCGGCGCCGCGCGCTGCTGGTCGGCGCCGCGTTGCTCTTCGTGGCCGCGTTGTTGGCCCGTACACAGGTCGACTCGCAATCGCGCCCGATACGACGTACGTCGCGTTCGGGCACTACCGCGGGGTCCGTCGACATCGGCGACGCCGTGTCGCTCGACAACACCACGACCTCTGCGACCGCGCCGGCGACGACTGCGACGTCGAAACCAGTACGCACCGCCACCACTCGACGCAGCGTGGCGACCGCGGCTCCGTGCGGCGTCTTCCCCCCGGACAACCCGTGGAACACCGACATCAGCAACGCGCCTGTCCACGCCAACTCTCGCAATTACATCGCAAGCATCGGCGTCGGCGGGCATCTACATCCTGACTTCGGAACGTCTTATGACGGCGCACCGATCGGGATTCCGTTCGAGCACGTCGGCGCCGACCAGCCTGGTGTTCCGGTGAGCTTCGACTACGCCGACGAAAGCGATCCGGGTCCGTATCCGATCCCGTCCGACGCTGCGGTCGAGGGCGGAGCGGATAGCACTGGGGACCGTCACGTGATCGTGGTCGACGACGCGACGTGCAAGCTCTACGAGTTGTACGACGCGCACCGGCAAGGCGCGGGATGGCACGCCGGGTCCGGGGCGGTGTTCGACTTGCGTACGAACGCGTTGCGCCACGACTACTGGACATCGGCCGACGCCGCCGGGTTGCCGATCTACGCGGGTCTCGTTCGTTACGACGAGGTACAAGCCGGCGCGATCAACCACGCGCTGCGCTTCACCGTGGCGCAAACCCAGCGCGGGTTCATCCATCCCGCGACGCACTTCGCCAGCAACTCGCGCGACGCGAACCGCCCACCGATGGGGTTACGGCTGCGGATGTTGGCGAGCTACTCGTGCACCTCGCTCAGCCGCGAGACGCAGGTGATATGCGCGGCGCTGAAACGGTTCGGGATGATCGTGGCCGACAACGGCTCGAACTGGTTCGTATCGGGTCAGCACGACCCGCGCTGGAACGACGGCGCCCTTGATGACTTGAAGACGGTGCCGGGCTCGGCGTTCGACGTCGTCGACACCGGGCCCGTGATCCACTAGCTAAGGACGCTCACATCGCGAAGCGTGCCGGGATTCTGCGCGTTGCCGGCGCGGTCGACTGCGATCGCGGTGGCCTTGTACGAGCCGACGACAGTCGGCGCCTTGACCGTCCAGCGACACGACGTGCGAGGTTCGGCGCACGTGATCGTCGCCGTGCTCGTGGTCGTCGATCGGGTGAGGTTGTTCACGAACTTCACCGTCAGACTCGCGATGCCGCTGTAGTCGTCGGTCGCGGTGCCACTGATCGGGCCCGTCGGCAGCGCGACGATCAGGCCCGACCCATCGAAGGTCGACGACGGCGGACCGTTGTCGACGTGGACGACGACCGTTATTGACGTGGTGTTGCCCGCCTTGTCGGTGACCGTGCGAGTGACGTCGGTCGCGCCCGACGCAGACACGACCACGTCGGCCGGGCACGACACCACCCCGGAACGTTCGTCGGCGCAGGTGAAGTGCACCGTCACCGAGCCCTTGCGCCACGTGTTGTCGTTAGGCGTTGCCGTGATCGTTGGCGGAGTGCGATCGATGTTGAGCCCGGTGACGTTCGCGGTGTTGGTGTTGCCGGCTACGTCGACTGCAGCGCCGCTGACCGTTTGGTTCGTGCCCTCCGACGCGAGCGTCACGGGGTTCTGGCACGACGCCACTCCCGACACTGCGTCGGCACAAGTGAACGACACGGTGACCGGCGAGTTGTACCAACCGGCCGCGTTCGGGGCCCGGTCGGGCGCCCCGGTGATCGTCGGCAGTCCTGTGTCGATGTTGATGCCGCCGACGGTGATCGTGGTCGAGTTGCCAGCCCGGTCGACCACCGTGGCGGTGACGGACTGGTTGCTGCCGTTGTTGGTCAGCGTTTGTGCAGGCGCGCACGTTGCTACGCCAGACCCGGCGCCATCGCCGCACGAGAAGTTGATCGTGACGGCGCTGCGGTACCAGCCCGCGGGGTTCGCGGCCCGGTCGGGTGTGCCGGTCAGCACCGGCGCGGTGGCGTCGATGTTGATGCCGCTCACCGTGTAGGCGGCGGTGTTGCCGGCTGCGTCGACCGCGGTGCCGGTAACGCTCTGGTTGCTGCCGTCGGTGCTGAGGGTTTGATCGGCGGGACACGTTGCGATGCCGGAACGGTCGTCGCTGCAGGTGAAGTGCACCGTGACCGGGCCGTTGTACCAACCGGCGGCGTTGGGCGCGCTTGTGGCCGAGCCACCGATCGTGGGCGCCGTCGAGTCGATGTTGATGCCGCCGACGGTCGCAGTTGCGCTGTTGCCGACGTTGTCGGTGCCGCGTCCGGTTACGGACTGACCTGAGCCTTCGGTAGTAATCGTGCGATCGGGTTCACACGTAGCCACACCCGACTCGACGTCGGTGCAGTCGAAGTGCACCGTGACCGGCGCCTTGTACCAGCCCGCGGCGTTTGCCGCCGTCGTCGGGGCACCCGAAATGGTCGGCGCCGCGGTGTCGACGGGAACCGTGATGTCGCCCGTGGCGCCGCCGGGCGCCGACCGGAAGTGCAGCGTGTGCACGCCCGACCCGCGCACCGGAATGGGCTGACCCGAAGACCAGGTGCTCACCGGTCCGCCGTTGTCGCTGACGTCGAAAGTCTCGCCCGTGGGGCCCGTGAGGGTGACGTTGGTGCCGTCTTGATACCAGCCGTTCGCGCCAGCGCCGTTGATGTCGGCGGTGACGTCGGGCGTGCCCGACGCGCGGTTGGCGTAGTCGAAGAAGTCACCCTTGTTCGTAGTGAGACCGACGTTGCCGGCGGCATCGACGGCCTGCGCAATGAACTGCACGCCCGTGCCGGTGACGGGGAAGCCGCCCACCCACGTGCCGTCGCTTGCCAGCGCGAGGTGACGGAACGTCCAGTCCGGTGAGCTGCCGTCATTGAACAGCACGGTCACATCGCGCACCGAACCACCGTTGCGATCGGCTACGACGACCTTGAAGCTCGCGGTCGAACCGTTCTTGATCACCGACGTGTTCGAGAACACGGGCGGGGTGCGATCGGTGTTGGACGCATCGGCGTAGAAGACGCGGGCGTCCATGTTGGTGAAGCGTGACTCGACTCCCGTGACGGGATTGGTACCGAGCGTCGACTCGAAGTGGGCCGGGATCAGTACGAGCTGATCGCGGGCGCCGCCCGGAGTCTGGCTGCGGATTACGCCTTGTTGCGCGGTGGGGAAGTGGATGTCACCGAAGGAGACTTCGTGCTCGTTCGCAGCTTGGCCGACGACTACACGAGCCAGCGCTGGATCGAAGTTGCGTTCGTCGACCGAAGACAGGCGGGTGAGGAAGGCGCCGCGGGCTTCGAGGCCGGGCTGGGTGACGTCGAACGTGAGCTTGGGCTGAATCGGGCTGTTCGGCGCGACCGCGAACTGGTTTTGCGGCGCAAGCTGCCAGTAGCTGCCTTCGCCGTTGTTCTGGAGTTGCCAGTTCGACGACGTCGTGGGCTGTGACGTGCGGACGTCGACCGCGGTGAAGCCGGTGGTCGCGTCGGTAACCGTCGGGCGGGGCGGGGCCGGGGCCGGGCCGTCGGTGGCGCCGGGCAGGTGGAACATCGGCAGCCCGAAGTACGTCGCCTCGGCCATGACCTTGTAGTCGTAGACGTTGGGAGTGCCGCCGCCGGCGTAGTCGCGCTTGGCTTGGGCCAGCGCCGTGCCAAGCGGCATGTGGGCCAGGTTCTTGGCGAAGTCGCCCGTGATCCGGCCCGAGAACGCGACCGTGTCGCGCAGGCCGATTCCGAAACCGGTGTTGCCGACGAAGGCCGCGACGCCGCGGCCCAGCATCGCCTCGGGCCAGTCAGACGTGTCGCCGCCTGGCGCCAGGAAGTTGCTGATCGAGAAGCCTGAATGGCAACCCATCTGGAACAGGATCCGCCGGGCAATGTCGGGCGGCGTCGAGCCACCGAACGCGCCGGTGGTGAAGGTGCCGTCGTGTGCGGCGGGCAGCAACGCGTTCGGTGAGTAGTGCGCGTTAGCCGAGATGATGTCGGGAATCGGGGTCGCTCCCGTGAACGCGTTGGTGAAATCGGACCGGGTCCACGTCTCGCTGATGAGGGACTGCACCTGGGCGGGCGTGACGTCGGTGTTGAGCGTCGACTTCACTTCCTTGGCGAGCGCCGTCATGAAGTCGTAACCGGTCACGAGGCTTTTTTGCGGACGGAGCACACCGGGCGCGTCGCCCTGCTGGGCGGGCGTCAGGTACTGGTTTACGACCGATGCAATGTCTTCGGGCGACTCCACGAGTCGACCGAGCGCTACGTCGGGTGTGTAGAGGTACGTGCCGAGGAACGGGACGGGATGGAACGCGCCGTACGCGTCGTCGCTCAGGATCATCCCGTTCGCCGCGGCACCCAGCAGTGCGTTGTTGCCACCGGTGGCCGCGCCGAGGTCGAGCAGTTCTTGCGCGAACGACCGCTCGTTCGCGGTGGCCGTGAGGTCGGGCACCCGGCTCATCGGCAGCACCTCGTCGCTGCCGACCAGCACGATGTGCTGCACGCCGTCACGCGCCGCGCCAAGAGTGGCGTCGACCCGCGCGTTGATCGCGCGCACGACGTCGTTGGAGAGCTCGGGGTCAGACGGACGGGCGTCGAGCGCGTCCATCGCCGCGTTGACGTCGGCAAAGCCGTCGACGAACAACGTGCGGGCCCCGATACCGGCGCCCTCGAGGCGGCTCAGCGCGTCGAGCGCCACGTTGGCGCGATCGTCGCCGAAGGCGCGCCGCAGGCGCTGACGATCGGCGATGACGAGGGTCTTCGTTCCGGCCCAGTCCGACGGGTTCGCGGGTGTGTCGCGCGTGGCGTCGGCGTCGTGGGGCAGGACGCGTGCGTTGCCGACGGGCAGGTTCGTAAGCGCAGGGGTGATGGCCACGCGTAGGCCGTAGGCCGCGGATCCGAAGGCGCCGTTGTAGCCGCCGACCTGCACCGTGTACTTGGCGCCGGCGGGAGCGTCCCACGCCGTTGCCTGAACCGAGTCGGCGGTGAGGCCGCGGTTGCCCGACACGCCGGCAAGCGGCAGGTCGGCAATCGCGATGTCGTTCAGCGCGCTCGGATCGAGCGGCTCACCCTGGTTGCCCAACGTGAGCGGACGATCGGGGGCAGCCTGAATCGCCGGGAGCGACGCGGGCGGGCGCAGCGCCACGTGCGGGCGGGCCGAGGCCGGGTGATACAGAACGAGGTCGGCGTCGGAGTCGCCTTGGGTCAGATAGACGTTGATGCGCGAGCCGGCTGGGGCGCTGAACGTGTAGTAGTCGACGTCGCCCGGGTGACTGATGTGACTGAAGTAGATCGAGCCGGGCGTGAGCGGTGTGGTGTTCGTGATCGCGTCACCGTTTTCGAAGGCTTCCACGACGTTGAGCGGCGCCGACGTCGCCGCGTTCAGCGCGAACGTGCCGGCCGCGATCGTGGCGGTGGTGTTGACGGCGCCGATGGCGAGACCCGGGCGCGCCGCGAACGTGATCGTGAGCGTCTTGCCCGCAGCCAACGCAGTGCCGGCGAAGTCCCAGACGACCTTCTCGTTGTTGTCGGTCGGAGTGGGCGCCGCAGTCATTGGGGCACCGTCGAGCTTCACGAGCGACGTCCCGGGAACGAACCGGAACTGTGACGGCAATGTCACGGTGAGCGCGGGTGATGTCAACGGGTTCGGGCTGGTGAAGTTGACCGTGTAATGCACGTCGACGGGGTTGGCCCCGCCGTAGCCGAGCACGCCGAGCTGATCGGGCGGCAGGTTCAGCGGGTTCTCGCTGGCGTCGCCGGTGGTCAGGCCGGTGATGGCTTCGATCAGGTTGATGCCGGTAGCGGCCGCTCCGAGGTCGGCGATGGTTGCACTACTTGACAGGGCACCCTGCTGCTTGGCCGTGTAAAGCGTTGCGACCGATGTCGCCGAGCAGTCGACCTTGGTGCAGTCGACGACGTTCGTTGCCGTGCGAGCGAGGATCCCGCCGAGGCTCGAAACGTTCAGATCCATAGACGAAAGCGTCACCGCGGGCAGCACGGCCCGATTGGCAGGGAAGCGCACGTCGCCGAGCTTCAACGTCTTCAAGCCAGGGAGATTGTCGAGTGCCACGCCGCTGATCTCGAGGCTCAACAAGCTTGCCGACTTGCCCTTGTCGGCGCTGCCAGGGACGCCGAGCGCGGCTCCGCAGTCGGCGTAGCCGAGGTGTTCGAGTTGCGTGCACCAATCAACACCGCCCATCGCGGACAAGCGGGTATCGCCCATATAGAGGCTCACGCTGGTGAGGCGACCGAGGGGCCCTTGACTCAAGTCGAGCTGGCTGAGACTCGGCATCTTGTCGGGCGCGATGTTGGACGCAAGTACGTCGCCGAAGGTCAGCGTCGCCAGCGGCCGACTTTCGAGGCCGGTGCCGGCCAACCGCGTCGGCCAGTCGTCACCTTCGATCACGGGCATCGACGAAAGCGGCAACTGCGAGAGACCGGTCTTGACGAGCGCCGAACCGCCGAGGTCGTTCGAGTTGCCCAGACTGTCGAAGCCGAACGGCGAACTAAGTAGCGCGAGCTTCATGAGCGGAGAACTCAAGAGCGCGAGCTTGAGCAGCGGTGAGCTGAGGAGCGCAAGCTTCATCAGCGGTGAGCTCAAGAGCGCGAGCTTGAGCAGCGGTGAGCTGAGCAGGGCCAGCTTCATCAGCGGCGCCGACTGAATGGCCGGCGAATTCGGTTGCAGCGGAATGTCGGACGTGGGCACTGCGCTGGGACCGGCGGGAGCCGAAGGGCGGTCGGCCGCGATCGTCAACGACGCCGGGCCGAGGACACGCACGACCGCGGTGTCGCCCGAAGGCATGACGGTGGTGTTGCCGGTGGCCGCGCCGCCGGCGTTGTTGAAGTAGTCGCCCGCGATCGTCGCGCTCGTCGCGCGGAAGTGCAGCGTGGACGCGCCGTTGGGGTTAACCGGGAACTGACCGCTCCACTGCAGATGACGCCCGTTGTTGGTGACGACGGGGTCGAGCGCGGTGGCGCCGGTGGTGGAGCCGGACTGGTACGTGAAGCCGGACGGAAGGTCGTCGGTGAACGACGTGAGCGTGGTGCCGACGGTGTTCGGGTTGGCGATCGAGATCGTGTAGCCGACGGTCCCGCCGGGGCTCACCGAAGCCGCGTCGGCGGTGCTCGAGGTCGTGAGCGGGTTGAGCGGGATCGGCGAGAACGTGAGGAGTTGCGAGCGGGTTGTAGTCGCGAGGGCGCCGAGCGAGATGCTCCAGCTGAGCCCGGCACCGTTGTCGAGGTAGGTCGCGCACTGACACGTGCTGGGGAACGGGTTGTGGCCGAGCACCGCCGACCACACGGTGTTGTACGGACCCTCGAGGTATTTGCTCCCGCTCGACACCGGCAGCCACTGCTCGAGCCGGCTGTTCGGTGTATGCGCGCCACTGGTGCTGGTGGTTGCGCCGACACAGGACACCGCGCCGGTCGCGGTGTCGACCTGGCCGAAGCCCCTGTCGTCGTTGTTCACGTAACAGTCGCCAGCCCGGTAGACCACGACGTTGGTCGACGACAGCGCCTTGTTCTCCAGGGCGATGTCGGTGCGGTAGCTCTGCTGCCCGACGACGTACGTGTCGGTTTGCGTGACCCGCACCTTCGAGGTGCCGGCGTCGACGACCGTGGTGACCTTGTAGGGATTCGACGCCGTGCCCGCGCCCGACACGACCGACTGGCTTACGGGCGTGAATTTCTTATAGCCCGTGGTACCGGGGTCTTTCGGCCCAGCAGGAATTGTCGCCGGACCGTAGGTGGTGTTGCCGATTGCGACGAACGTGCCGCACGCGGTGTCGTCGTAGAACTCGCCGTGCGAGTCGCCGGCATAGTTCACGGCGCAACCCAGGTCGGTCGACGTAGTGATCTTCGTGAGCGGCCCGCTCGACGTGATGACGCCCGCCGTAGCCGCCGTCGCAGGCCGTGGCGCGAACGCGAGCACGCCAATTATCAATGCGATCGCCAACGCGACCGCGGTGGTTTTACCCCGCACCCAGCTCCCCTTGTGCATCCGAAATCCCCCGGTACTCCCTAGAAGTACGACTCTCCAGCGCCCTTGTTCAACGCACACATGCCTCTAGGTGACAGTTCAACAGAACTGTCTGAAAAATAGTGTGACAAAGGTCACCGCGATTGTGAAGTGGCGCCCACAAAACCGTGAAACGGCGCAGACTGGCGTGATGGAACTTGTCGAAGCGCTTGCCGTGGCCCGCGAACTGCACACGGCGGTGCTTGTGACCCACCGGCGCGATGGCCGGGCGCAGCTGTCGAACGTGGCGTACGCGCTTGGTGCCGACGATGTCGCCCGGATCTCGGTCACGGCCGACCGCGCCAAGACGAAGAATCTCGCCCGCGACGCACGATGCGAGCTGTACGTCGGCCGTCCCGACTTCAGCGGCTACCTCGTGTTCGACGCCACTTGCGAGCTCATGCCCGTCACCACTGACCCCAACGACGCCACGGCCGACGCGCTCGTCGACTACTACCGAGTTGTACGGGGCGACCACCCCGATTGGGACGACTATCGGCGGTCCATGGTCGACGAGGGGCGTCTGATCGCGCGTCTCACGCCTGAGCGTGCGTACGGGATGTGGCCGAGCTAAACGAGCGGGGCGTCAGCTCGCGACGAGCAGGGCTCCGATAACCGCGAGTGCAATCACCGCAACCGCAGCTGTAACGCTTTCCGTCATCGCCCGGTTGGACGACGTCGTGCGCAACATCACCGCGCCTACCGCGGCGCCCCCGATGAGGCCACCGACGTGGCCACCAAGCGAGATGCCGGGTATCACCACGCTCAGCACGAGGTTGATCGCGATAAGGCCCCCGACCCCACCCTCGGCCAGGCTGACGCCGCGTTGGCGCATGCCCACCGCGACCGCGCCCATCAGACCGAACACCGCGCCTGACGCACCGCCGGTTGCCGCGTGCGGCGTCAACAACAGCGCTCCGAACGAGCCCGTCAACAACGCGGCCGTGAACAAGAGCAGGTAACGCGTGCGACCGAGGCTGCGTTCGAGCATCTCGCCGAACCGGTACAGCAACACCATGTTGAACAAGATGTGAATGAGCCCAAAGTGCACGAAGCCACTGGTGACGAGGCGGTACACCTCACCGTTCGCGACGTCGGGCCCGAACAGCACGAGCCGGTTCTGCAGATTGTTGGTTCCAGCGCCGGAAACCGACGTGAGCAGATACACGACCGCATTGATGCCGATGATCACTTTCGTAACGAGAGGCCCAGCGGTCGCGTTCCAGCGCCGGAGCTGTTCGCGGCGAGGCGGCTGCGCGGCGCGGATGCATTCGAAGCAGTGCGAACCGACCGCCGCGGGATGCAGGCAGTCGGCGCACGCCGGGCGACCGCAGCGCGTACAGGACCGGCCTGTCTCGCGATCGGTGTGATGGAAGCACGTCGTCGTCAAGGCGGACAGGTTCCCACCTGCGTCACCTAGTAGAGGCGTCAGGGCGCGCACCTCCTCCGCAACGTGTCCCGACGCGTCGCAATCGTCCCCATACGCGATCAATTCTCAAGGAATTGATGACTCGTTCGGACTATTCCATTGCGCGCCGCGTCGTGTTCCGATGACAACCCTCTTTAGGGTCCACGACCATTCGTGGGGGGCTGAGCCAGTAATGCAACCGCGGTTGTTTTGAAGCGCCTTTCTCGGCGCGGCACGTATGTCCTAATCGGACTCTTCGCAGGTGCGGTGGGAATGCTCGTGGCCTTCACCGGCGCGCGAGCGAGTGCACCCTCGATCGACAGTGTGCAGGCGACCTCGTACCAAAACTTGCGCGTCACGTTTACTCAGCCGGCGTTCACGGGCGTGTCGAGTGGGGCAGGCGTCGGTGACCTCGTCTCCGGCGACTTCACGGTTACGAACACGTCGTGCGCGGCGCCCGCGCCCGCCATTACGAGTGTCACGAAGGTCAGTCAAAGCGTGTGGACCCTCGCGCTCGACAAGGCCGCCTGTCCTCACGACACCAAGGTCAATGTCGCGGCGGGTGCCGTGTTCAACGCCGGTGGTGAGTCGATCACCGCGCAATCCGTCGCCGTCCCCTTGTCGACCAACGACATCACGTCGCTGCTGAGCGCGTTCAAGGGCATCGATGTGCCCGTCGACAGCTTCGACGGTCCTCTCGTGGCGGACTGGTTCGCGCACAAGGTCGCCGACGTCGCGACCGCGCGCAACATCACCGACCTGATTCCGGGCCTCGCGTCCGTCAGCGTGACCAGCGAATCGCAGCTGACCGATGCGCTCAAGGCGCTGCCGGGGATCACCGACGCCACGTTCTCCGCTACCGGCGTCACCCTCACTTTTTCCAGCGCGGACCTCGGTAGTGCCACGGCGTTTCACCAGTCCGGCACCATTGGCATTCCCGGACGCGACCTGCAAGTCACCGGCGCTGTCGACGCCAAGCTCGCGTTCGGCGGATCGCTCGGCCTGACCCTCACCGCCTCCGGCGCACAGGTCGTCGACCCGTCAGGCGACCTGTCGCTGGCGGTGAACGTGTCAGGAACCGTGCCCTCGATGACGGGACGTCTGGGGTTCGTCGACGTGACCGTGCCCGACGCCTCGATGACGATGGCCGGCACGCTCGCGGTTGACCTCGACTGTCCCGGCGGCGCGGTGTCGTGCGCGCCCGGCGACTTGGTGAAGACCGTCACGCCCGGAGGCACCGCCAGCCTTGTGATCCCGTCGGTGTCCATTGCACAAGGCGGAGGCACACCGTTGACGATCGGCGACGGCACGCCGAACGTCGCGAGCGTGACGTGGGCGCTACCCGATCTCGCCTCGCCCACAGTGACCAGTGCGTTCGACACGTACCACCTGACCAACTTCAGCCAGGTCTCCTTCAGTGAGGTTGTGGCCGGGCTTCAATTCGTGTCCGGATGGCTGAAGGAGGTCGAGGGCTACGACGCCCTGGCCGTAAATGTGCCCGTCGTCGGCGGCACACTCGGCGATCTCACCCAGCCCGCCGCGCTGCTGCAAGCCAAGCTTTCGGGCGTCGACGGCTTGTTGCCGCGGGTGCAAGCGCTCACGGAGGATCCCAGCGCGCAGGACGCCGTAAAGCTCCTGTGCGATTCGGGTCTGCTCGCGCTCACTCAGGCACAATGCGCGACGTCGCTGGCGCCGCTGTCGATCACGAGCGACGCGATCGAGTACCACTTCTCGCTCGACCTGCCGGCCACGCTGTTCGGCCCCGGCGGCGCCTTCCCCGACCCGCAACTCGACTTGGCGCTTGGCTCCGACCTCGCCGGCCTCAAGCTGAGCGCGCAGACGGGCACGTGGAGCGGATCGTCGACTATCGCCGTCGACTTCACGCTCGGGCTGAAGATCGGCACCGACGCCGACCTCGCTACCGAGCTCGGGTACAACACGCCCGGCGATCTCGACGAAGACGGCACGCCCGACAGCACCGACGCCGACGACGACGGCGACGGGATTCCCGAAACCGGTCAACTGGCCGCGGGCGACTTGTGCCGTGGTCTCGCGGCGTCGCTGCACCTCAGCGACACCGATCTGCAACACGCGAACGGCGACATCACCACTGCGCAATGCGACGCGATGGTCGCGGTTGGGGCTTCGGTCAACACGGAACCGAACGACGCCACGCCCGAAGTGCTCACGGCGGACACCGCGTGCGTCGCGATCGCGCAGGTGCACGGCATAGGCGAAACCCTCTTCAGGCAGATGAACAACTACGCCGACGCCGCCGCGTGCGCGGCTGCGATCTCGGCGTCCGGCACTTACACCTACGACAACCACGTGACGCCGGTGCAGGTTTCGAACCGCATCTACGTCGTCGCCGGCGGCGACCCCGTTGTCGACGCCGCGGTGTCGATCCACGGAACCGGTGTCGGCGTCGGCGCCAGCCTCGGGTTCCTCGACCTCGGCGTGACCGGCTCAGTGTCGGCCACCCCGGAGGTCGCTGTCAGCTTCAAAGATCCGGGCACGAGTGCCCACGACAACAAGATCGACCTGGCGGAACTGGCGCGCGCGGCCGACGACAAGCACCTCGGCGATCTCCTCGACATCGGCCTCAGCGGGGGAGTCGAGGCCCATTTCCTGCTGACGAACAGCCTGCTGCCCAGCCTCTCGGCGCACCTCGATGTCGTCGGCGACGTGAGCGCGCTCGACAACGGCGCAGGGAACATTTTCGACTTCGGCACAAATGCGATCAGCGGTCCATCGGACAGCGACGCGCACAACGACAAGATCAACGTCGGCCAGACCCTGGGCGACGTGCTGAACGTAAAGAACCTGTCGGCGGCCGACGTCGTGCAACTGGTGGTCGACTTCGCCGACCAGATGGGCTCGGTCGCCGGAAGCGACGCGATGAACACCGAAATCCCATTCGTCGGGATGACCGTTCAGGACATGCTCTCGTTCAGCAAGTCACTCACCGAAACGGCGAAAGCAGTCGCCGACCGCGACCCCGCAACGCTGTCTGCGGTCGGCGCCGCGTTGAACGACAGTCTGCAAGCGCAAGGTTTCCCACCCGGTTTGACGATCGGCATTACGTCCGAGGAGATGACGCTGGCGTTCGACGCCAGCCGCTCCATCGACGCGTCATATCCGTTCAACCTCGACCTCGACCAGTTCGGCGTGCCGATCCCGCTGCTGCAAGTCGACGGCGGCGCGACCCTGTCCGCCCACGCCGGCGTCGAGTTCAACCCCGAGATCGGCATCTTGTTCGACGGAAGCAACCTGGCCCGCCGCGTATTCGTGCGCAACGTGACCCCGACCTTCACTGCTTCCGCTGACGCAACCGTGAACGGAGCGATATCGCTGGGTCCGCTGTCGACCGCGCTCAACGGCGCGCTCTCACTCGACGCGACCGTGGCCGTGTCGTTGAACGACGACGCCGACGTGAACGGCGATGGTCGTTTCAGCGTGAAGGAACTGAAGGACTTCGGCACTCACGGCCTCGTGGATGCGAACTTCAGCGGACCGTTCAGTGCTCATCTCGACATCGAAAACCCCGAAGCCTTCGTGCACATCGACGGTGACCTTGCCCACCCGAAGCAGGCCACGATCGAACACAACATCGACCTGTCCTCGATTCACCTCGACCTCGGCACGCTCGTGACCGGCACCACCGAATCGGCGAAGTTCATCGGCCGCACGCTGCAGGAGAGCGACGCGCTCAGCACCGAGCTGCCGCTGATCGGCGACCAGCTCAAGGGCATGGTGTCGGTCGGCCAAGACATCGAAGGCGTCGCCAATCAGATGCAGACGCTGTGGAACCAGGCTGCCGCGAACAGCCAGACGTTCCTCGCCGGGCTCGAAACGAATCTCGAGGGTTACATCTGTCCCGGCGGCGATTGCGTCACGATCACGTTGACCGATCACAACGGCGGTGCCACGACCGAACTCGGCCACGCGGAAGGGATCCTCGTCACGCTCACGTTTGCGCACGAGGAAACGATCACTACGCCGTTGTCGGGCGGCATCGATTTGTCACCCGTGTTCCAGATCGACGCTTCGGTCAGCCCGACGATGACCGTCGGGTACCGCATGAGCATCGGCCTCGGGTTGTCGATCAGGGACGGCTTCTATGTGAACGGTGGTCGGCTGCTCGATCTCTACGCCCGCCTCGACACCGGCAACACGATCAACATCCCGGTGAAGGTCGGCGGCATCAGCGCCGCCGGTATTGTCGGTGGCAGCGCGGTGGTGGGCGGCACGCTCGGGCCGAACAACGACTCGGCCGGCTTCGCGATCTCGCTTCCGCACAAGCTGTCGTACCGCGATCTCGCCAACCGCCGGAAGTCGCCCGACAACCTGATCGACGCCGAGTTCAGCGTGGACGCGAACCTCCACCTGCCGATCGATACAACCTTCACCGACGCCCCGAACCTGCACCTGCCCGTGTATTTCAACTGGCAAGCGAGCGGGAACCTGACCGATGGCGCTGACATCGGCAAACCCGTTCTCACGTTGGGCACCGCGGCCGATCCGGTTCAGCTCGACGCGAGTTCGTTCGTGAGCAACGTGGTGGCCCCGATCCTCCAACAGGCGAACGCCTACAACCCGCTGTCGCAGATCCCGCAGATAAAACAGACTCTCGACACGAACATCCCGGTGCTCGACTCCACCGTGCGCGCGCTCGTGCGCCAAGCGGTCGGCAATCAACCGTCGTGGAAGGTGTTCGAGTTTCTCGTCGACATGGACTCCGTCGTTGCGCAGCTATCCGCGCCGGGCGCCGGTGTGATCGACATCGGGTGGGTCGAAGTGTTGCCCAGCTACCACCTGCACCGCGCGTCGATCCCGTGGTTTGACCAACCCGCAGGTTCGACACTGGCCGACGTACTCGGTTCACTCAACCGGATCTCGGGCGGCACGGGCACGTACAAGACAACCGCTGTGCCCACCCCGCCCACTGCGACGTCGCCGGGCAAGATGTTCAGCTTCCCGATCCTCGACGACCCGATGACGGCCGTCGGCATGATCCTGGGTGGCGACTTCAGCCAGACGGTCAGCTTCATCGAATTCCGTGCTCCCCCGTTGAACATCGGCCCCAACATTCACTGGAGCCAGACGCTGTTCAACCTCGACATCGGCTTCGTCAGCGGCAGCATCAGCGTGCAGGTCGACGGCTTCATCGGCCTCGAAGTTCGCCTCGGGTTCGGCTACGACTCCACGGGTTTGCAGCCGGGCCGTTCGCCGCTCGACGGCGTGTACCTCGTCGACTTCAAAGACGCCACCAAGGACCTGCAAGAGGTGTCGGTCGGCGGTCGGGTGTCGGGCACGATCAGCGGCGACTTCTCCGTCGCTGGGGGCGTGGCGTCGGCCAGCTTCCGGGGCTCTGCAGGCGTCAATCTCACCGCAGGCATCGACTTCAACGACGAGTCGGTCGCGATCCCGGCCGCCGAGCGCGGCGACGGCAAGTTCCATCTGTACGAGATCAGCCAGGTAGCGACGGCCAGCATCATCCCGGGCCAACCCAAAGAGCTCGCCGAAGTGCTGTGCCCGTTCCGTCCGTCGGTGAACTTCAGCGCCTTCCTGCAATTGCGGGCGAAGGCGAAAGCGCTCGGGATCACGGTGTTCGACGAGAGCTACAGCAACGACTGGACGCTCGTGGACTGGGCGCTCGAGTGCAAGCTTGAAACGAAGATCGCGAAGCTGGTCGACGGCCAACTCATCCTCAACGGAGGCCCGCAACACGCCCCCGATCGATACGACGGGGAAGGCGACGTCGCCGAAGGCTTCGCGCTCACGCCCGTCGACGGCGGCACCAACATCCAGGTGTCGTGGACCGGCGCTGGCAGCAAGCCGTCACTCAAGTTCCCGACCAACAAAATCCTCGGGATCCTTGGTGACCTTGGCGCGGGTGCCGATTCCGTCACCATCGACCCGGCCATCACGATCCCGGCCGAACTGATCGGCGGCGCCGGAGCCGACACGCTGCAAGGCGGCGCGGGTGCCGACAAGATTCAAGGCGGCAGCAACGACGACACGTTGCGGGGCGGCGGTGGCGTCGACGTGATCGAGGGCGGCGACGGCAACGACAACATCGTCGGTGGCGCCGGCAACGACGACCTCCAAGGCAACGACGGCAACGACACCTACACGTTCGGACCAGCGTGGGGCACCGACTCGCTCGACGACGCCGTCGGCCACGACACCGCCGACTTCGGCACCGTCACCGGCGCGCTCACGGGCACGTCGTCGTTCGGCGAAGCCACAATCGGCGACGGCACCAACACCCTCACCTACGAATCCGACCAGATCGACGTGATTCACAGCGGTTCGGGCGCCGATACGTACACGCTCACGCCGGACATGCCCAACGGGATGTCGCTCGACACCGCGGGCGGCGCCGACACGGTCAACGCGCCCATGAGCGGCCAGACCCGCACGATCAACGTCACCGACACCGGGTCGGAAACCACCGACCGCCTGCGCGTGTTCGGCACGCCCGGGCGCGACACGTTCCTGCTGCGCGCAACGTCGAGCAATCTCACCGCGCTGCCGACCTCCGGCTTCGTGGCGATGCTCGCACCAGGAGACCTGGTCGACCGCGTGAACTACGACCACAGCCTCGACGCGCTCGAACTCGACACCGGTGAGGGCCGGGACAAGGTCGCCCTCGACGACGCCGCGGTGCCCGCGACGTTGCGAGGCTCGGCCGGCACCGACACGTTCCAGATCGGTCAGGTCTTCGAGCACCCCCGCGACACCGCCCACGGCATTAACGCAGCCGACGTGTTCGCCACTGCGGACACGACCCGAGGCCGACTGTCCAAGGGCATCTCGTATGCCACCACCATCGACGGTGGCACAGAAAGCGACCTGTTCAACGTCTACAGCAACAAGGGTGTGTTGAACCTGCTCGGCGGCGACGGCAACGACACGTTCGTGCTGCGCGCCTTCGTCGAGTCCGGTTCGCTCACCATGAGCGGCCAGGCCGGAACCGACCAGTTCCAAGTCGAAGACTTCGACTACATCCACAACGACCTCGTCAATATCGACGGCGGTGCCGGATCCGACACGGTCGTACTCGTCGGCACGGAACTCGACGACGGGTTCCTCGTGTCGAGCACCGGCTTAAAGATCTGCCGCATCGACGCCACCACAAAGCTGCCGAACCCGGCCGACTGTGCGGTGACCGCGACCTACGTCAACGTTGAGTCGGTACAAGGGCAGGGTTTGGAAGGCGACGACGTCTTCCAAGTTCTGTCGACCGCGCCAACTGTTGCCACTGCGCTCTTCGGCAGCGAGAACAGCGACACGTTCGTGATCGGCAACAACGGCGACGTCACCGGTGTGCAGGGCCCCGTCCGCGTAAGCGGCGACGCCGACCCCGAGTTTGATTCGTCGATTGCAGCACCGGTAGTGCTTCCCGGTGAAGACGCCACGGGTGCGCACGCGCCCGCGGTCACCAGCGGCACGAACGTGGGCGACACCTTGCGAATCGACGCCTCGAACGATGCCAGCGGCAACGTCGGCACGATGACGAGCGACAGCGTGACCGGACTCGGCATGGGAACCGGCGCCACGATCGCAGGTACCACGTACCCCGCCGGCGTGCAGTACACGGCGATGGAGTTCGCAAACGTGCAACTCGACAGCCAGGCCGACACCTTCAATGTGCTGTCGACGCACGCGGTTGCTCAGCCGCCCGGCGCAGTCCGAACGGCGATTCTCGCTGGAGGCGGCAACGACGTCGTCAACGTGCAGCGCGTCTCGGCGAGCACGCGCATCAACGGTGAGGCGGGCGACGACACGATCAACGTCGGCACGCTCGCGCCGAACACGGGCGGCACGGTGCACGGCATCAACGCGTTGCTCGACGTGGTCGGCGGCGCGGGTACGAACGACCGCGTCTTCGTCGACGACAGCGGCGACCCCACCGCCAACACGCTGACCAGCGTGCAAGGACAGATCACGGGCATGGGTCTTTCAACCCAGGGGATAACCCATAACACTGCGGAACTGCTCGACGTCTCCTTCGGCGCCGGCGACGACGTGGCCAACATCAAGGGCACGTCGACCAACACGGTGGTGCACGGCAACGACGGCAACGATCGCTTCTATGTGGCCGACACCGCCGCGCTGACGCCCACTACCGACACCGACTACCTCGTCGGCACGCTCGACGACGTCGACGGGCCGCTCACCATCGACGGCGGCGCGGGGCGCCAGACCCTGATGATCAGTGACGACGCAGCCAGCGTTGGCGACGGCACCACCGCCGCGCGCGCGCTGATCGACGAGCACTCGGTCACTGGGCTGTCGACCGGCGCGATCACGTACGGCGCCGCGGGCAACTTCGCCGGCGGCATCACGGTGTGGTCGAGCCAGGGCGACGACGCGCTTCGCTTGGGTGGGGCGCGCCGAGATGTCGGTGTGAACACGGTGACCACACTCAACACCAACCTCGGCAACGACAACGTCGTGAGCGACCTCGACGCAGGGATCGACGGCTTCACGAACGTCAACCTCGAAGAGGGCAACGACACATTTGACGCCACTGGCCACAGCCTGCCTCTTACCGTGTTCGGCGGCGTCGGCGCCGACAACATCACGACGGGCAGCGCATCGGATGTGGTGTTCGGTGACGCCGGCCGGGTGACGTACAAGAACGCGTCGGATGTAGCAGTAACCGTGCTCGGCAACGGCGGCCCCGGTGACAAGACCGACGGCGTCGAGCGGCTGATCGCGAGCGCGATGTCGGCCGGGACCACCGGCGCCGACGACGTGATCGCAACCGGCGCGGGCAACGACTGGGTGTTGGGCCAGTACGGCGCAGACACCCTCAACGGCGGTCCTGACAACGACATTCTGATCGGTGGTCACAACGTGGCCGGCAAGAGTGACGGCGCCGACACGGTGCGCGGCGGCGCGGGCACCGACACAATCTTCGGTGACAACGCCGTCGCATGGCCGGGCCAACCCACGCGGCTGCTCGACGTCGCCGTGGTCGGCACCGCACCCGTCACCACCGCGTTCAGTGGTGACACTCTCGCTGGGGATGCCGACGACGACGTCATCTTCGGTCAGGGGGGCAACGACCGCGCGTTTGGCGGCGACGGCAACGACGCGATCGAAGGCAATCACGGCGACGACTGCATCATGGGCGGCGCCGGTCAAGACAACATTGTCGGCGGCGGGTCCGCTCGCGACGGTGCGATCGGGGCCGCTTCGAACGGCAACGGGCTGCTCGACGGGCGCGACACGATCCACGGCGACGGCGCGGAACCCACGACGCCGGCTGACCTGTCTTCGTGCACGCCGTCGTCCAACAGCGGTGGCGCGAGCGACGTGATCGCCGGGGACAACGCTCGCATCCGCTCGAGTGGCGCGACGAACGCGTTCGACGGTTCCTTAACGCGCTCCGTCCGGCTCTTCGATGTCGAGACCACCGCGGCGGCGGCCGACCCCAACGTTCGCGACATGGACACCGTGTTCGCCGGAGACGGCAATGACCTGGTGTTCGGCCAAGGTGCGAACGACACCCTCAACGGCGACGCGGGCGACGACGTGATCGAAGGCAACTCGGGCGCCGACACAATCAACGGTGGGGCCGGACAGGACGACATCGTCGGCGGCAGCTCCACCGCTGACGGTCTCGTCGCCGGCGGCGCGGCACCCACCGGGCTCGCAGACGGCACCGACACGATCCACGGCAACGACAACGCGGACGTCGTGCTAGGCGACAACGGCGCAATCACGCGTGCCTTCAACGCCGACGGCACGTGGCGCACCCTGGGCAACCAGAACGGGAACCAGAACGCCGAGTACCAGGTCATCGTGATTCGCTCGACCGCGACTGCGACGTCACCCGAGCCGACCGGAGCCTTCGGCAACGACGCGATCTTCGGCGACAACGGGGCCGACGAGTTGATCGGCCAGCAAGGCGACGACACAATCCAGGGCAACGACGGCGCGGATGCGATCGTCGGCGACCTCGGCCGCATCACGACCACGCTCGAGAACGGCGGCCGGGCCGCTACGTCCAAGGGGAACGCTCCGTTCCTGAGCTCGGCCGTCTACCAGAAGGGGACGTTGACCCGGCAAGTTCAGCTGTTCTCGTTCATGCAGAACAACGGAGCTGCTGGTGCCGACGTGCTGCTCGGTGGCGCCGGCAACGACGCGATTCATGGTGGCGCCGGTGTCGACATGATCAACGGCAATGCCGGCGACGACTACCTGTTCGGCGGCGAAGGTGACGACGTGATGTGGGGTGGCCCGGGCAACGACGACGAGTACGGCGGCACCGGTGCAGACCATCTCGACGTCGTGCCGCGTTCCACTGATCCGAGCGCATGGAAGACCTACGGCGCAGTCGATCACCTGCAGGGCTTCGACCTGCTCTACGGCGGGTGGGACCAGGACACCATGCAGGCCGACTTCCAACAAAACGGTCCCGGGATCGCCGATCGGCTGGTCGACTGGGCAGGTCCGTACAACACCTACTTCGTGTGCAACGGCGGGGGAGCCGGCACCATCATCCGCTCACCGGACCCGTCCACAATCGACTACCTCCAGACCGTGGCCGAGGCTCGTGGTGCGTCCCAGGTGAAGACACCGGCTACGACGTCGGGGTTCAACGAAGCCGCCATCGTGTTCACCGGAGACATCAAGAGCAACACGTCGCCCGCGAACCCCGAGGGCCGGGGCACGGGAGTGTGCCCGCCCGCGTAACGCCAGCGGCTCGCGTCGCCCTTCATCGTGAAATGACCTCTTGCGCGGGGCGACCTCGCGTGCTGGGATCAAACGCATCCACTCCCCTCATCACCTAGTTCCAAATGAGTGGGAGTTCCTATGTTTACGAAGCGGTCCTTTGTCGGCCTGCTCCTGACGTTCACTGTCGTCGTTGTTGCGCAGCTTGCGCCGCGCGGCGGGTCCGCCGCCGCCGCGGCCGCGTGTCCGAACACGCTGGCCTACGCCACGCCGGTGTCGTGCACGATCAGCGCGGCGAAAGAAGTCGACGTCTACAGCCTCACGGCTGCGGCCGGTGACGCTGCGCTCGTGCACGTCGTCGGCGCAGCCAATTCAGGTCTCGACGTCGACATCGACGTGCGCGACGCGTCGAAGAAGGTCATCTGTTCAGCGCGCGCCGGAGCGAGCGCCGAGGTGCTGTGCCCCGTGCCTGCCGCGGGCCACTATGCGGTGTCGGTGTTCGACTCGGGTGGCGACGACACAGGCGGGTATCGCATCGACGCGCAGCGAGCGAACCGCCCCGTCGGTGCCGTAGGTCTCAGCGTGACCCGGCCGCGCGAGGCGGCACTGCGCAGCGCCGGCGCAAACGACTGGTACACGTTCGCGGGCACAGCCAAAGCCACCGAAGTCGTGCGCGCAACCACCGTCGGTGCGTCACCGATCGAGGTCGACCTCGACGTGTACTCACCGAAAGGTGAAGCGCTGTGTGCGGCGCGCGCGGGTGTCACCGCGCAGGTCGCGTGCGCGCTGCCGGTAAGCGGCACCTATTCGGTGCGCGTCCACGACGGCGCCGACGACGAGACGGGCGTCTACGCGCTCACCATTCGTCCCGACTGCACGATCACCGGCACGTCGGGCGCCGACACATTGAAGGGCACTTCAGGCAACGACGTGATCTGCGCGCTCGGCGGCGCCGACAAGGTCGACGGTGGTGCCGGCGACGACATCATCGTCGGTGGCAAGGGTAACGACGCTCTCGACGGGGGCACCGGCAACGACGTGTTTCTGTCCGAGCGCACCAGCGACGGTGCTGACGTTGTTGCGGGAGGCACCGGAACCGACGTGCTGTCCTACGTCGAGCGAGGCAACGCCATCTCCGTCACGCCCAACGTCAAGGCCGACGACGGCGAGGCGAAAGAGCACGACGACGTGCGCGCCGACGTCGAAACCATCATCGGTGGAGGCGGCAATGACCAACTCGTGGGCAGCGCCATCAACAACACGCTGCTCGGCGAGTTCGGCTACGACGCGCTCGACGGCGGCGCCGGCACCGACCGCTGCGACGTCGGCGCCGACGGCGGGAGGGTCACCGCCTGCGAGTAGCGCCGCGACGAACATCGTCGGGTTCAGTCACCGGCGCGTCCGCTTCCTGTTCTGCGCTCCGTACGATGCCGGACGTGAACGCCGCTGTCGACCGCCTCCCGAGCGGTGTCGTGGCGTTCTTGCTCACCGACATCGAGGGATCTACGGCGCTGTGGGATACCGAATCCACGGAGATGCCTGGTGCTCTGATGCGTCACGACGAACTTGTCGACGAGGTCGTTTCCGTTTCGGGCGGCTTTGTGTTGAAGCACAAAGGGGAAGGTGATTCGACGCTAAGCGTGTTTCAGCGCGCATCGGAAGCGGCCACCGCGGCGACGGCGCTACAGAGTGCACTCCGCTCCGAGGCGTGGACGACGAATGCCCCGTTGCGCGTCCGCATGGCTATTCACCTCGGAGAAGCACACGAGCGCGACGGCGACTACTTCGGCCCGACACTCAACCGCGCCGCTCGCCTGCGGTCCCTCGCCGCGGGCGGACAAGTTGTTGTGTCGTCGGCCGCAGCTGCGGTAATCCGAGATCAACTTCCGCCCGGCGCCGCGCTCGAGGAACTGGGCGAACACACCCTTCGGGGAATGAGCGGTACTGAGCGCGTCTACGAACTGTTCTTGCGCACCGAAGGTCGCGCCGCGGCACGGCGACCGAGCGCAGTTCCGGAAGTGCCCGTCCAACTGCGCAGCAACCGCGACGTGTTCGGCCGTGAAGCCGAAATGGCGCAGCTCGACGAGTTATGGGCGCGGGCGCGTGCCGAGGGTCCCGTCGGCGTGTTGCTCGGTGGCGAGCCCGGCGTCGGCAAGACGACGTTGGCCGGCGAGTTCGCGCGCCGGGTGGTGGCGACCGGCGGCGCCGTCGTGTTCGGCCGCTGCGACGAAGAAATAGCACTGCCATATCAGCCATTTGCCGAGGCGCTCGCGCAGTTGTTGCGCGCCCGTCCCGACCTTCTCGCCGCGCCCGCGGTCAGCGCAGTTGTCGCCGACCTCTCCAATCTTGTCCCGGACCTCGTTCCGCCCCGGCTCGACCGTGCCGCGAGTGCCGTCGACGCCGGCATCGAGCGACACCGCATGTTCCACGCCGCGGGCGTTGTCCTGCGAGAAGCCGCGGTGGCGAGGCCGCTCATGTTGGTGGTCGACGACGCTCAGTGGGCCGATACACCCTCGGTGTCGATGCTGCGGAAACTCCTGCAACCCGAGGAGAACGCGCCGATCCTGTTTTGCGTCACCTACCGCACAACCGACGTCGAGCCCGACGACGCATTCGCGGGAGTAATTGCGGATGCGTCGCGGAAGCTCCGGACGCAGCGGATTGCTGTCGGCGGCCTCGACGTGGCCGCAGTGGAGAGCGTCGTGAGGGCGACGGTAGATCCCGACGTGGATGCCGATTCCGTGCGTGTCGCGGCGGCGCGTCTGCGAGACCGAACAAACGGCAACGCGTTTTTCGTGCACGAACTCGTCGAGCACGGTCTCGATTTCGCCGCGGGATCGTTGGCGGCCGACGAGGTGCCCGAGAGCATCCTCGAGGTTGTCGACCGTCGGCTCCTTCGCCTGCACGCAGAGCACCGCGCGGTCTTGACCACCGCGGCCGTCCTCGGCCTCACGTTTTCAGTGGCGGTGCTCGATTCCGTCGCGGTCGAAAACGAGGAGGTCATCCTCGATGCAGTCGACGCCGCCGTTGCAGGCGAGTTCCTGGTCGAGATGGAGCGCGATCAGTTTCGATTTGCTCACGATCTCACCCGTGACGCGCTCCTCGCGCGGCTGTCGTCGGCGCGCGGGGCGCGCCTGCATCGACGAGTGGCCGACGTGTTGACGGAGTGGCCCGATGCAAGAGGCAACGCGGCCGTCATCGCGCATCATTTTGCCGAAGCCGGCGCAGCCGCCGAAGCCGCGCACTGGGCAATATTCGCCGCCGACGACGCGCTGCGGCAGCTCGCGCACGACAACGCATTGGCGATCGCGTCGCGCGCCCTTGCACTCGTTGACGCAGAAGCAACACCCGACCTGAAGGCGAGGGCCGAGCTGCTGTTGTTGATCGGGCGCGCGCAGTCGGACAACGTCCAGCTCACGCAGCGCGCCGAAATCGTATGGAGCGCGGTCGACGACGCCCGCCGCGTCGGCGCGACCGAGCTGATCGCGCGCGCCGCGATCGTGCTCGACGAGTGGACCAGCGACACGAACGAGCTCGACGATCGCTGGGTCGCGTTGGCTGAAGAGTGCGTGGAAGTTCTCGGCGTCGACGCCCCGGCCCTGCGCAGTGAGTTACTCGCTCGACTGGCGTGGGGGATCGTCGCCAGCGGACGCGACCCAGACCGCGGCGCACCTCTCGCCGACGCCGCCGTAGAACTCGCGCGGTCGACGGGCGACGTTACGCCCCAGGTCATCGGCGCGTGCGTGCACGCCGTCTCGTGCTTCGGCACTGGCGACGCGGCCAGGCGACTCGATCTCACGTTGCACGCACAGCGCATCTACAACGGTCCGCCGTCGAACACGAGTTGGCTGGTCCGCCGGCTTCTGATCCCGATTCGACTCGAACTCGGTGACCGAGCCGGGTTCCGTGAAGAAGTTGAAGCGTTCCGGGCTGAGTTGCGTGGTCTGCGCCTGTTGCCCGCCTCGGCGTTCTTGACGTCGTACGACGTGCTCGACGCGTTCCTCGACGGACGTCTCGACGCCGCCGCGGCTGGCGTCGACGAGGTCGGCAAAGCCGCGGCCGAAACCGGCTGGCCGCCGTTGGTGGCGATCTGGACAGGGCAGCTGTACTGGCTCCATCGTGAGCGCGGGACCGCAGCTGACCTGGCGCCGGTGCTGGCAGCGGCGGTCGAGGAGAACCCGACGATCATCGGGTTCCGGGGTGCTCTGGCATTGACGTTGGCCGAGGCGGGCGCGCTCGACGCCGCCGCATCGCACATCGAGCGCCTCCACGACTTAGAGGCCCGTGACCTCGTCGGCGACGCCACGGCATCCGTCGCGCTCTCCCAACTCGCAGAGGCCGCGGTGCGAGTAGGTGACCGGAAGGCGGCGGCGCGCTTCTACGATTTGCTGCTGCCGCACCGCGGCCACCTTCTGGTGGTGGGCTGGGGCGTGATCTGCTCGGGCGCGGCCGATCGCTACCTCGGGATGCTCGCGAGCCTCCTGGGCGGCACCGCCGCAGCCGTCGATCACTACGAGGCGGCGCTCGAACTGGAACAGCGCGTCGACGCGCCCGCGCTTGTTGCTCGAACCCGGTACGCGCTGGGCGCGCTGCGACGAGACAGGAATGTGCTTGCCGAAGTCGCTGAGACCGCTGTGAGTCTGGGCATGACCGGCCTCGCGCGTGAGGCGACCGACGCGGCCCTTTTGACTTAGAGCGGGTTACCGGCGATCAGGCCGAAGTTAACGATGAACAACAGCGCGCCCGCCGTCACCCCGATCACGTGCCAGTACTCGTGGTAGCCGAACCAGTCGGCGTGTGGTTTCGGCATCTTGCGGCCGAACAGGATTGCGCCCACGGTGTAGAGCACGCCGGCGAGCGCGACCAACACCAGGTTCGCGGGGCGCCGGGCCAAAGCCGGCAGCGCGACGAGTCCCGCCCATCCCAGGATGATGTAGAGCGCGACGCCGAACCGCGGCAGCCGCGGTCGCCGCGGAATCCAGAGCGCCACGCCGAACGCGGCACCGGACCACACGAGCGCCACGAGGATCCATCGCCACCAACCACTCATCGCAAGGATGCCTACGGGCGTGAAGGTGCCGGCGATTAGTACGTAGATCATCGAATGATCCATGCGCTGCATGAACGCCCGAGCCCGTTCCGTGCGCGCCGCGATGTGGTAACTCGAACTCGTCAGGTAACACAACACGGCGGCGATGCCGTAGATCCACGCGGCCACCGCGGCTTCGGTTGTGTGCGCGGCGCGCACGAGCCACACGAGGGCGGGCACCGACAACACGGTCGCGAACGCATGAAGATGGCCCCGTAGTCGCGGGTATTCGCGTTGCAGCACGACTGCCGAAGGTACACGCATCGAACCCGCTGCGAACACGCGGGCGCGGTGTGCGGTGGTAGTCCTGCCACCCCCTCCAGATGTGGTGCCACCCCTCTTCCGGAACCGGTGACTCAGCGCGATGCTGCCTACATGGAACGGGGCCCTGCACTAGCCAAAGCACAGAAGATCGCCACCGCGGCGCGTACGCACGCCGACGAAACCGAAGCCGGGCATCGGCTGGCGAAGCCCGTCGTCGATGCCATAGACGCATCGGGTCTCACGACAATCACGCTGCCCACTGCGCTGGGCGGTGACGAAACCCACCCGTCCGTGTTCGCCGAAGTCGTCGAGACCATTGCCATCGGCGACGCGTCGGCGGGATGGTGCGCCGGTATCAACATCGGCTGCAACACAATCATGGCGCTGCTCGATCCGACGGCCGGCAAATCGTTGTTGCCCGACCCGCACAAAGGCGGCATGGGCGGTTTCGCACCCAGTGGTCAACTCTCTCGGCACAACGGCGGCTATCGCGTCACGGGACGCTGGCCGTTCGCAAGCAACTGTCACCAGGCCGTATATGGCGCTGTGGGCGTCATGCATTTCGAGGACGGTGCGCCGAAGATGGGCCCGGCCGGCCCGGTCACCGGGATGGTGTTCGTTCCCGCCGACGACTTCGTGATCGACGAAACCTGGGACATGGTCGGCATGCGTGGCACCGGTAGCCACGACGTCGTGGTGGACGACGTCGACGTCGACGACGCGTTCGTCACCGATCTCTTCGCGCCGGTCAAGTGCGACGACGCGCTTTACCGCATGCGCATGTTCGACATCCTCGGGCCGTCACTCGGCGTGGTTCCTTTGGGCATCGGGCGCGCCGCGTTGAACGCGGCGTGCGAACACATCGAGTTGCACGGCGACGCGCCGCAACGAGGTCCCAAGCCGCCGTTCGGTGTCGACGTCGCGGGTCAGATGGCCTTCGCCGAAGCCGATCGACGTTTGCGCTCGACCCGCGGCTTCCTGTTCGACAACCTCGACGAGGCGTACTCGCACGCGTTGCGCGGTGACCGACCACCGCGCGAAGTTTCGGCGCGCATCGGATTGGCGGTCATCGAGTCGCTCGCCGCTGGGACGCACGCAGTCGACGTCGCGAGTCGGCTTCTCGGCAGCTCGGCGTCACGCGACGGCGCGTACCTCGACCGGCTACGCCGCGACGTGTTGTCGGCCGGTGCGCACGTGATGTTCTCGCCAGGGTTCGCCGCGCCACTCGGTCGGCAAGCCGCGGGAATGCACACCGTGGCCTGGCCGTACCTGCCTCCCGAGGACTAGCCGCGGCCGCACGGCGAATGCCGGCGGGTATGGACGGGATGGATGGAGCGGGTGACGGGAATCGAACCCGCGTTCTCAGCTTGGGAAGCTGATCTCGACGGATGCCGGCGGGCGTGCACGAACGAATGCGCAGGTCACTCGGGGTGACGCCCTGCGGCGGACGGAGGCGAATCTCAAGGAATGCGCCATAAATGCGCCATGAATCGAATGGGGCGCGATGACTCGCGAGCGCGAGCGCGTCTCCTGCCGCTGCCGCCGCGTATGCCAAGAACTGGCTCGCGCGTGAGCGCTACTACGAGTCGCGGAAGGCATTTACCGTCGTGGACGGGGCTGCGAGAGGCCGAGGTGGTACTCGTGGAAGTCGTCGCTGTCGCGTGCGTCCTCCAGCCTCATCGCTTGAAAGGATCGTCCTCGCCGAAAGGGCCCGTTCAGCCTGGCGAACTCACCCTGGAAGCGCTGAAGAGCGTCGTGTCCGTCGCTCTCAAAGTCACCGAAATCTTGCTGCCATGGTCGTCGGCCGTAGACGTCGAACGCTTGCGTAGATCCGTCCTCGTAACCAAGCACGTACTCGCCGCCGTGAGCCAGTGAGCGCGGGTCGGGCATAAGCAAGTAACCATCACCGAATGTCGCCCAATCCGACTTGGACACGTGCCGTTCGGGGAAGAGCCAGTCGTCTCGTGCGCCGGCGATGAAGCTGTAAGCACGGCTCTTGATGATGAAGTTGATCTCGCGCACCTCACGCTCAGCGAGAAGTCTGTGTGTTTGAACGTCAGTGAAGTTGAAGATCGTCTCTCGATAAAGGAAAGGGTTCGGCCGCGCGCCCGTGGCGGCCTGATACGGATTCCTGGCCCACGAGAGGTTCGTGAGAATCAAGACCCTTTCAAGATCGAGAGGAAAGACCGTGTGTGATGCGTGTAAGCGAATGTCGGGGTCGTTGGCCCCGCGACACCGCTCGTTACGTGGGCCGCACGCACGGTTGTAGATCGTCACCGGATGATCCGACACGATGAACTTGGTGTCCGAGTTCCGCGCATCGGCGATCTGCCAGACACACTCACACCAGATCGCGGAGTAGAGCCCTTGCAGTTGAACCAAGGCACGAAGTCGCTCGTTGGAGTCACTTCCTGGCACTTGAGACTCCAACCAGTCGAGCCCTTTCGGAGTTCGCAGCTTCTGCGCGGACATGTATCGCAGCAAACCGTTGAGTGCCCAC
>JBEEFT010000001.1:0-5615 GCA_041166225.1 Actinomycetota bacterium | reverse complement strand
CATTTCGGTATGACGGCAAGCGGGTTCTGGTGGTCGGCGGCGCCAGCGGTATGGGCGCAGCGGCGGCCAAAACGGTGGTCGAGTTGGGCGGCGAGGTCATCGTGCTCGACTACGCGCCCGTCGACTTCGACGTGAAGGAATCGATCCAGGTTGACCTGCGTGACAAGGACGCGGTCGACGCTGCCCTCGACCAGGTCGGTGGCCCTATTAACGCCGTGTTCAGCGCGGCGGGTGTCGCCGACGGAACGCCTGGGCTCATGAAGATCAACTTCATCGCGCACCGACACATCGCCGAACGCCTCGTCAACGAAGGCACACTCAGCCGCGGTGGCGCGGTGTGTTTCATCTCGAGCGCGGCGGGGCTCGGCTGGGAGAGCGAGGCTGAGGCTGTCGGCTCGTTGCTGGCCACACCCGACTTCGAATCGGCCGCTGCGTGGATCGACGACGAGGCCAACTTCGGCCGCGACAACTACATGTTCAGCAAGCAGGTGATGTGCACGTATGTCGCACGTCAAGCGTTCCCGTTCGCGCAGAAGGGTGTGCGCATCAACGCGATCTGCCCGGGCCCGACGGACACGCCGCTCGCCCGTGCCAACGAAGACTTGTGGCTCACCTTCGGCCAAGACTGGCGCGAGGCGACCGGCACGAGCTTCGGCACCCCCGAGGAAATGGGCGACACGATGGCGTTCCTGAACAGCGACGCCGCCCGCGGCATCAGCGGCATCACGCTGATCATCGACGGCGGCTACATGATGTCGTCGCTCGCTGGCGCGTACGAACCGGGCACCGACGTCGCCAAATTTTTGTTCGGCCGCTTCAGTTAAGCGCGGCCTTAGTTCGCCAACTGCGACATGAACTGGTTGAGGTCGAAGTAGTCGCGCCACGCGGCGATCTTTCCGTCGACGATTTCAAAGGCGCCCATTACGGGTAAGGCGATGGTCTTGGCTTCAGAGATGAACCGATCGACGCGTTCGGTGAGCACGGTGTTTCCGGCCGCGGCGATTGCCAGAACCTCAAACTCGACCTTGTCTACGCCGGCGCTGAAGCCTTCGATGGTGGTGCGGATGGCGTCGACACCCTGTACTGGAGAAAGCGGGATGTTGTGGTAGATCGCATCAGCAGTAAAGAAGGCAAGGATCGCGTCAAGGTCGCCAGCGCTCCACGCGGCGCAAAAGCGGGTGACGGTGTCGATGGGGTCGGCCATGCGCGGCACTCTACGGTGTCACCCGTGAAGAACGCTGTGGACTGGCTGTTCAAAAACCGCGAGACCGGCGAGATCACGATCTGGCAGTGGCCGAACATCCCGCTGTGGGCGTTTATTGCAGCGTCGGTGCTCGCCGCGCTTGTGAAGAACGGGTCGGCGCACGGCGTCTTCAGTGTTCTCGCAGCGATCGCGCTCGTGGTGTGGGCTGTGCTCGAGATCATGAAAGGCGTGAACCCGTTCCGCCGCGGACTCGGCGCCGTTGTACTAATCGGCATGATCGTGTCGCGACTGCTGAAGTAATCGCCCGACAACCCGGCGCCGCCAGGTGAACGTGACTGCGGTGCGACGTATAGTTGGCGAGTTCTTCTAACACTCGTGTCACTTACGCCTCCCAGGGGGAAACGCAATGCCGTCACGCCAGCTCGACTTCCCGGTCTTCGATGTCGACAACCACATGTACGAAACGCCGGATGCGCTCACGAAGTTCCTGCCTGACCGCTACGCCGGCATCGTCAAGTACGTGCAGGTCGAGGGGCGCACGAAGATTGCATTGCGCGGGCGCATCAGCGACTACATCCCCAACCCCACCTTCGAGAAGGTCGCGGCGCCGGGGGCCCAAGAGGAGTACTTCAAGAGCGGCAACAAGGAAGGTAAGAGCCGGCGCGAAATCATGGGCAAGGCGATCGAGTCGCCGCCCGCGTTCCGGGAGCCCGGTCCCCGTCTGCAGCTGATGGACGAGATCGGTCTCGACCGCGCCGTGATGTGGCCCACGCTCGCTTCGCTGGTCGAGGAGCGGCTGAGCGACGACCCCGAGGCCATCCACGCGGTGATCCACGCGCTGAACCAGTGGATGCTCGAGCACTGGACCTACAACTTCGAGAACCGCATCTTCCCGACGCCGGTGATCACGCTGCCGATCGTCGAAGAGGCGATCAAAGAGCTCGAGTTCGTGCTCGAGAACGGCGCCAAGATCATCCTGATCCGTCCCGCCCCCGTGCCGGGTTTCAAGGGGCGTCGCTCGTTCGCGCTGCCTGAGTTCGACCCGTTCTGGAAGCTCGTCGAAGAGGCCGACATCGTCGTCGGCATGCACGCGTCCGACAGCGGATACCAGCGCTACCTCAACGAGTGGGAAGGCTTCCGCGACGACGAGTTCACGCCGTTCGCGAACAAGAGCGGCGCGTTCGAGGCGATCTGCGGCGCGCACCACCGCGCCATCATCGACACCATGGCGAGCTGCGTCGGCCACGGCTTGTGTACGCGGTTCCCGAAGCTGAAGATCGCGCCGGTTGAGAACGGTTCGGGTTGGGTGCGCACGTTGCTGCACGACATGGAAGTCGCCTACGACTTGAACCCGCACATGTTCGAAGAGAACCCCGTCGAAGTGTTCAAGCGCAACATCTTCGTGCACCCGTTCCACGAAGACGATCCCACCGGGCTCGTCGAGTTGCTCGGCGTCGAGAACGTGTTGTTCGGTTCCGACTTCCCGCATCCCGAAGGCATGAGCGACCCGCTGTCGTTCATCGACTCGCTCGAGGGGCTTCCGCAGGACGACGTCGCCAAGGTGATGGGCGGCAACCTCAGCCGCCTCATGAACGTCGCCTAGCTAATCGCCGTTCATCGGTTTCGGGTGCTCGAAGACCCCTTCGTGGACTCGCAGTTGCATCGCGTTCGGCACCGCGAACCGTTCGGGTTCGTGCGTCACAGTCATCACCGTGGTGCCGTGGTCGTGCCGCGCCCGCAATAGCGACACCATCGTCTCGGCGCCCTCGGCGTCGAGGCCGCGCGTGGGCTCGTCCAACAGCAACACGGTGGACGGACGGGCCAATGCCAACGCGATCGCGGTCTTCTGCTTCATGCCGCGGCTGAATGTGTCGGGCAGGTCGTCGACCCGGGTGTGCAGGTGAAAGGCGCGCATGATGTCGTGGGCGCGATCGGCGACGGCGTCGTCCTCGAAGAGGCCGGCGAGATAGTCGATGTGTTCGGCGACACTGAGGTCGGAGTAAAACGCCGGCGAGTCGGACAAGTACGACACCTCGAGGCGAGCATCGGGCGTACCCGCTTCGGCGGCACCGACGCACACGGTGCCTGTGCTCGGCGACTGCAGCCCGCTGGTCATTTGCAGCAGAGTCGTCTTGCCCGACCCGTTTGCGCCGACGATCACCCACCACGCGGCATCGGGCACGTGCGCGGTGACGGGGTGCACCGCGACCAGATCGCCGAACGCCTTGGTCACATTGAGAAAGT
The DNA here is from genome assembly GCA_041166225.1 of Actinomycetota bacterium. Taxonomy (GTDB): domain Bacteria; phylum Actinomycetota; class Acidimicrobiia; order Acidimicrobiales; family JACCXE01; genus JACCXE01. The sequence continues at coordinate 2,167 of JBEEFT010000001.1, read as the reverse complement.
CGATCGTGGTCATCGCGGCGTTACTCCTGGCGTGAACAGCTTGACGACGCCGCCGCGGTTGATCCACGACACGAGGAACCCGAGGACGATTGCGCTCGGCGCCGCGATCACGAGCCCGTCTTGATGCGACGCCCACGGGAACAGGCACGCAGCGGCCACCAGAGCCGGCCATAGGACGCTGATCAGCAGCGCCGAGCTACCCATGTCCGGCATGAAGATCGACGTCTCCTTCACGACCGACTTCCATTCGCGGCGGTATGAGATCGCCGCAGCCGTCGTGGCGGCGGAGGCAGCGGCTGCGGCGACGGCAACGATCGACAACGCCGGCGTGCGGTCGCGAACCGTCGCCCACGATACGGCGAGCAGCCACACGAACGTGATCGACCATGACACCGCGACGTGGCGATACTCGATGGTGCGGGATCGGGGCAGCAGGAAGAGGCGGTCAGAGCGGTCATTCTCCTGGGCCAGCGGCTCGCACAGGATCAGGCCGAGCAGCCACAGTGCGAACGAGGCCAGGCCGATCGTGCGCGCCGTGGCCGGATGCACGCGCAACAACGCGCCGATCGCGCTGGACAGCGTGAGGAACATCAACCAGCGATATAGACGCCAACGCGCCATGCCGCGCAGCGCGCGCATAAGCACCGGAAAGCGGCGCGCGAGACGTGACCCGAAACGGACATGGGGCCGGGTGCGCCATGGTTGGGCGCCCATCGAACGCTGCAGCATGAGCAGCGTGCGCAGGTCGTTGCCCAGCAACGCGACGCCGGCCCGGTCGGCGATGTCGCTGCCCCGGCCGATCATCTCGAGCGGGATGTGCTCGGCGCGGGCGAGCGCGAGCCACAGGACCACGCCGCCGAGTGCGAAGGGCCCGAGAACGGATAGCGCCGGCGCGCCTTCGCGCAATGCCCGGACCGCGAAGGTGAACGGCGACACTTCGGCGCCGCGGCTCACGTCGTAGGCCGACGCCGCGAGGCTGAGTAAAGCCAGCGCCAGCAGCGGCGCGCGCCACCGTCGCTCGGCGACCAACAGGTGCAGCGCGAACGCGACGAGTCCGACGCCGGCGGCGAACGCGACGTAGCTGAGTTGGATGCCGACGCTAAGTCCGCCGAATTGGGGAGCGGAGGTGATCATCAGGACGAGCGCGGCCACCGCGGTGCCGATCATCGATGCGACGACGGACAGCCCGGTAGCGCGGGCCAGCGAACTTTGGCGCGACATCGGCGACAGCAGCGCGTATTGGACCTCGGCCGGCGACGGGCGCAACGCGACCGCAGTCCGCCCGACCTGTGCCGCGACGATCACTATCACGGCGATCACCGCGCCGGCCACCGCCGAGGCCCGCGGCGTAATCGTCTGCGCTCGCGCGTGTTCGCCGGCGAGATCGCCGACGAGGCCGAACCCCAGGACCGCGAAGTAGGCCGTCACGTAGAGGGTGTACGCCACCCGCCCCAGTTGCCCCCGCGCCGCTCGTCCCGCCATGTGTGATCAAAACTAACGTTCGCCACCATGTCAGCCGGGGCGACCGCAGAGCAGGCGTATTACATCGGGGCGTGGGCGCGCACCCGCCCCGACCACCCGGCGGTGATCATGGCCGAGTCCGGTCAGACGATCACGTACCAACAACTCGACGAACGGTCGAACCGCCTCGCGCAACTCTGGTACGACCGCGGCCTGCGCCGGGGCGACCACGTCGCGATCCTGTTGCACAACCAGGTCGAGTACTTCGACGCGGTGTGGGCCGCGATGCGCAGCGGTTTGTACTACACGCCAATCAACTGGCACCTGACCGCGCCCGAGGCTAACTACATCGTGGCCGACTGCGGCGCGCGGAGCGTCGTCGCGTCGTACGCGTTGGCCGACGTGGCCGCGGACATCAAGGTCGAGATCCCCCTGATGGTCGGCGGCGCGGTGGACGGGTGGGAACCATACGACGACGCTGTCGCGTCTTACCCAGCGACGCCGCTCGACGACGAACCCGAGGGCGCGGGCATGTTCTATTCGTCGGGCACAACCGGCGTGCCCAAGGGAATCCTGTTTCCGTTGCGCGACGCGAAGATCAGCGACCCGTCACCGTTGATGGCGTACAAGTCGCCGATCCAGGCCGACGCCGACACGATCTACTTGTCGCCGGCGCCGATGTACCACACGGCTCCCGTCGTCTTCT